>NZ_JBOFBI010000175.1:0-4829 GCF_051645465.1 Tabrizicola sp. | reverse complement strand
GGGAGGCTCAGCTTTCGGATGCGGTGGTCGTTTATGATGAGGGGGGGAACTGGCGGGGGGTTGGGACGGCCTGGGCGTTGGCGGAGGCGGGTCGGCGGGTGACGATCGTGACGCCGGAGCCGTTCGTCGGGAAGGAGCTGGCGCGGACGGCGGCGGATGGGGTGATGCGGCGGCGGCTGGGGGGCCTGGGGGTGCGGATGCTGGCGGAGCATCGGCTGGTCCGCTGGCACGGGAACGGGGTGACGGTGCGGTCTTTTCTGACGGGGGAGGAGGAGGTGATCGCGGCCTCGGCCCTGGTGATGGCCACGACGAACCAGGCGTTTGATCCGTTTCCGGAATTGGTGCCGGGGAAGGTGCTGCACCGGGTCGGGGACTGCGCGGCGCCCAGGCTCGGGGCCTACGCGTTTCATGAGGGGCGGAAGGTGGGGATGGCGATTTGAGAGTGTCCCACGGTGGGTCAAGGGGGTGGGTTGTTTGATTTCAATGGGTTGTGCGGCCGCTAAGGATCTGTTCACGATTGAGGGCGGTGTTGGCGTCCCCCCACCCCCGGCCCCTCCCCACGGAGGGGGAGGGGAGGGGCCTGTGGCTGGCCGGTGCGCGATAGTCCCATCGTCGTGCGTGTGCGGGCGGTTTTCAAATTGAGCGCTGACGCGCGAAGATCTTTTGTCTCGCCTCTGCGCGTGAAGAACGCGCAGAGGCTCGGGAGGGCGCGCCGCGCGGGGATATTTGGGCAAAGATGAAAGCTTGGTTCGGTCATTCGGGTGGGGCGAAAGAAACGGTTGCTGCTGTCTGAGGGCGCGAAGTTGGCTGCGACTTCGTTGCGGAATCGGCGCTTCTGGCGCGGAGCAGGCTTTGGTGATGTGACCGCCCCCCCGACGGCATCGATGTGCCGGGGCCAAGCCAAAGGCGGACCGAAGTCCTGGCCCACGCCCCCGGCAGCCGCACCGGCCTGACCGCGCCTGCGGCAGTCGACACGACGACGTCCGTCGGCCATGCGATCTGGAACCTGGACGGCAGCCTGCCGTTCGACTGGGCCACGTTTGTTGCGGCGCTGACTACGGCTGCGAAAGCCGATCCGATCAACGCGATCCGCTGAAGGCCACGCCTTGCCCCAAAGAGAAAGGCCCGGGGGATTGTGCCCCCGGGCCTTTCCTTACTGATAATCGGCCTCAGCCTGCGGCGGTGACCGCGCGGCCGGTCAGGACCTTGACGAGGTTCGCGCGATAGGCGGCCGAGCCGTGGAGGTCGGCGTTCATGCCCGACGGATCGACCGTCAGCCCCGAAAGTGCGCTGGCCGAGAAGTTGGCCGAGAGCGCGCGTTCGGCGTCGGTCCAGCGGAAGACGCCATCGGCGCCCGCACCGGTGACGCCGACGCGCACGCCTTGGCCATACTTCGCGACGAAGACGCCGGTCAGGGCAAAGCGGCTGGCGGGTTGGTTGAACTTCACGTAGGCCGCCTTCTGCGGGATCGGGAAGGTCACCTCGGTGATGAACTCGCCGTCATCCAGCGCGGTGGTGAAGAGGCCGCGGAAGTAGTCGTCCGCCGCGATCTTGCGCTTGTTGGTCACCACCGTCGCGCCCGAAGCGAGCACGGCGGACGGATAGCAGGCCGCCGGGTCGTTGTTGGCGAGGCTGCCGCCGATCGTCCCGCGAGAGCGGACCGCCGGGTCGCCGATGCCACCAGCAAGCGCCGCCAGCGCCGGGTAGTGCTTGGCGGCCTCTTTGGCGACCACTGCATGCGGTGTGGCCGCGCCGATGTGAAGGCCCCCGTCACCCGTGCAGACGCCCTGCATCTCTTTGATGCCGGTCAGGCTGACCAGTACCGAAGGCGCTGCAAGGCGCTGTTTCATCGTCGGGATCAGCGTCTGCCCGCCGGAGAGCGGCTGTGCGCCCTCGGCGGCCAGAGCTTTGGCGGCATCGGCAATGCTCGCGGGCTTTGCGAAGTAGAAGTTGTGCATCTGATCCTCCCTCAGCCGTTGATTGCCGACCAGACCCGCGACGGCGAGACTGGCATGTCGATGTGCTTGACGTGGGTGTGCCCGCCACGCTGCAGCGCGTCGATCACGGCGTTCACCACTGCAGGCGGTGAGCCGATGGCCCCGGCCTCGCCGCAACCCTTCACCCCAAGCGGGTTGTGGGTGCACGGCGTCTGGCAGGAATAGTCGACGTTGTAGAACGGCACGTCGTCTGCCCGCGGCATCGGATAGTCCATGTAGGATCCGGTCAGAAGCTGGCCGTTCTCGTCGTAGGTCGTGAACTCGCACAACGCCTGGCCGATCCCCTGGCCGACGCCGCCATGCACCTGACCTTCAACGATCATCGGGTTCATGATGTTGCCGAAGTCGTCGGCGCAGTGGAACGCCACTACGTCGACCTTGCCAGTGCCCTCATCGACCTCGACCTCGCAGATGTAGGCGCCTGCGGGGTAGGTGAAGTTCGCCGGGTCGTAGAAGGCGGTTTCCTCCAGCCCCGGTTCCAGGGTTTCGAGCGGGTAGTTGTGGGGGACATAGGCCGAGAAGGCGATCTCGCCGAAGGTCTTGGCCTTGTCGGTGCCTGCCACGCTGAACTTGCCGTCGGCGAAGGTGATGTCGCCTTCCGAGGCTTCCAGCATGTGGGCGGCGATCTTCTTGCCTTTGGCCACGATCTTGTCGAGCGCCTTGTCCATCGCGACGCCGCAGACCGCGAGCGAGCGGGAACCGTAGGAGCCCATGCCGAAGGGGATCTTCGAGGTGTCGCCGTGGACGATCTCGACCGATGATTCCGGTACACCCAGTTTCGAGGCCACGATCTGTGGGAAGACCGTCTCATGGCCCTGGCCGTGGCTGTGTGCCCCGACCATCACGCTGATGTTGCCGGTGGCGTTCACCCGGACCGTCGCCGCGTCGTAAAGCCCGACGCGGGCGCCGAGGATGCCGACGAGGTGGCTGGGCGCGATGCCGCAGGCCTCGATCCAGGTCGAAAGGCCCATGCCGCGGAGCTTGCCTTTGGCCTTGGACGCGGCGGCCCGCTTTTCGAAGCCCGCGACGTCGGCCATCTCCATCGCCTTGTCGAGGGTCGCGTGGTAGTTGCCGGTGTCGTAGGCCAGCGCGACCGGGGTGGTGTAGGGGAACATGTCGGTGGTGACAAAGTTCTTCCGGCGCACCTCGAACGGGTCGAGACCCAGTTCGCGGCACATCTTGTCGATCACGCGTTCAAGGCTGTAGGTCGCCTCGGGCCGCCCGGCGCCGCGGTAGGCGTCGACGGGGGCGGTGTTGGTGAAAACGGTTTTCACGTTCACGTAGACGTTCGGCACCTTGTAGGGCCCGGCCATCAGCGTGCCGTGGAGGAACGTGGGCGTCACGGTCGCGAAGTTCGACAGATACGCGCCGACGTTCGCCATCGTCTCGGTCCGGAAGGCGATGAAGTTGCCTTCCTTGTCACAGGCGAGTTCGATCTTGGTCACATGGTCGCGGCCATGCGCATCCGAGAGGAAGCTTTCCGACCGCTCTGCCGTCCATCTTACCGGACGGGCGAGCTTCTTCGCCGCCGCGAGGACCAGTGCCTCTTCGCCGTAGTGATAGATTTTCGAGCCGAAACCGCCGCCCACATCGGGGGCGACCACGGTCAGCTTGTTCTCGGGGATGCCCAGGACAAAAGCCGCCACCAGAAGGCGCGTCAGGTGCGGGTTCTGGCTGGTGGTCGTCAGCTTGTAGTCGCCCGTGCCGGGGAAGTACTCGCCGATCGAAGCGCGCGGTTCCATCGCGTTCGGGATCAGGCGGTTGTTCACCAGCTCGAGCGTGGTGACATGCGGCGCGGACTTGATCGCGGCATCGACCTTGGCGCGGTTGTCCTCGATCCAGCCCCAGTCGTAGCAGAGGTTGTCGGGGATTTCGTCATGCACGCGGTTGGAGGAGTTCGCGATCGCGGCGGCCATGTCGATGATCGCGGGCAGTTCCTCGATCACCGTGTCATCGGCCAGCTGCTCGGCCGCGTCGCGCGCCTGGGCGTAGGTGTCGGCCACGACGGCGGCGTAGGCGTCGCCCACATGGCGGACCTTGCCGTGGGCCAGCACCGGGCGCTTCGGCTCGCGCATCGGGGTGCCGTCACGGCTGTTGATCAGCCAGCCTGCCGGGTTGCCACCGACGTCCTTGAAATCCTCGCCGGTGAAGATGGCCAGGACGCCCGGCATTGCGGAGGCCTTGGCAGTGTTGATCGACTTGATCTTCCCGTTCGCGACTGTCGAGCGGACAAAGACGGCCGCGGCCTGGCCATGAATCGCGATGTCATCGGTGTAATTCCCGCGTCCGGTCAGGAAGCGGATGTCTTCGCGGCGCTTGGTGGACGCGCCTATTCCGTGATCTTTCGGCATCTGACCCCCCTATTCCGCAGCCAGGGCGCTGACGTCCTGCCCGGAGGCAGCCATCACGGCCTTGACGATGTTGTGGTACCCCGTGCAGCGGCAGATGTTGCCGTCCAGGTAGTGGCGCACCTCATGCTCGCTTGGCTTGGGGTTCTCGGCCAGAAGGGCCGCCGCCGACATCACCATGCCGGGGGTGCAGAAGCCGCACTGTAGCCCGTGATGGTCCTGGAAGGCCTGCTGGATCGTGCCCAGCGAGCCATCGGCATTCGCCATCCCCTCAATGGTCTTCACGCTTGCGCCCGCCACATCCTCGGCAAAGACGGTGCAGCTTTTGACGGGCTTGCCATCCAGATGCACAACACAGGCGCCACACTGGCTGGTGTCGCAGCCGATATGAGTGCCGGTCAGCCCCAGCCCTTCACGCAGGAAAGCGGACAGAAGCGTCCGCCCTTCCACTTCGCCGGAAACGGCCTTGCCGTTCACGGTCATC
>NZ_JBOFBI010000174.1:0-23646 GCF_051645465.1 Tabrizicola sp. | reverse complement strand
CGTTGACGCCGTTCTGTCGCAGAACGACGGCATGGCTGGTGGCGCGGCGGCGGCTCTTGCCGCTCAGGGCCTCAACGTTCCGCTGGGTGGCCAGGATGGCGACCTTGCAGCGATCAACCGGGTGGCCCGTGGCACCCAGACCGTGTCGGTCTGGAAGAACGCGCGTGACCTGGGCAAAGCTGCCGGCGAAATCGCCAGCATGATGGCCGATGGCACAGCAGTGGACGCGATCCCGAACGCGACCAAGTTCTCGGGCGGCGAGAAGGGCGTTGAAATGAACGCGATCCTTCTGGACCCGACTCCGATCACCAAGGACACGCTGAACCTGGCGATCGACGCTGGCCACATCACCAAAGAACAGGCCTGCGAAGGTGCCATGGAAGGCGTCGCTGCCTGCCAGTGATCTAGGCTGATCTACCGGCGCCGTCTGACTGGACGGCGCCGGACCTCTTTACCCATGCAGCTAGCCTTTCGCCCCAGTTGGGGCGGTTCTTGCGTGCATCTTGGCGCGCAATACCGGCACAGCCCTATCCCTCTCACCGGCTGGACGAGAATATGACCACCACACCCCATTCCCCGACATCGAACGCGCCTCAGGAGAGCGGCTTCAACCGTTTCCTGCGCGCGACAGAGATCGATCCCCGCCTTCTGGGCATGGTCGGAGCGCTTCTCCTGATCTGGCTGGCCTTCGAGGCCTATTCCACGATCGTGCTGGGGCGCCCGTCACTGCTTCTGGGCGCCGCCCAAGCGGACGCCAACGGCTTCCTGACCCCGCGCAACCTGTGGAACCTCAGCGTCCAGACGGCCTATATCGGGATCATGGCGACAGGGATGGTGCTGGTCATCATCACCCGCAACATCGATCTTTCGGTCGGGTCGATCATGGGTATGGTCGGCATGTACATGGGCCTTTTGCAGGTCGAGTACCTCACACCCGCCCTGGGGCTTGGCCATCCGTCGATCTGGATCATCACGGTGATCTTCGGCATCGCGATGGGCGCGCTGATCGGTGCTTTCCAGGGTGTGCTGATCGCGTTCCTGAACATTCCTTCCTTCATTGTCACGCTGGGAGGGCTTCTGGTCTGGCGCGGCGCGGCGTTCCTGGTCGCAGGCGGCAAGACCATCGCGCCCCTTGACGACACCTTCTCGCTGATCGGCGGCGGGTCGTTCGGTGCCCTTGGCCGGACCGGAAGCTGGATCTTCGGGGTTATCGCCTGCGTCTTCGTCGTCTGGGCCTTTATGAACGGCCGCAAATCTCGCCAGAAACACGGGTTTGCGCTGCGCCCGGTCTGGGCCGAGACCTTCGTGATCGGCCTTGTATGCGCAGTGATCATCGGCGCTACGGCGATGGTCAACTCTTATGTCTGGCCGCGCGGGAACATCCAGAAGTACTACACTGGGCTTGGCCAGGAAGTGCCCGTCTGCGCCCAGGAGAACGACATCTACTCCGGTGTCTGCGCCACGTTCGGCCATGGTTTCGCCTACCCGGTACTGATCATGATTGCGGTGGCGATCTTCATGACGATCCTGATGACCCGCACCCGGTTTGGCCGCTATGTCTTTGCCATCGGCGGCAACCCTGAGGCCGCCGCCCTGTCGGGCATCAACACGCGGGCTATGACGGTGAAGATCTTCACCCTGATGGGCGGCCTGGCCGGTATTGCGGCGGTCATCGGAGCAGCCCGCCAGAACTCATCCACCAACGCGATGGGCAACCTCGACGAGCTTTACGTGATCGCCGCCGCCGTTGTCGGGGGCACTTCGCTTGCCGGTGGCGTGGGCACGATCTACGGCGCCATCATCGGTGCGCTTATCCTGACGTCGCTCCAGACCGGCATGGTCCTGATCGGCTTTGGCGACGGGTCCTACCAGCGGATCGTGATCGGCATCGCGCTGGTCTTGGCCGTCTGGCTCGACATCGTCTACCGCAAACGCATCAAGTAAGGGGCTGACATCATGGTAAACAGAACCGGAACCCCGCTTGTCGAACTCCGCGACATCTCGATCGCGTTCGGGGGCATCAAGGCCGTGGATCACGTCACGGTCGACCTTTTCCCCGGCGAAGTGGTCGGCCTTCTGGGCCACAACGGGGCGGGCAAGTCGACGCTGATCAAGTGCCTCTCAGGCGCCTATCAGAAGGACTCGGGCCAAATCCTGATCAACGGCCAGGAGGTCGAGATCAAGGACCCCCGCGACGCCCGCGCCCAGAACATCGAGACGATCTACCAGACGCTGGCGCTGGCCGACAACCTCGACGCGGCGTCGAACCTGTTCCTTGGACGGGAACTCGTAGGACCGATGGGATTTGTCGACGAATCCAGGATGGAGGCTGAAACCCGCAAGATCATGGGCCGCCTGAACCCGAACTTTCGCAAGTTCAACGTGCCGGTCAACATGCTGTCGGGCGGGCAGCGGCAGTCCGTCGCCATCGCGCGGGCGGTCTACTTCAACGCCAAGATCCTGATCATGGACGAACCCACTGCCGCCCTTGGCCCGCACGAGACGCAGATGGTGGCCGAGCTGATCCACGAGCTGAAAGCGCAAGGCCTGGGCATATTCCTGATCGAGCATGACATCCACAACGTCATGAAGCTGTGCGATCGGGCCAGCGTGATGAAGAACGGACAGCTGGTCGGCACGGTGAACGTCAACGAAGTCACCGATGACGACATCCTGGGGATGATCATCCTGGGCAAGAAGCCCTCGCATCTGGCCGCGTGATGTATATCGGGCTGGATCTTGGAACGTCCGGCCTGAAGGGCGTCTTGATCGGCGAGGACCAGACCGTCCTTGCCGAGGCCACGGCACCGTTGACCGTATCGCGCCCGGCCGAGGGGTGGAGCGAACAGTCCCCCTCGGACTGGATCAATGCGGCCGAAACGGTGTTCGACAGGCTCTCCGCCAAAGGCTTGGCCGGGGTGCGCGGCATTGGTCTTTCGGGCCATATGCATGGTGCCACGCTTCTGGACGCCGGGGACGAGGTGCTGCGGCCCTGCATCCTCTGGAACGACACCCGCAGCCATGCCGAGGCCGCGGCGCTGGATGCCGACCCCAAGTTCAGGCGGCTGACCGGGAACATCGTCTTTCCAGGCTTCACCGCACCGAAGCTGGTCTGGGTGCAGCGCCATGAGCCGTCGATCTGGGGCCGGGTGGCCAAGGTGCTGCTGCCGAAGGACTATCTGCGCCTCTGGCTGACCGGCGATCATGTCGGCGAGATGTCGGATGCCGCCGGAACCAGCTGGCTGGACACTGGACAGCGCGACTGGTCGGACGAGCTCTTGGCAGCCACCGGGCTTTCGCGGGCGCAGATGCCGCGGCTGGTCGAGGGCTCGGACGTCTCGGGCTCTTTACGCGACGCGCTGGCCAAGCGCTGGGGTCTGCCGAATGGTGTGGTCGTGGCTGGGGGCGGTGGCGACAACGCGGCTTCGGGCGTGGGCGTGGGCGTTGTCCGGGCGGGTGAGGCCTTCGTCTCGCTCGGCACCTCTGGTGTGCTCTTTGCTGCGAATGATGGCTACCAGCCAGATCCGGCAACCGCGGTACATACCTTCTGCCATGCCCTGCCGAACACTTGGCATCAGATGGGCGTGATCCTGGCCGCGACCGATGCGCTGAACTGGTATGCTAACCTGGTGGGCGCCGACGCCGCGAAGCTGACGGGCGCGCTTGGCGACCTGCAGCCCCCCGGCAAGACCCTGTTCCTGCCCTATCTGGGCGGCGAGCGGACCCCGCTCAACTCGGCCAGCGTGCGGGGTGCCTTTGTCGGCCTTGAACACGCCACCGACCGGCAGGCCGCGACCCGTGCCGTCCTGGAAGGCGTCACCTACGCCATCCGCGACAGCCGCGACGCGTTGGCGGCCACCGGGACCAGGCTGGAGCATCTGCTGGCCGTCGGCGGAGGGTCGCGGTCGGACTACTGGCTCAAACTCATCGCCACAGCACTTGACTGCCCCGTTCAGCTTCCGGTCGCGGGCGACTTCGGCGGCGCCTTCGGGGCCGCCCGGCTTGCGATCATGGCCGCGACCGGGGCTGGTGCCGAAATCGCCACGCTGCCCAAGATCGCGCGCGTGATCGACCCCGATCCTGCACTAAAAGACGCCTTCGACGCCGGAGCAGCCCGGTTCCGCGCCGCCCAATCTGCCATCAAGGATCTGACATGACCGATTTCTTCAAAGGCATCCCGCAAATCAAATACGAAGGCGCTTCGTCGACCAACGAATTCGCCTTCCGCCACTACAACCCCGACGAGGTCATCCTCGGCAAGCGGATGGAGGACCACCTCCGCTTTGCCGTCGCCTACTGGCACAGCTTCGCCTGGCCGGGCGGCGACCCGTTCGGCGGCCAGACCTTCGAACGGCCGTGGTTCGGCGACGGGATGGCGCTGGCGAAGCTCAAGGCCGACGTCGCCTTCGAGATGTTCGATATCCTGGGCCAGCCCTTTTACTGCTTCCACGACGCCGACATGCGACCGGAAGGGGCGACCTTTGCCGAAAGCCTGAAGAACCTGAACGAGGTCGCCGACTACATTGGTGACAAACAGACGCGGCACAAGGCGAAGCTTCTCTGGGGCACCTCGAACCTCTTCTCGCACCGCCGCTGGATGTCGGGCGCTGCCACCAACCCCGACCCGGACGTCTACGCCTATGCCGCTGCGACCGTGAAAGCGAACATGGATGTGACCATGCGCCTTGGCGGGCAGAACTACGTCCTCTGGGGCGGGCGCGAGGGTTATGAGACGCTTCTGAACACCGACCTCAAGGCCGAACGCGAACATGCAGGCCGCTTCCTGCAGCAGGTCGTCGAATACAAATACAAGATCGGCTTCAAGGGGACGATCCTGATCGAACCGAAGCCGCAGGAACCCTCGAAGCACCAGTACGACTATGACGTCGCCACGGTCTATGGCTTCCTCAAGGACTTCGGACTGGAGAAAGAGGTCAAGACGAACATCGAACAGGGCCACGCGATCCTTGCGGGCCACAGCTTCGAACACGAGATCGCGCTCGCGGCCTCCTTGGGGATTTTCCACTCCATCGACATGAACCGGAACGACTATCAGTCCGGTTGGGACACCGACCAGTTCCCGAACAACCACCCCGAAAAGGCCGTGGCGTTCTACGAAATCCTGAAGGCAGGCGGTTTCACCACCGGCGGTGTGAACTTTGACGCAAAGATCCGGCGGCAGTCGCTGGACCCCGAAGACCTGATCCTCGCCCATGTCGGCGGGATGGACACCTGCGCCCGCGCTCTGAAATCGGCAGCGGCCTTGCTGGAATCGGGTGAGATGGAGGCTGCCAAGCAGGCCCGCTATGCCGGGTGGGAGACCCCGGTGGCCAAAGCGATGCTGAAGGGCAGCCTGGAAGAGGCCGCAGCCCGTGTCCTGGACGAAAAGATCGAACCCCAGCCGAAGTCGGGGCGGCAAGAGCGGCTGGAAAACCTCTGGAACCGCTACGTCTGATCCTGGTCTGGGGGCCCTGCCCGTCTAGGCCCCCGCAGGACTATCCGCAGACGCGCGTCAAGCTCGGCGTTGATCGCTCCGCCTAGAAGCACGGCCCAGACGCTGAGGTAAAGCCACATCATCAGGATTATCACCGCCCCGATCGAGCCGTAGATGGCGTTGTAGCTGTTGAAGTTCGCGAGATAGACCGAAAATCCGATTGAAACCCCCGCCCAGGCCGCTGCCGCGACCAGCACGCCGACCGTTATCCAGGGTGACCGGAACCCGCCGGGAACGTTGGGGCCGAACCGATAGAGGATCGACAGGCAGGTCACCACCAGAAGGAACATCGCACCCCAGGGCAGGACCTTGGTCAGCCAGGCCTCGAACGTCCCGAACTGGACGTAGCCAAGAAGGATCGGGACAACAACCACCGTCATCAGCGCTACGAACAGCGCGCCGATCAGTGCCACGGTCAGGACGAAGTCGACCACCCAGCCCCAAAGCCAACCTCTGGGCCGCGATCTGTGCACAACGTCCAAGCCCTGGGTCAGCGCGGAAACTCCCGCCCGGGCGGAGTAGAGCGCAATGCCAAGCGACAGGAACGTGGTCCAGCCAAGCGCGCCGCGTGGGGCACTGATAAGACCCATCACCTGATCATGCACCAAGGTCCGGGCCTCCGGTGGAAGGAAGCGTTCGGCAACCGTCAGATAGCCCGCGATGACCGTGGGGTCTGCCACCAAACCCCAAAGCGCGACGGCGGCGGCAAGGCCGGGGAAGACCGCGAACATCGCGAAGAAGGCCACCCCCGCCGCGATCAGGCCGAAGTGACCGTCGCCCATCCGCAGCGAGACCGCCACGGTGAAATCCCACAACTGTCGGACCTGCCTCATGCGCTTACCATCCCCCGGAAATCCGCCCCGCGCAACTTGAAGCCGCCCGCCCCAAGTGGAATGGTGGCGCGGACTGGAGGACACCATGACCTATACTCCCCGCGAAGACCGATATGACCGGATGATCTACCGCCGCTGCGGCCGCTCGGGCCTTAAGCTGCCGGCGATCAGCCTCGGGCTTTGGCACAACTTCGGCCATGACACGCCCCATGCGACGAAGCAGGCGATCTGCCACGCGGCCTTCGACCACGGCATCACCCATTTCGACCTGGCAAACAACTACGGCCCGCCGGCTGGCAGCGCCGAAGAGGCCTTTGGCGATATCCTGAAGACCGATTTCCGCCACGTTAGAGACGAATTGATCATCTCCTCCAAGGCTGGTTACCACATGTGGAACGGGCCCTATGGCGAATGGGGCAGCCGGAAGTACCTGATCGCCTCGTGCGACCAGTCGCTGAAGCGGATGGGTCTCGACTATGTCGACATCTTCTATTCCCACCGCTTCGACCCCGACACACCGCTTGAGGAGACCATGGGTGCCCTCGACCACATCGTCCGTTCCGGCCGGGCGCAGTACGTGGGCATCTCCAGCTACAACAGCCAGCGCACGCGTGAGGCGGTGGCAATCCTGAAGGACCTCGGGACACCCCTTCTGATCCACCAGCCGAGCTACAACATCCTGAACCGCTGGGTAGAGACCGACGGGCTGAAGGACACCCTGGCCGAGCTTGGCGTCGGCTCCATCGCCTTCATCCCGCTGGCACAGGGTATTCTGACCAACAAGTACCTGAACGGCATTCCCGAGGGCAGCCGCGCCTCGCAGGACAAGTCGCTGCACCCGTCGGTCGTCGAAAAGGCGCTGGGGTCGGTCCGCAGGCTGAACGCAATGGCCGAGGCGCGGGGCCAGACCCTGGCGCAGATGGCGCTGGCCTGGGTCCTGCGTGGCGGCGGCGTCACAAGCGCCCTGATCGGGGCCTCACGGCCCGAGCAAGTGGTGGACTGCGTCGGCGCGATCCGGAATCTGGAGTTCACCAACGAAGAACTGGCCCGGATCGACGCCATCTCGGAAGAGAAGGACATCAACCTCTGGGCCAAATCCTCGGACGACTGACGCAAAAGCCTACGATTTTTCGACGAAAAATCCCGGCTTACTTCGCCGCAAGAAGCTCGGGCACCGAAAGCAGCACGAACTCGTTGTCCGCAGCCTTGTCCAGCGCCCGGCCCGAGGAGTAGGGCAGGTTGTTGTCGACGGCCACCATGATGTGTATGTCGTCGACCTTCATCACGTCCTCGATGGTGACGAACGGGAGCGTAAACTTGCCCGCCTCACTGCCGACCGTCTCCAGCCGTGCCTTGGCTTCGGGGTCGGCGATGTTCATCAGGTCAATATGGCCGAGGCGCTTGACGAAGCCCTCGGCGTCGATCTGCGCGGTATCGATCAGCACCACGCGCTTCAGCATAGCAGGCATCGGGAAGCAGTCCGGCGCCGGATCGCCCGCACATTTCAGGCTGGCAGCGCCCTCGCCATTGTCGCGCTCGATCACCAGGGCCCGGGTTTCGTCGATGAAGTTGAAGTCACCAATCGCGGTCGCCCCTTCGGCCAGCGCGAATTTGAATTCGGCCCCGGTCCATTCGCCCTTTGCCGGATCAAAGGCCCGGACGCGAAGCGCCGTTCCGGCTGGCTGGCCGTCCTCGCCCAGAAGCGGCTTCTCCAGCATCGGCCAAAGGAGGTTCGACCCCGGCTGCAGCGCCATGCCCTCGTACCCGCCCGACCGCTGCACCGTCCAGTCCTTGCCCGCGACCGAGGTTGCGCTGATGCCGGGCGCTTCGGGGCTCTTCAGCTGGGTCTCGCCGTCCATCGTCGGGTAAACATCCAGCACCTTCCCATCCAACGCCACGCGCAGGATGTAGGGACCGAACTCCTCGCCGATCCAAAGCTCGCCGTTCAGGAACTGGATGCTCTCGGGGTCGAAGTCCGCGCCGGTCAGGTAGCGGCTGTCGGTGCCTTCATAGGCGATGCGGAAGGGCACCTTGAAATCGGGATCACGAAGGAACACCGTCTCTTTGACTTCGACAGTTCCCGCGGCGAAGTCCGGAGTCATGCGGTGGAAGAAGAGAAGCGCGTCGGGGCTGTTGCCCTTGGCGCCAAAGCCGTTGTCTGTCAGCACGAAGGTCGAGCCATCCTCGGCCAGGTTCATCGCAAAGCCTGAAAGACCCTGAAGCGGCTGGCCTTCGAACGGCATCGACAGACCCGTCGGCCGTTTACCGTGGTTCGCGCCGGTATCACCCGGCATCGTTCCGGCCTCCATGGCGCGGCCCGCCCCGGTGAACTTGCCGGACAGTGCTGCATCCTTCGGGGCATCAGCTGGTGGAGCGATAAAGGTCGCAGCCGGGATCAGGGCATGGCCCGCCAGCGTCGCCGGAAAGGCGATCTCGGCTGCGGCGGTCAGGGGAATGCAGGTCAGCGCAGTGCAGAGGGTCAGAACCCGGATGGTCATGGTGATGGTCTCCGCCAAAGGGGTGAACGATCCCTTGGTGCGACCCAAGCGTTACGGTTGCATGACAGCGCGGCCACGTTCGGACGACAGTCGCCGAAGGTAGGCGCCCGGCTCTATTCGAACCGGGCGCCCGATGTCACTCCGCCGGAACCTTGGCGACCTCGTCGCTAAGCGGATAGGCTAGACGGTCGATCATTTCCTTCGGGCAGACCTGCACGAAGTTCAGCCGCTCGCTGTCCCAGTTCGCCAGGACCCGCTCCGCCACCCGGCTTCCCGTCTCCTCCAGATGCCGGGCGATCAGGCCTTTCAGCTGCATCTCCCAATGCGGGTGGCCCACGGCGCAGGTCAGGATCGATTCGAGGTTCATGAAGTCCTCGGCCACCCCGTCCGGGTCGTAGACATAGGCCATGCCCCCCGTCATCCCCGCGCCGAAGTTAGCGCCGATCCGGCCAAGGATCACCGCCACGCCGCCGGTCATGTACTCGCAGCCGTTCGAGCCGCAGCCTTCGACCACGACCGACGCGCCCGAGTTCCGGACGGCGAAGCGTTCCCCGGCCCGGCCGCTTGCGAACAGGAACCCGTCGGTCGCGCCGTAAAGCACGGTGTTGCCGATGATCGTGTTCTCTTCGGCCTTCAGCGGCGAGGACATCAGCGGCCGTACGGTGATCGTGCCGCCCGACAGGCCCTTGCCCACGTAGTCGTTGGCGTCGCCCTGGACCTCCAGCTTCAGGCCACGGACGCTGAACGCCCCCAGCGACTGGCCGCAGGAGCCGTTCAGCTTGACCGTCAGATGGTCTGGCTGCAGCGCGTTCCGCATCCCGAACTTCTTGACGATGTGCGAAGACGCCCGCGTGCCGATGGTGCGGTGGGTGTTCCGCACGGCATAGGAAAGCTGCATCTTCTCGCCGTCTTCAAAGAACCGGTGGCCGTCGCGGATGATGTCGGCGTCCAGCGTGTCCGGCACCGCGTTCCGGGGTTTTGACCGGTCATAGGTGATCTTCTGCGACCCATCGACCGAGATCAGGAGCGGGTTCAGGTCGAGGTCGTCAAGGTTCGCGGCCCCCCGGCTGACCTGGGTCAGCAGGTCGGCCCGCCCGATGATCTCATCCATCGAGCGCGCGCCGATCTGCGCCAGGATTTCGCGGACCTCCTGCGCGTAGAAGGTGATCAGGTTCACCACCTTGTCCGCGCTGCCGGTGAACTTGGCGCGCAGCCGTTCGTCCTGGGTGCAGACGCCCACCGGGCAGGTGTTGGACTGGCACTGGCGCACCATGATGCAGCCCATCGCGATCAGCGCGGCGGTGCCGATGCCGTATTCCTCGGCCCCCATCATCGCGGCCATGACGATGTCGCGGCCGGTGCGCAGGCCGCCATCGGTGCGCAAGGTCACCCGCTCGCGCAGGTTGTTCATCGCCAGCACCTGATGCGCCTCGGTCAGGCCCATCTCCCACGGCAGGCCCGCATACTTGATGCTGGTCGCAGGGGAGGCCCCGGTCCCGCCGTTGTGCCCCGAGATCAGGATCACGTCGGCCTTGGCCTTGGCCACGCCCGCCGCGATGGTGCCGACGCCCGAGGAGGACACCAGCTTCACCGTCACCTTGGCGCGCGGGTTGATCTGCTTCAGGTCATAGATCAGCTGCGCGAGGTCTTCGATCGAATAGATATCGTGGTGCGGCGGGGGCGAGATCAGCGTCACCCCAGGCGTCGAATGCCGAAGCCGCGCGATCAGCGCCGTGACTTTCATCCCCGGCAACTGGCCGCCCTCACCGGGCTTCGCGCCCTGGGCGACCTTGATCTCAAGCTCCTCGCAGGCGTTCAGGTATTCGGCGGTCACGCCAAAACGCCCCGACGCCACCTGCTTGATCTTGGCCGACGGATTGTCCCCGTTCGGCTCGGGAGTGAAATGCGCCGGGTCCTCGCCGCCTTCACCGCTGTCGGACTTCGCACCGATCCGGTTCATGGCGACGTTGAGCGTCTTGTGCGCCTCGGGGCTGAGGGCCCCCAGCGACATGCCCGGCGTCACGAACCGCTTGCGGATCGAGGTGATCGACTCCACCTCCTCAATCGGCACGGGCTTGCCCAAAGTCTTGATGTCCAGCAAATCCCGCAGATGGATCGGCGGGTTCGCCCGCATCGCGGCCGAGTATTGCTTCCACAGATCATAGGACGCCCGGTCGCAGGCCGATTGCAGCATGTGCATCGTCTGCGCTTCCCAGGCGTGCTTTTCGCCCGACCGCCGCGCCTTGTAGAAGCCGCCAATCGGCAGCACATCCGCGCCGCCGAGCCAGCCCTTGCGGTGGACCTCCTCCAGCTTCTGCTCGACCCCGGTCAGGCCGATGCCCGAGATACGGGAATGCATGCCGGGGAAGTATTCCGCCACCATGGCACGGCTTAGACCCACAGCCTCGAAGTTCAGACCCCCGCGATAAGACGAGACCACCGAGATCCCCATCTTCGACATGATCTTCAGCAAGCCGGCATCAATCGCATCCCGATACCGCCGCATCGCATCCGTCAGGCTTCCGTCCAGAAGCCCCCGCTCAAGCCGGTCCGCAATCGAATCCTGCGCGATGTAGGGGTTCACCGTCGTCGCCCCAGACCCGATTAGCACCGCGAAGTAGTGCGGGTCGATGCACTCCGCCGACCGCACGTTGATCGAACAGAAGGTCCGCAGGCCCTTGCGCGTCAGCCACGAATGCACCGCAGACGTGGCAAGGATCATCGGCATCCCCACGCTCGAAGGCCCCTGATGCTCATCCGTCAGCACCAGCTGCCCGGCACCCGAGCGCACCGCGTCCTCGGCTTCCGCCCGGATGCGTTCCAGCCCCAGCCGCAGATCGTCCAGCCCCTCGCCCACCGGGAAGGTGCAGTCGATGAAGGCTACCTGGTCCCCAAACCGCTCCACCATCACTTCGAACTCGCGGTTCGCGATGAAGGGGCTTTCCAGCACCAGGATTTCGGTCTGGCTGGAGTTCTCGTCCAACACGTTCCGCAGGTTCCCGAACCGCGTTTTCAGCGACATCACCCGCCCTTCGCGAAGCGAGTCGATGGGCGGGTTCGTCACCTGGCTGAAGTTCTGACGGAAGTAATGCGACAGCGGCCGGTAGACCGACGACAGCACCGCAGGCGGCGTGTCATCGCCCATCGAGGCGACCATTTCCTTGCCGTCCTCGGCCATCGGCGCCAGCACCTGCTCCAGTTCCTCCAGAGTGAACCCCGCCGCGATCTGGCGCTTCCGAAGCTCTCCGCCCGTGAAGGTCTGCGTCTCTGGCACGTCCTTCAGAAGAACGTTCAGATCGACGATCTTGCCCACCCAGTCCCCATAAGGCTGGGCTGAGGCGAGTTTGTTCTTCATCTCGACATCGTGGTAGAGCTTGCCCGCCACCATATCGACCGCGATCATCTGCCCCGGCCCAAGCGCGCCCTTTTCGCGGATCGTGCTTTCGTCCACCGGCACCATCCCGGCTTCCGAGCCCGCAATCAGCAGCCCGTCACCCGTGATGACATAACGCATCGGGCGCAGGCCATTGCGGTCCAGCCCCCCGCAGACCCAGCGCCCGTCGGTCATCGCCAAAGCCGCCGGCCCGTCCCAGGGCTCGATGACCGAGTTGCAGTAGGAATACATGTCCGCCCAGGCCTTGGGCATGTTCACCGTCTGCTTCGACCAGGCCTCCGGCACCAGCATCGTCTTCGCCATAGGAGCAGAACGTCCCGACCGCACCAACACCTCGAACACCGCATCCAAGGCGCCACTGTCCGATGTACCCGCCGGGATGATCGGCTTGATGTCTTCCGCCGCCTCGCCAAAGTTGTTCGAGGCCATGCGAATTTCGTGGGACTTCATCCAGTTGACGTTGCCCTTCAGCGTGTTGATCTCGCCGTTGTGGGCCAGCATCCGGAACGGCTGCGCCAGCCACCACTGCGGGAAGGTGTTGGTCGAATACCGCTGATGATAAATGGCGAAGGCGCTTTCGAACCGCTCGTCCATCAGGTCGGGGTAGAAGGTCGCCACCTGCTCGGCCAGCATCATGCCTTTGTAGATGATCGACCGGCAGCTAAGGCTGCAGAGATACATCCCCTGGATCCCCGCCGCCGTGGCCGCTTTCTCGATCCGCCGCCGGATGATGTAAAGCTCGCGCTCAAAGCGTTCCTGGTCGATGTCCTTGTCGCAGCGGATCAGAATCTGCTCGATCTCGGGCCGCGTCGCGTTGGCCTTTTCGCCCAGGACCGACACATCCACCGGCACATGCCGCCAGCCATAGATGTAATGCCCCATGCGCAGGACTTCCGACTCCACGATGGTCCGGCAGCGTTCCTGAGCGCCAAAGTCCGTCCGCGGCAGGAAGACCTGCCCCACGGCAATCAGCTTGTGAACGTCCGGCTCGTGCCCCGTCCGGCGCACCTGGTCGTGGAAGAACTTGACCGGAATCTGCACATGGATCCCCGCCCCGTCGCCAGTCTTGCCATCCGCATCGACCGCCCCCCGGTGCCATACCGCCTTCAAAGCGTTGATGCCGTTCTCCACAACCTTGCGGGAAGGCTTGCCACTGATCGAGACGACAAGCCCCACGCCGCAGGACGAATGCTCGTCCTCCAGTTTGTACAGCCCGTTCGCATCCAGCCACGCGCGCTTTTCCTCTTCGGCCTGCACCCAGGCGGCGTCATACTTGGTCATGCGAAGATCTCCTGTAGACCAGAACCCGGGCGCCTGTCTCTTTGCGCCTCGGTGATGGATTTTATCAAGCGGATGAACAGCACCGACGACAGCAGCGAAATCGGCGAGGTGATCAAATCCACGATGTTGGCGAACCGGTAGTCCGCCAGCGTCTCGGCGTTCCGCCAAAGCCGGAAGCTCAGGTTGCCGAGAAGGCTCGAAACGACCCAGCTCGCCCACCAGTAGCCCGCGAAACTGGGAAGCGTTGCGCGAATATCGTCCCCGGGGTTGTGCGAGCTGTTCCAGGTCTGCTTCATCGCCTCGTAGGGCTTCCAGAGCGACAGGATCGGGATGAAGAACCATCCGACCGACCAGCCGGGCGTGATCCTCTCAGGCGTCGGATGGATTTGCCGCGCGTTCCAGCTGGCCCGGTAGATCCACGTGCAGCAGAAAAGCCCCGAGACCACGAAGACCCCAAGATAGGCGAAGCCCACCACCATGGTAGCCGTTTCGATCTGGTCTGCCTCGGCATCGCCGATTGTCCCGGCCTCGAGCCAGCCAATATAGAAATGGTAGTAGAGGCTGTTCGCGGCATAGACCACCTCGGTCGCCACGACCACCCAAACCAGCGCGACACAAGTCCTGGCGAGCCCGTCGAGTTCGTATTTCAGCTTGTCCTGCATGATGCCCTTACTCACTGGCCAAGAGTGCAAACCTGGCAACGCAGTCCGCCCGGGTCAGAACCTGCCGCCCCTCGCCCGCGAAGGCATAGCTGTCGGGCTTGTGGTCGATGTAGATCTCGTTCGTCATAGTCAGACCGTTGGCATCGTCGAAAAGGCCGATCGGCAGCTCGAGATTGCCGGAATAAGGCCCCTCCACTGTCACACTGAACCAGAGGTGCGACCCGCACTCCCGGCACCAGGCCCGCTCGCCCCACCCCGAGGTCTGCCGCTTGGCGATATGCTCCGCGCCCTGCCACTCCACGTTCCCCACCGGCACCGTGATCCCCAGCAAAGCCGAGCCGGTCCACTTCCGGCACATCACACAATGGCACACGCCGAAGTTCATGCCTGTCAGCTTGGCCTTGAACCGAACCGCCCCGCAAAGGCACCCGCCGGTTCGTTCAAGGTTGATGTCGTCGTTCGTCATGGCGCAGCCCTCGCGGCCGGATCACGACACTCGGCAGATATCGACATTGTTGACCAGAGACCCGCACTTCTCTTCTCAACTTCCTCGACCGGGTCTGCAACCTCGGCGCACGCATCGCCAGAACATGCATTGGCATCAATCTCGGTAAGCCGAAACAGCGCTTCGAAGTCAAACGGGGGGGCGGCATCGGGGGCCAGAGGATCCGGCGCGCAACGGATCGACACCGAAAGCCTCCCAGTGTCGCTTTCGGTGTGGCGCAACATCGAGTCGGAAAGCCCCCACAAATTCAAAGTCACCGGGTCGAACTCACGGCCGCTGAAACTGCCGCTCAGGTCAGCATCGGTCAGTTTGACCGAAAAGTCCCATAGCCCCTGACAAATCTCGACGGTTGCGTTCAGCGCGATTTTGTCGGTCGCCGGCAATCCGTTCCCGTTGACTGGCATCTGTACGGCGTAAGCGTCACATGGAAATTCCCGAGCTTCAAGTTGCCCACCCTTGCGTTCGCGGATCTGGCAGACCGGCGACGCCTTAATCTCTTGCAACAGATTTGGCACGGACAGTGTTGCCCGGATCAGTCTTTGGTGCGGGCCATTGCAGGACGGGTCGCCGGTTACAACCTCATAGCCTGCCGAGTGTACCGGAAGCTTGGCCTCCTCGGCAGATGCGCTTGTCGCCCCGATTGCCAGCAGCAGGATGATCGCGCGCGCCGTCATTCTTCGATCCGCG
Source organism: Tabrizicola sp. (assembly GCF_051645465.1). GTDB lineage: Bacteria > Pseudomonadota > Alphaproteobacteria > Rhodobacterales > Rhodobacteraceae > Tabrizicola. Next base: position 8,292 of record NZ_JBOFBI010000174.1, on the reverse strand, counting down.
GCCGTAGCGCGACGGGTTGAACTGTGGCCCAAGGTTCTTCCACCCCAGCCGTAAGCGCATCGCAGTCATAGATCGGCTGGGCCGCAAGAAACCCCTCTTCCCCCGGAAAGATGAACTGCACCGGGCTGCCGTCGATCGGCAGCCACTGGCCGTCGCCCAGGTCGGTCTCGCCCGGCCCGGCGAAGAAGAGCCGCCATTCGGGGTTCAGGTACTCGTTCCCGCGTGAGCGCCGGATGACGTTGCCCTCGCGGTCGTACTCGGTGAAGTCCACTTCCGTCTGCGACAGCGTGATCCCGTCGATCACCACGGTCTGCCCGGTCAGCCGGTCATAGCCCGAGGCCCGGCTGCCCGTGCCATCCTCTTTCGACAGACCGAAATCCCAGGTGTCCGTGCCTTCAGCGATCAGTTCCGAGAAGCTTGCCGGGTCAGCGGGCGCCGGGTCCAGCACCTGCTTGACCGGATCGTAGCTTTCAACCCACTGCCCCTCGCTGTCGATGCGCGAGTAGAAGAACGGACCTTCCTGATCCATATCTACCCGCCACTGGTCACCGGGGTTGTCAGCCTCGCAGCGGTAGTAGTGCGAGACCCGGCAGGCCTTGGCCTGCACGGTCATGAACACCTCGCAGCCCTCGGGAGCCGTCCAGGTGCCGGCGAGGGTTGGGGTGGCCGGGGTCGCCAGCAGGGCAAGGATCACAAACTTCCGCATCACAGTTCCACCTGTCGAAATGGGTCACACATCCTGACGTTTGACTTTTCCTCTATCCTCCGCGCGTAGAGACGGAACCAAGATGAAAGCAAGACGAGAACAAGACGCTTCATCAACGATTAACCTTACTCCGCCGCCACCGCTCCGGTCTGGTTCAGATAGCCCAGGATTGCGTCAGCCGCCTCACGGCCGTCGCGGATGGCCCAGACCACCAGCGAGGCTCCGCGCACGATGTCGCCTGCGGCGTAGACGCCGGGAAGGCTGGTTTCGTGGGTGCGGAAATCGGCCTTGATCGTGCCCCAGCGGGTGACCTTCAGCTCAGGCACGCCCCAGAGCGTCGGCAGGTCTTCCGGCTCGAACCCCAGTGCCTGGATCACCAGATCGGCGGGCTCGACATAGTCGGCGCCCTCGATCAGCTCCGGCGTCTGGCGGCCGGTCGCATCTGGCGCGCCAAGGCGCATCTTCTGGACCATGACGCCTTCGACTTCGGTGCCGCCGGTGAAGCCTTTGGGAGCAGAAAGCCACACGAATTCAACACCTTCTTCCTCGGCATTCGCCACCTCGCGCTGCGAACCCGGCATGTTCGCCCGGTCACGGCGGTAAAGGCACTTCACCGACAAAGCCCCCTGGCGGATCGCCGTCCGCACGCAGTCCATCGCCGTATCGCCGCCACCGATCACCACGACGCGCTTGCCCGAGGCGTTCAGCTCGCCAGAGTCAAACTCGGCCACCTCATCGCCAAAGCCCTTGCGATTGGACGCTGTCAGGTAGTCCAGCGCCTTCACGACACCCCTTGCCCCAACGCCCGGCGCCTCGATGTCCCGCGACTTGTAGACGCCGGTCGCGATCAGCACCGCGTCGTGCTGGCCCCGGATCGCGTCAAAGGTGATGTCCTCGCCCACATTGCAGTTGGCGACGAAATCGACACCACCCTCGCGCAGTTGGTCAATCCGCTGCATCACAACGGGCTTTTCCAGCTTGAAGCCCGGAATACCATAGGTCATCAGGCCCCCGGCGCGGTCATAGCGGTCATAGACCGTGACCTGCACGCCCTGCCGCCGCAGCACATCCGCCGCCGCCAGGCCCCCCGGCCCAGCGCCGATGATCCCGACACTTTCTGGGCGTTCCGCGTGCGGGCGGATCGGCTTGACCCAGCCTTCCTCCCACGCGGTGTCGGTGATGTACTTCTCGACCGCCCCAATGGTGACAGTGCCGTGGCCCGAGCTTTCGATGACGCAGTTGCCTTCGCAAAGCCGGTCCTGCGGGCAGATGCGGCCGCAGATTTCGGGGAAGGTGTTGGTCGCCTGAGAAAGCTCATAAGCCTCCTGCAGGCGCCCCTCGGCGGTCAGCTTCAGCCAGTCGGGGATGTTGTTGTGCAAGGGGCAATGCGATTGGCAATACGGCACGCCGCACTGGCTGCAGCGCCCGGCCTGTTCGGCGGCCTTGCGGTCGGCGTACTCGCGGTAAATCTCGTGGAAATCCTGCGCGCGCGAAGATGCATCACGTTTCTCCGGCATTTCCTTGCCGACAGTGACGAACTTAAGCATCTTTTGCGTGGCCACGGCTGCGCCTCCCAACGAACCCCAGGGAGCGCCTTCCTACAGCCCTTCAGGCGATAAGAAAAGTCAGCATAGTTTACCTAATAACAGGTTTTTCGGGGGATGCGGCAGGAAAGCTGACGTTTTCGTCGCACATTAGGTCAGCAATGCTTCCAAACATTCTCAGAATCCAAAAGAAAGCGCCACAAGTGCGACGCTTCCAACGATGATTCGCCACCAGCCGAACAGCGCATAACCATTGCGGCTGATGAAATTCAGCACCCAGCGGACGACCAGAACCGCCGTCACAAAGGCCACGGCAAAGCCCACGGCAATTTCCCAGACCGCGCCAAAGTCCAGGACATTGCGGTTCTGGAAAAGATCATATCCCACCGCCGCGCCCATCGTCGGAAGCGACAGAAGGAACGAGAACTCCGCCGCCGCCCGCTTCTCGACACCCATCAGCAACGCGCCAACGATGGTCGCCCCCGACCGCGACACCCCCGGCACAAGAGCCATGCACTGGAAGAAACCGACGGCCAGCGCTTTGCGAAAAGGCAGGCCCAGGGCGTCGAAGTGGACCGGAGCGGGTGCGATCCGGTCGATAACGATAAGGACGACCCCGCCCAGGATCAGCATTATCGCGATCAGCATCGGCGTTTCGAAGAGTACCGTCTTCACAAAGTCATGCGCGATGACCCCGATCACCACGGCAGGCAAAAACGCAAGCAGCAGCGAGACAACTGCCCGGTGCGCCGCCTCATCATGCCGGGCGCGCAGCAAAAGCCGACCGACCAAGGATGCATAGACCGAAAACAACGCCAGTATCGCGCCAAGCTGGATCACGACCTCGAAGGTCTTGCCTTCACTCTCGAAGCCCAGGAAATGCCCAGCCAAGAGAAGGTGGCCGGTCGAGGAGACCGGCAGGAACTCGGTCAATCCCTCCAGAAGACCCAGGAACGCTGCCGTCAGAGTAGTGTCCAAAGGCTCAGGCCTTTTTCAGGTTCTTGGCTGAATCCTTGATCGCCGCATACTGGCCCGAGGGGCGGTAGCGCCAGAGATATTCCGGCAGCACAGCCTCCATCGCCGTGGGGGTGATGCCAAGATCGGCAAGGCCCTTTGCACCCGGCGAGACGACATTGTCATGGCGCAGGTTCTTCACCTGGTCGCGGGTGATCATCTTGTTCTCGATCAGGCCAAGCGTCGCCGCCTGCACCATGTCGAAGCCGAACCCCATGATCCGCGCCAGAAAGAACGGGACGTTGACGATCGCACGGCGGCGCTGAATGACCTTCAGCATCCGGCCCATGAGGCCGCGGAACGTGTCAACCTCCGGCCCGCCAAGCTCGTAGATGCCGGGCGCGGCCTGGCCGAGGATTCCTTTGACCGCCGCGTGCGCCACGTCGTCGACATGGACCGGCTGGAACTTCGTCTCGGCCCCGACCACGGGCAGGACCGGCCCCATCCGGGACATGGCGGCGAAGCGGTTGAAGAACCCGTCCTCGGTGCCGAAGACAATCGACGGCCGCAGGATTACGGCGTTCGGGAAGGCGGCAAGGACTGCGGCCTCACCTTCCGCCTTTGTGCGGGCATAGTCACTGTCCGAGCCCTTGTCCGAGCCGATCGCCGACAGCTGGACCAGCGTCTGAACGCCTTCAGCCGCCGCCATACGCGCGATCCGGCCCGCGCCTTCCGCCTGCACGGCGTCAAACGTGTTCTTGCCCGACCGGTTCAGGATGCCGACGCAGTTCACCACCGCATCAGCGCCCCGGATCATCGCCCTTACGCTCGCATCGTCGCGGATATTGCAGGCCAGCGGCTCCACCTGTCCGGGAGTGCCATAGGGCTTGACGAACAGCGCCTCATTCGGGCGGCGGACGGCCACGCGCACCCGCCAGCCTTCTTTCGCCATGCGACGGGCGATGTAGCGACCCACAAAGCCCGAACCGCCGAAGATGGTGACCAGCTTGCTCATGCACGCGCTCCCCAAAAGGTGCCTGGAAGGCCCCTGAAACTCGCCGGATGAATATCCCCGCGGCCCTGTGCGGGCAAGGCAAAAGCAGTGCGGCGAATTTTCAACCTCGGCCCGTTGACTCTGCCCATGGCCACCGTTACATCGCGGCTCACGACATCGCCCAGATGGCGGAATTGGTAGACGCGCTGGTTTCAGGTACCAGTGCCGCAAGGCGTGGAGGTTCGAGTCCTCTTCTGGGCACCATTTACCCACTACCAAGGGTAAACCACTGCGGAACAAGGGGTTCCGCCCTTAGCATCTCAAGGGATAGCCGACGGTTCGCACCAGCTTGCGGACGCGCTGCCGCGCAACCCGAACGCCGTGAGCAACGAAAATGCCCGATCGCGGGTGCGCGACCGGGCGTGTGTTTAACTTCGCAGCCGACTGGCTGGCCTTAAGCCTACCGGAAGGTCAGATCAGCGCCGACGTGGGTCTTCGTCGTCATCGTCGTCATGCGCACCACCGGGCAGGTTGAAGAAACTGTCGGCATCCGAGAAGTCCGCCGCCGAGCTTTCTTCTTTCTCGTCTTCGCCCACAACCTCAAGCCCCGTGAGCGGCGAGGGCATCCGCGCATCCGGCGCCATGCCAAGCGACTGCTCGGTCGAGACCAGCTTCCGCCGTTCGTCATCCGACATCACGCTGCCCTCGGCGGCCTTCTTGCGGGCGGCGGCCTGCACTGCGGCATCAAGCTCGGACTGCTTGCAGAGGCCCAGAGCAACGGGGTCGATCGGCTGGATGCTGCCAATGTTCCAGTGCGTCCGTTCGCGGATCGACTGGATCGTGGGCTTCGTGGTGCCGACAAGCTTGCCAATGGCGCCGTCCGACAGTTCCGGGTGGAACTTGACCAGCCAGAGAATGGCGGCCGGGCGGTCCTGGCGCTTTGACAGGGGCGTGTAGCGCGGGCCGCGGCGCTTTTCTTCGCCAACGGCAGCAGCGTTGAACTTCAGTTTCATCCGATAAAGCGGATCAGCCTGCGCGCGGTCGATCTCGATCGGGTCCAGCTGGTTGTTCGCGATCGGGTCGAAGCCCTTGACGCCGGCGGCCACGTCGCCATCGGCGATGCCCTGCACTTCAAGCTCGTGCATGCCGCAAAAGTCAGCGATCTGGGCGAAGCTGAGCGTCGTGTTGTCCACCAGCCAGACGGCAGTGGCCTTGGCCATAAGTGGTTTCGACATCGGATCTCTCCTTTACAAACCTTCCCCGTGCCGGGAAAACGGCGGCGGGCTGACCCGCGAGTTCCACGTTTTCAGGGAATTCAGGGGCCCATATAGGGCCGAATTGCAAGAAGGGAAAGCGGAAATGCGCCGGATTCTGATGGCTCTCGCGGCTTTGTGCTGGGGCGGGGCCGCCTCGGCCGAAGGTGAACGGGCGGGAGACTTCGACTATTACGTGATGTCGCTCTCATGGTCCTCGGCCTGGTGCGAGCTGGAAGGCGACGCGCGCGACGACCCGCAATGCGATGCCGGTCGGGGCCTGACGTTCGTCCTTCATGGGCTTTGGCCGCAGTACGAGGAAGGCTGGCCCTCCTACTGCCGGACAGCCGAACGCGACCCGAGCCGCGCGATGACCGCGGAGATGGCCGATATCATGGGGGGCGCCGGACTGGCCTTCTACCAGTGGAAGAAGCATGGTCGCTGTTCGGGGCTTTCGGCTGACGCCTACTTCCAGACCGCCCGGCAGGCATACGAAAGCATCACGGTGCCCGAGTTCTTCGAAGACGTCTCCCGTCCGCTGACACTGCCGGCAAGCGTGATCGAGGATGCCTTCCTTGAGGCAAACCCCGGCCTTCAACGCGATCAGATCACCATCACCTGCAAGGATGGCCTTATCCAGGAGGCCCGCATCTGCCTGTCGCCCGATCTTTCGCCGCGCCGATGTGGCAGCGATGTGATCCGCGACTGCCGTCTGAATGACGCCGTTCTAGAGCCGGTACGGTAGGATTGGTGGCGGGACCGGCAATATGAAAAGCAAGTGCTGAGGGGAAGTTTGGGGAAAAATGCTTTCTCAAATCGTCGATGCCTTCCGGCGACTGGGGTTGCGCCTTCGGGCCAAGTCTTGGATCGAAACTTCCGATCCCGCCTGAAATCTGTTTACCCTAGGTCACCGAGCTTTGCGCGTGAAGAAACCGTCAATCGTGCGGGGGCCAAGCTGAGGTAAGGATTTCCTTACGGATTGACCCTGAGCACGATCTTTCCCACATGCCCGCCAGACTCGATCCGCCAATGCGCGGCAGGGGCTTCGGGCAGCTCGTACTCGCTGTCCATGACCACTTTCAGCGCCCCCCTTTCGATCATCGGCCAGACATGCGCCTCGACCGCCTGCGCGATCCGGGCCTTCGCAAGGTCGGATTGCGGGCGCAGGGTTGATCCGGTCAAGACCAGCCGCCGGGTCATCACCTCAGCCAGGTTCAGCGTCACCTTGGCCCCTTGCAGGAAAGCGATCTGCACCAGCCGCCCGCCATCGGCCAGGGCCTTGATATTCCGCTCGACATAAGGCCCGCCCACCATGTCGAGGATCAGGTTCGCCCCGCCCGCCGCCCGCATGCCGCTGACGAAGTCCGCCGTGTGGTAGTTGAACGCGGCCTCCGCCCCCAGCTCTCTGCAGACCTCGCACTTCTCATCCGACCCGGCGGTCGCAAACACCCGCGCACCAAGGGCGGCGGCGATCTGGATCGCTGTCGTGCCGATCCCGCTCGTCCCGCCATGGACGAGGAACCGCTCTCCCGCCCGCAAGGCCCCCCGCATGACCACGTTCGACCAAACGGTGAAGCAGGTTTCGGGCAGGCAAGCCGCCTCTCGCAGCGACAGGCCTTTGGGGATCGGCAGGGCATGGGCCTCGGGCGTCGCGACATATTCCGCATAACCGCCCCCGGGCAGAAGCGCGCAGACCTGATCGCCGATCTTCCATCGCGAAACGCCGGGCCCGACCTCAACCACAGTGCCCGAGCATTCCAGCCCCGGCAGGGGCGAGGCCGAGGGCGGTGGAGCATAGGCCCCCATCCGTTGCAGCGCATCGGGCCGGTTCACCCCTGCATAGGCCACGCGGATGATGATCTGGCCGTGGCCCGGCACCGGCACCGGGACCGTTGCGGGCGTCAGCACATCAGGCCCGCCTGGTGAGGAAATCTCGATCGCGAGCATGCTGTGCGAAAGGGTCATGTCGGTCCTTTTGTAGCCGTCTCAGCCTTGATGCCGGCCGGGCAGGTCATCAGGCAGTTTTGGCGCACGAATGCTTTCGAAAAGCTTGCCAGGACCAGCGAAAAACACTTTGCCCAGCGGATTTTCCCGGAAACTCGCCTTCAGCTTCTCGAACTGCATGACCTGCTCGATCCGCCGGTCCAGGAAATCCCAGGTCGCCTGATGGTCTGCCGAATCGTCACCCAGCCAGTACAGCACCGTTGCGCCATAGACGCCCGAGAGCGTTGCGCGCTTGGTGTACCAGTTCAGATCCTCGGACGTATCGCCCAGTGCCACCCAGATTCGGTCCGCCGTACCCCAGATCGCCCGTGCCCCGTCCGCTGCGTGCTGGGGCAGCGAGAAAAGCGTGGTGCCCCGCCGCACCAGCTCACGGTCGGCAAGCTCCAGCCGGGCACGCACGGCAGCCGCAATCCTGTCGCGGTAGCGCAAGGCCGAAAGATCAATGGTTTGCAGTCGCTCGACCATCTTGGCGTCGCCCCGCGCATGATAGGCCAGCGCAAGGTCCACCCCGCCGCGCGGGAAGAAAGACCGGGCCAGGCCTGCTGAAACACCTGTTTCGACAATCGCTGCCTGCAGTGTCCGCTCGGACCAGCCGTCGAATGGGACATGCGCGAGGGCCGCGTCCAGAACCCGCGCCTTCATCTCGTCTTCAGCCATCGCACCCTCCTCTGCCTCGCGGTAGACAAGCCGCGTGCCCTTTGTTATAGGCCGCGGGCCTGCACAACTTTGTGCAACTCTAACTTAGGAAGGTGGTGACAACCACATGCAGGTCAGCGTCCGCGACAATAACGTCGAACAGGCTCTCCGTGCCCTGAAGAAAAAGCTTCAGCGCGAAGG
>NZ_JBOFBI010000173.1:0-1665 GCF_051645465.1 Tabrizicola sp. | reverse complement strand
CCGGTTTCACAGTGGGGGCGGTCGGGTCAGCCGCGTTGATGCTGTCGAGGGTCATCTTGGCGAACGGCACCGCCGCGTATTCCGGGTTCGCGTAGAGCGAGGTCCGGGTTCCCGGAGGCACGTTGGCCCAGCCTTCCTTCGAGGCGACAAGGGCGAGGTAGTCCTTGTTCGTCGCCCAGTTGATGAAGGCCTTCGCTGCGTCCTGCTTCGTCGAGGACGTCGGGATCGCAAGCGACCATGCCCAGAGCCAGTTGCCGCGCTTGCCAAGCCCGTTGTCGGGGGCCAGCGCGAAGCCGACCTTGTCGGCGACGGTGGAGTCTTTCGGGTTGGTCACGAAGGATGCGGCGACGGTGGCGTCGATCCACATGCCGCACTTGCCCTGCTGGAACAGCGTCAGGTTTTCGTTGAAGCCGTTGTTCGAGGCGCCGGGCGGGCCGTAGTTGTTCATCAGGTTCAGGTAGAAGTCGAGCGTCGCCTTCCACTCAGGCTGATCGAACTGCGGCACCCAGTTTTCATCGAACCAGCGCGCGCCGAACGAGTTCGACATGGCGGTCAGGAAGGCGCCGTTTTCGCCCCAGCCGGCCTTGCCGCGCAGGCAGATGCCGTAAACTTCGGCTTCCTTGTTGGTCATCGCGGCGGCGGCCTTTTCGATGTCCGCCCAGGTCGGAGCCTCGGGCATGGTCATCCCGGCGGCTTCCATCAGGTCCTTGCGATACATGACCATCGAGCTTTCGCCGTAGAAGGGCGAGGCCATCAGGTTGCCGTCGACGGTCAGACCGCCACGGATCGCGGGCAGGAGGTCATCGATGTCGTAGTCTGCGGGCAGGTCGTTCAGCGACACGAGCCAGCCCTGCTTGCCCCAGATCGGAACCTCGTAGGTGCCGATGGTCAGCACGTCGTACTGGCCGCCTTGCGTCGCGATGTCGGTGGTGACGTTCTGGCGGAGGACGTTCTCTTCCAGCGTGACCCATTCGACCTTGATGTCGGGGTTCTTGGCGTAGAAGTCGTCCATCAGACCCTGCATGCGGATCATGTCGCCGTTGTTCACAGTAGCCACGGTGATGGTGGTTTCGGCCATGGCCGCGCCCGCGAAGGCAACGAGGGCCGTCGCGCCGAAAAGCGCGCGTAGCGTCATTGTCATGTAATCCTCCCTGGATGAGCGTATGAGCAAATCATCGCCTGATGGGTAAATGCTCATATATGAACCAGAGTCGTCAAGCGGATTCTTCGCTGGCGGCGCCGGAAAGGCTGTGGGTCAGCGCCGTGACAGCAGGGCGCGGGCGGTGGGTTCGTCGGTGATCAGGCCGTTCAGGATGCGGGATTTCAGGGCCGCAGCGATGGCCGGCAGCTTGGAAGCGCCGGAGGCGAGCCCGATCGCGGGGCGGTCAAGGCCGGGGGCCACGCGCACTCCGCCGGTGCGGATGTTCGTGCCGACGTCGAGGTAATGACCGTCGGTGTCGAAGACCCAGCCCGCAACCTCGCCCGCGGCACCGGCGGCCTGCATCTGGTCCAGTTCGGCGCGGCTGACAAAGCCGTCTGCCAGAAGGGGCGCGTCGTTCGACATCTGACCGACACCGACAAAGATAACGTCGGCGGCCTCGGCCAGTTCCACCACGCGGCGGACCGGGGCGAGGGCGTGGAAGGCGGCGTTTTCTTCGGCGGTGG
>NZ_JBOFBI010000172.1:0-2361 GCF_051645465.1 Tabrizicola sp. | reverse complement strand
GGCAACGGCTCAAACCCGTAGCTCTCGTAAAGCGCCTTGCGGCGCGCAACGCGGTCTGGATCGCCGCAGTCGAGCACATCGAGCATGACGACGGCGACGCCAATGGCGTCGGCCGCAACGGCAATGCGCCGTAGGGCGTCGACCAAAAGATCGCCGCCAAACCCGGCACCGCTGAACTTCCGATCCCGCCCGATCATCGAGATATAGGCGGCAGGAATGTTGCCATGCGAAGGCCGGGTCCGTGCGAACTTCGCAGGCAGATCCGTGAACTGAACGGCGTGCGCATTCAGGGCATAGAAGCCGATAACCGTCCCGTCAGGGTCGACCATCACATAGAGGCGGACATTGTCCGCCTTGGCGAGCTTGTTCGCGGTCTTCTGGAAATAGTTGTCGACTTGCTCGACCCCGCAAGAAAAAGCCGCCCGATCATGCTTCGAAGGATCGAACGGCTCGATGGTGTAGGCGGCCGGTTGTGACGTGGCCATTTACTTCGACACAACCGTGTCGCTGTGTCGACGGAAGGCCGCGCGCAGGGCATCGGTCGGCGCAGCTGGTGCATCGAGCGCCGCGAAAAACGCCTCATGATCGACCGGCTGCAGCACGGTGCGTTCATGCGCCGCGATCGTTGCCAGCGCGGCCTGATAGGCGGCGTTCATCGTGAAGACGGAGTCGTCGACGCCGGACAGTGCCGCGGCCTGCTGGATTGCAGTCTTAATGCGCGGCTTCGTCCGGAAATTCATCCGGGCCTCGTTACGCTCATCGATTGCGCGGGTGGTGTCGTGGAAACCGAGCATGGTCGCCTCCTGAAATGTCTTGTCGATATGTACGCCAGATCGACGTACGCTTCAAGCGTGCGGTCGGGAAAGTTCTTCGAAGGGCGCGCCTCACCCGAAGCGACGCCCGGCTTCCGTGAACGTGTACTCGTTGACGATGATCCCTTCTTCGATGGCCTCGTCCGATGTCAGGTGGTCGTATTCAGCCTCAAGCTGCCGGTAGAGCCAGCGGGCCAGACCACGCAGCGCCTCGGACACGATCTCCTCCGCGTCTTCGGTCGGCGGTTGCCAGGTCGGGCTGTCGCGCGTGACATCAACGGCCATGGTGTATTCGTGGTAGTAGCGGCCGCGGTGGCTGACCTCGGTGGCGAGCTGATAGAAGTTCCGCCGCTGGATGGCCTGCAGCCGGTCGGCGATGCCATGCAGCGTCGCGTCCGTGGGCGCGTAGTCCCGGATGCGCGCGGCGGCGCCCTTGGCATGGGACCAGTAACCCTCGAAGCAGGCACCGTCGCCCTGGCTCCAGAAGCCGGAAAACCAGATGCAGGGCTTGGCCCGCGTACCGCCGCCCATCAGGCGGACGGGCGTGGTCTTTAGGCGGATACCGAGGATCTCGCAGACCCGCTCGAAATCCTCGTAGACCGCGTCCCACCAGTCGTCGTGGGGCCCGATCTCGCGATACCAGCTGCGCGCCTTTTCCTTGGCGGCCTCCGAGAGTTCGGGGAACTGGTAGACGGTGGTGCAGATCACTTCAGGCATCACCGTCCTCCCCGTTCAGCGCCGCGGCCAGCCATTCCTGGCTGGTCGTCCAGCCGATGGATTTGCGGGCACCGAGATCGATGACATGCGCGCCGCCGCCGAAGGCATCGAGGCGGGGCCGGGAGCAGGTCAGGGCGTACTGGAAGCCCCAAAGTCCAATGAGGTCGAGCTCTTCAGCGAGGCGCAGGACGAAGCGGATGACGGCCTCGACATCGCCGTGGTCGTCGTCATGAACCCAGAGGCCGCTGCCTTCCGGCGCATCCTGGCGCACGAGGTCGAAGCCCGCGACCTCCGGGTCGTCGGCGTCCTGATCCGCTGCTCGCAAGCTCTGGAACAACGCGAGCGCGCGGGCAGCCTTGTCAGGGGTGCCAACGTCGAGCAGGCATGAGAAATGGGTGAAGTAATCCGCCATAGGGACCTCCTGAACGGGGAAGACCCGGCCAAGAGGCCGGGCACTGGATTGGGATGAAGGGTGGTTCGGGGCGATCAGCCTGTGGAACGGTCGCCCGCAGCCTGTCGCTCTGCATGAGCACACAGCATCTGCCGGTAGAAGCGCTTGCGCGCAGCCTGGAAGCCGCGAACTGCGCGCGTTTCGGGATGCAGCGCCCGGACGGCAGCGCGCAGGACGGCATAGGGCGACGCAGTCGCGGGAAGGCCGAGGCGCTGATAGGCCGGATCGGTCATGTCAGGTGACCTCGACCACGGGCGAGGCGAGATACGGATCGACCAGCGCCTCAATCTGTGCGGCCCGGCCCATCCATGGCTCGGGCCGGATGGCTTTCACCCAGTCGGCGAAGCTCGGGATGAAGCCGAGGTCTTCCTTCACATGCTG
>NZ_JBOFBI010000171.1:0-5361 GCF_051645465.1 Tabrizicola sp. | reverse complement strand
CGGTGTAACCGTCGGCATAGTCCTTGCCGGTGATCCAGTGGTGGGGCGCGTCGAAATGGGTGCCCGAATGCTCGCCCAGCTCCAGCCAGTTCCAGGCCCAGAACGGGCCGTCCTTGTCGTATTCGCTGATCCGGTGGATCTTGATCGGCGGGGTGTCCTTGGCGAAATCCGGGGGCAGTTTCAAGAGCGGCGTTTCGGGGCCAAGGACGCCCGAGCAATCCACGACTTCGACCCCGCCTGAAGCAAGCAGTCCCGCCAGTTCCGTCAGCACATGCGCCGTTGCCATCTTCCCTCTCCCTGAATGGGGCGCCTCCCGCCCTTATGGAATCAGACTAGACATAGTTACATGCAAATGCAAACATCGCCGCGTCGTGAGGAGGGGGCGATGGGGGTGGAGTTTGACGCCGTCTGCATCGGCGCGGGGCACAATGCGCTCGCGGCAGCGGTGCATCTGTCGGCGCGCGGCAAGCGGGTTGCCGTCTTCGAACAGGCCCCGGTCGCGGGCGGCGCGGTGAAGAGCGGGGAGTACACGCTTCCGGGTTTCCGCCACGACTGGGCCGCGATGAACCTGTCGCTTTTCGCGGGATCCCCATTTTTCAAGGCGTATGGGGCAGAACTTGCGCAGCATGGCGCGGAGTTCGTGCCGGTTTCCCGCCCTTTCGCAACGGCATTTGCCGATGGCCGCTTCTGCGGAGTTTCGACCGATCTTGCCGAAACCACGGCGAACATCGCCCGCTATTCGGCGAAGGATGCGGAGACCTGGAAGACACTCGTCGCGGGCTTTGGTGCGGAGGCCCCGCATCTCTTCGGGCTTCTCGGCTGCCCGATGCAGTTTCGTGCTTCTGCATATTTCATGTTTAAAACGCTCCGCGGGAAGGGCGTTTCCGGTACGCTGGACCTGGGCCGGTTCCTGATGCAATCGCCTCGCGACTGGCTCACACAGACCTTCGAGGCACCAGAGGTGCAGGCAATGCTTGGCGCCTGGGGGATGCATCTCGACTATGGCCCGGATGTCGCAGGCGGGGCGCTGTTTCCGTACCTGGAAGGTATGGCTGGTCAGGCCTTCGGGATGGCGATCGGCAAGGGCGGGGCGGATGTGATCGTGAAAGCCATGGTCGCCGCGATCCGGGCGCGGGGCGGGGTGGTGGAGACCGGCACTCCGGTCGCCCGCATCCTGCATGACGGAAAGGCGGCGCGCGGGGTGCAGCTGGCCGATGGGCGGGAGGTCACGGCCGCCCAGGTCATCGCCGGGATTGCGCCGGGTGCGTTGAACAGGCTGGCCGGAGTTCTGAGCCCCCGCTTCGACCGCGGCATGGCCGATTTCAAGCATGCCCCCGGCACGATGATGATCCACCTTGCCCTGAACGACCTGCCAGCCTGGCGCGACCCGGCGCTTGCGACCTACGCCTATGTCCACCTGGCCCCGAGCCTTGACCAGATGGCCCGCACCTATGCGCAGGCCCAGGCCGGGCTTCTGCCGGATGAGCCGATCCTTGTCGTGGGCCAGCCCACTGTCTTTGATCCCTCGCGGGCGCCCGAGGGGAACCATGTGCTTTGGGTCCAGGTCCGCATGGCGCCCGGCACCATCAGGGGCGATGCCAAGGGTGAGATCACGGCAACCGACTGGGCCGGGGCCGCCGACCCGTTCTCGGAACGCGCGCTGGCGATCCTCGAATCCTACGCGCCCGGCACCCGCGCCCGCATCCTCGCCCGCCGGGTCGTGCCGCCGTCCGAGCTTGAGGCGGACAACCCGAACCTCGTCGGCGGCGATCAGCTTTGCGGCTCGCACCATCTGGCGCAGCATTTCGTTTTCCGACCCGTCCGGGGCCATGCGGACGGGTCGACTCCGATCAAGAACCTCCACCTGACTGGGGCCGCCGTCTGGCCCGGTGCGGGCACGGGGGCGGGATCGGGTTACCTTCTGGCCCAAAGACTTGCCGGCAAATGACAACCAACAGGGACAAAACCATGCAACTCACACGCAGACATGTTCTGAAGACCGCCGCCGCCGGAACCGCGCTTGCCGCCGCCGGACTGCCCGCCCTTGCGCAAGACATCGACGAGCTGGTCATCGCCTACAACGTCAACCTGCCGTCCTGGGACCCGACCACCGGCCCTTCGGCGGTGAACCCCACGATCCAGGGCATCTACCAGTCGGTCTTCGACCAGTTCATCCTGCAGCAGCCGGACCTGAAACCCGCCCCGGGCCTTCTGACCGAATGGGGCTGGAACGAGGACCGGACCCAGATTTCCATGACCGTGCGCGAGGGTGTGACCTGGCATGACGGGTCGCCCTTCACCGCGGATGACGTGGCCTGGAGCCTTGCTCGCGCGGCCGACCCGGCGACGGGGAACCCTATCAACTTCATCTGGGGAACGCTTGCGAACCACCGGGTCGAGGGGAACAAGGTGATCGCGGATGTCAAAAGCTTCGATCCGACGATCTTCAAGTGGATGTACTTCCTGACCGGTTATGTCCTACCGAAGGCTTACTACGAGAAGGTGGGGCCCGAGGGTTTCGAGGCCGCCCCGATCGGCACCGGCCCCTACATGGTCGAGAAGTTCGAACGCAACGCCTTCGTGCGCCTGAAGGCAAACGAGGCTTACTGGGGCGGCGCGCCCGAGTTCAAGACGGTGACGATCAAGTTCGTGACCGATGCCGCGGCCCGCGTGGCCGAGGTGGAATCGGGTTCCTCCCACGTCACGCTGGAAATGCCCTATGAGGAATACGACCGCCTGAAAGGCACGCTGAACGGGGCTGCAGCGCCGATCTCGGACATCGGGATGATCTTCCTGAACGATATCGAGGTGATGACCGATCCGAACGTGCGGATGGCCGCCGCACATGCAATCGACAAGCAGGCGATCATCGACCGCTTGCTCTCGGGCTACGGCGTCAAGATCGACACGTTGCAGACCCCCGAGTACGACGCCTATGATGCATCAATCACGGTCGCCTACGACGAGGCGAAGGCGGTGGAGCTTCTGGCCGCTTCGGGCTTTGGCCCGGACAATCCGGTCAAATTCAAGATCCAGACTACGAAGGGCTTCAAGCCGAAGGACTACGAGATGGTCCAGGCCATTGTCGGCCTCTGGCGCAAGGTCGGGATCGAGGCCGAGATCGAGGTCTACGAGATCGCCAAGCACTACGAGCTTCGCGCCGCCGACACGCTGGCCCCGGCGGCGTTCTACAACTGGGGCAACTCGGTCGGCGACCCGACGACGTCGACCGGTTTCGCGATGTTTGGACCCTCGCCCCACAGCGTCTGGGATGGCGAGGACCTGATCGGACAGATCGGGCCATTGTGGGGTGAAGCGGATGAGGCGAAGCGGATCGAAGGCTGGAAAGCGGTGGACAAGTACATCGCCGAGAAGGCGCTGGTCATTCCGCTTCTGCAGTATGTCCAGCCGATCCTCGCGGCCAAGGGCGTGACCGTTATGCCGCACGCCTCTGGCGCGCTGCTGCCACATCTGATGAAACGGGCCTGAGAGACGGAGACCCCGGGGGGCCGTCTGCCCCCCGGACCCCCCGAGGATACTTGAACAAAGATGAAAGGGGCCCGGAGGGGGCAGCTTGGCTTGCGTCTACTGAGAACCTTCCTGTTTCGGCTTCTGACCACGGCAATAACCCTGATCGGGGTGGCGGTGATCGTCTTCGTCGTGATCCGTGTCGTGCCCGGCAATCCTATTGCGATGATGCTGCCCCCAGGCGCGACGGACGAAGACATCGCCCGGCTGACCTCGCAATACGGGCTCGACAAGTCGATACCTGAACAGTTCTTCATCTGGGCTTCGGGTGTGCTGCAGGGCGACTTCGGCACCTCGATCACCGCGCGCCAGCCGGTGCTTGACCTTGTCCTTGGCCGCCTGCCCGCCACGCTGGAGCTGTCGCTGATGGCGCTGGTGATCGCGGTTCTGATCGGCGGCTTCCTGGCCCTGACCGGCACGCGCGCGCGGGGCACGAAGGTCGAAGCCGGCATCGACATCGCCAACGGGATGGCGCTCTCGGTGCCCGATTTCCTCTGGGGCCTGATCCTGATCCTGCTTTTCGGCGTGCTGGTCCCGGTCTTCCACATCTCCGGCCGCGTCACGCCAAGCCTTGAGCTTCCGTTCACTACCAATTTCTACCTGATCGAAAGCGTCCTGCGCCTGCGCTTCGATCTTTGGGCCGATATCGTCAGCCACATGTTCATGCCTGCACTGGCCCTAGCGATCCCCCTCGCTGCCATCATTGCCCAGCTTCTGAAGCAGTCGCTGAAGGAGACCATGCACCTCGACTACGTCACACTGGCCCGCACAAAGGGCTATGGCGAGACCCGCGTCATCACCCGCGAGGCGTTGCCCAATGCGATCCTGCCGACGTTGACGCTGGTGGGGGTGCAATTCACGTTTCTTATCGGCGGCACGGTCATTATCGAACGATTGTTCAGCTACGAGGGCCTTGGCAACATGGCCATCGACGCGGTCATCAACCGTGACCTGCCGCTGATCCAGGGGATCGTGATCCTGTTCGCGGTGATCTTCACTGCCGTGAACCTTCTCGTCGACCTTTCCTACGCGCTTCTGAACCCCAGGCTTCGCCATGGCTGATGGCCGCACGCTTGTCCGCCGCCGGGCGGGGCTTCGGCTCTGGCTCTCCGCCGGTTGGCTTCTGGCGCTGGCACTGGCCGCACTCCTCGCCCCCTGGATCGCGCCGAAGGACCCACTGGCGCAGGACCTTTTCCTGGGCCGCATGCCGCCCTTCTGGATGGAAGGCGCCGAGCCTGGCTACTGGCTGGGCACCGACAGCCTGGGCCGAGATGTCCTTAGCCGCCTCCTCCACGGCGCCCGCATTGCGTTGATCGTCGCGCTCGTCGCGGGCAGCATCACCTGCATCATTGGTGCCACCCTAGGCCTGCTGGCGGGCTACCTGCGCGGTTGGGTCGATATCGTCATCTCGCGGCTGATCGATATCTGGATGGCCTTCCCGCCCGTCCTCTTCTCGATCCTCCTGATCGCCGTCCTGGGCCCCGGCCTCATGTCGATCATCATCGCCATCGTCGTCATCGACTGGACCCGCTTTGCCCGCGTCGTCCGGGCCGAGGCGATGGCGCAAGGGGCGATGGATTACGTCGCCTCGGCCCAGGTCGCCGGGCGCAGCCGGCTTTCCACGATGGTCACCGAAATCCTGCCCAATGTCCTGCCGACCATCGTGGTCCTCCTCACTCTGGAAATGGGCATCGCCGTCATCGTCGAGGCGATCCTTTCCTTCGTGAACCTCTCGATCTCGACCGACGATCCGACCTGGGGCGGCATGATCTCCGAAGGCCGTTCCTCGATCCATCAGGCCTGGTGGGTGCTGGTCTTCCCGCTGGTCGCGCT
>NZ_JBOFBI010000170.1:0-65037 GCF_051645465.1 Tabrizicola sp. | reverse complement strand
CCGGTCTAAAATTTTTCGTCGAAAAATTTAAGACCGGCGGAGGCGATAGGGACACTACATAAACACCACCCACGCCGCATAAAGCCCCGTCGCAACCAGGGCGCACATCACCGCGAAAGATCCCATATCCTTGGCGTTCTTTGCGAACTCTGACCAGCCGGGCGAGACGTGATCGACTACCTCTTCTATCGCCGTGTTAAGTGCCTCGATCGCCATCACGATCAGCCCAAGGACCAGAAGTCCAAGAAACTCTCCCGCCTGGGCGCCCACCAGCAGAAACAGCAGGCAAAACCCCACCAGCGCCGCA
Source organism: Tabrizicola sp. (assembly GCF_051645465.1). Lineage (GTDB taxonomy): Bacteria > Pseudomonadota > Alphaproteobacteria > Rhodobacterales > Rhodobacteraceae > Tabrizicola. The sequence goes on along the minus strand of NZ_JBOFBI010000170.1, from coordinate 64,730 downwards.
AGCTCCTGCCGGAAGGCGGCCTCGCGCCACATCCGCCGCGCGCCCGCCGCCGAATACCCCGCTGCAGCCCAGAGATGCGCAAGACCCGTCTTCGCCTTTGGTTTGCCCGCCTGCTCTTCCGTCATGTCCCGTTGCTCTGCCTTGAAACCTTACCAATTCGTTAGCGCTTGAAGAAATGAAGCGAAATCAATGCTTTAAAAAATGTCCCACCGTGGGACACGCTTAGGTGATGCTCTCCAACCGCTCTTTCGACATGTCCCCCGGCACGATGGTAATGGGGATCGGCAGGCTTCCGGAGGTGCGGCTTAGCGCCGTGACCAGCGGCCCAGGCCCCGCCTTGTCCGTGCCGGCCCCCAGGACCAGCACCCCGATCTCGGGGTCTTCGTTCACGAGCGCCATGATCTCGTTCACCGGATCGCCCTCACGGATCACAAGCTCGGGGTTCACCCCCTGCTTGTCGCGCATCCATTTCGCGAAGACCTCGAAATGCGCCTCGATCCGTTCCCGCGCTTCGGCCCGCATGAGGTCAGCGACGCCCATCCAGGTCTGGAACTCTTCGGCCGGGATGACCGACAGGATCGTGACCCCCCCACCCGTATGCGCCGCCCTCAGCGCAGCAAAGCGCATCGCGTTCAGGCACTCGCGGCTGTCGTCCAGCACGACCAGGAATTTCCGCATGACTCTCCCCTGTGGCGGGGCGGATCATGGCCCGGCTGGCGGGGGCAAGGCAAGCCCTACCGGCGCTCCGCCAGCGCGAGGACCTTGGGATAGCGATGCCAAAGGGTTGCCGTGCGTGCCGCGTTCAGCACCATCAGCGCCGCCCAAAGCCCATGGTTTCCGCCAAGCGGCACCAGCACCGCCAGCGCCAGCGCATAAAAGGCCACCGCGATGAGCATAGCCTTCAGCATGTCGCCCGTCAGGAGCGCGCCAATGAAGATGCCGTCATAGATCCAGGCCGCGACACCGATCAGGGGCGCGGCGACGAGCCATGGCAGGTAGTCCCGCGCCTCGGCCCTGACCTCGGGCGAGGTCGTCAGAAGGTCGATGACCCAGGGCCCGGTGACCGCGAAGATCGCCGCAAGCCCGACCGCCCCGCCGATACCCCATTGCATGCAGATGCGCCCTGCCGCGCGGGTCTGGGCTGCCGAGCGAGCGCCTACGGCCTGGCCGACCAGCGCCTCGGCGGCGAAGGCAAAGCCGTCCAGCGCGAAGGCTGTCACCTCAAGGAACTGCATCAGCACCTGGTTGGCGGCCAGGGTCACATCGCCGAACCGCGCGCCAAGGAAGACGAACGCGGTGAAGGACAGCATCAGGATCACTGTCCGTCCCATGATGTCGCGGCTGGTCGTGAACATCCGCCGGATCGCAACGCGATCTCCAAGCCGGGCAAACCCGGCGCGGAAAGACGGGCCGAAGGCATCGCGTGTCAGCCAAAGCGCGAGCGCCAGCCCCGACCATTCGGCGATTAGCGTCGAGGCCGCTACCCCCGGTACGCCCCAGCCAAGGCCGAGGACGAACCAGAAGTCCAATCCGATGTTCACCCCGTTCTGCCAGAGCTGCAGAACCAGGACGCCGCGTGTCCGCCCGAGCCCTACCAGCCAGCCGGTCAGCGCGTAAATCGCGATGGTCGCCGGGGCGCCCCAGATGCGGATCGACAGATACTGGCCAGCCAACCGCTCCACCTCGGCACTGGCGGGAGCTATGGCGAAGGCGGCCGCGAAGAGCGCGACCTGTGCGGCGACCAGCGCCAGCCCCGCCGCCGCCCCCACGACCAGCGCGCGCTGCAGGACCGCCGACCGCTCGGCCTGGTCGCCCGCGCCTTCGGCTTGAGCTACAAGGCCCGAGGTCGACATCCGCAGGAAACCGAAGGCCCAGTAGAACGTTGTGATGATGACCGCGCCGATCCCGACGGCACCAAGGCTTGCCGGGTCGCCTAACTGGCCAATGACGCCGGTATCCACCGCGCCGAGAAGCGGAACCGTGATATTCGACAGGACAATTGGCCCCGCGATCCGCAGCACGCGGCCGTGGGTGATCTCGATCATGCTCCGGGGCCGGGGGGCATCAGGAAGTGGCCGGTGGCCTGCGCGAAGAGGCGCGAACGGTTGTCCTGCCAGGCCTCGACATGGACGGAGGCATAGCGGCGGCCCGAGCGATTGACCCGAGCCCTGGCATAGGCATCGCGGGGCAGGCCGGTACGCAGGTAATCCACGGTGAAGTCGATGGTCTTTGGCAGCTTCAGAGGACCGCCGGGCAGGGTGCCCTCAGCCTCGACCCCGTCCCAGAGCATGCTCCACGACAGTTCGATGATAGCGGCGATTTCCAGGAATGCCGCCGTCGCCCCGCCATGGAGCGCGGGGAGCACCGGGTTGCCGATAAGGCTTTCCTTGAACGGCAGGACTGCCGTCAGCTCGTCGCCACGCCGGTCGAACTCGACGCCGAGAAACTGGATGTAGGGCACACCGTCGACCAGGCTCCGCAAGAGGCTCTCACGGCGCTGCTTGACGATGTGAACGGGCTCCGGCCGCTTCATGCCGGTCCCCGCTCGACAGTGAAGGCCCCGGTTGCGGTGGCCACGGGGCGGCTTTCGTCGTCGTCGGTCGCGATGGCCCGGACAAAGGCCACACTTCGGGTGACGTGGTGACACTCGGCGCGGGTGCGGATGTTTTGGCCAGGGGACGCGGGGCGCATGTAGTCGATCCGGAGATCGAGTGTGGCCGTGGAGATCCCTGCGCCCGGATGGCTCATGACTGCTGCTCCGCAGGCCGTGTCCATCAGGGCCGAGACTGCGCCGCCATGGATCACGCCGGTCGCCGGGTCCCCGATCAGCCGCGGATCATAGGGCATGGAGATCGTGACGGTTCCCTCACCGATCGCTTCAAGCCGCATCCCCAGCGCGTGGCTGTGCGGCAGGGCTTCGATGAACTTGCGGGCGATGGCTTCGATGTCGGGCATGGGGTCACCGGGCGGCATCAAACCGCCGGGGCCGGAGGAACGCAACCCCTTCCGACACCGTTGCACGAAACCCTGACCGGGCCTAGGTTACCGAGGGGAGGACAGTGCATGACGGAGACCCGGCTTAGTTTCAAGGAGATGTGCGCCAGGTTCGACGTGACGCCGCGCACGCTGCGCTACTATGAGTACATCGAGCTTCTGTCGCCCGAGAAAGACGGTCGCGCCCGGTACTACGGGCCGCGTGAGGTGGCGCGGATGAAGCTGATCCTTCGGGGGCGGCGTTTTGGTTTTTCGCTGGAGGAAATCCGGCAGTGGCTGTCGATCTATGGCAAGAAAGGTGAGAGGCCGCAGTTGGAGGCCTGGCTTCAGCTGGCCGACCGGCAGCTGGTCGAGCTGGACCGGCAGCGGGCGGAACTGGAGGCCTCGATCGCCGACCTGCGGGCCCTGCGGGAGACGGCGGTCCAGGAGATGACGAAACTGTCGGCCGAGTAGTGGGCACGGTGCCCAGAAACTTGAGCCATTAAAGATCAATGGGTTATCGGTGCGCATTAGGGATTCGTTCAGGTTTGGTCATCGGGATCCGCTCGGGCTTGGCTGACGTCGTTCCCAAGGGGAGAAGATCAGGACGGGCTGCATTTGCCGTGCCGGTCATCGAGACGCGGATCAGGGGGCCGGAGTGATCTGAAACCCGGTACGCTGCCGAAGGCTATGATCGGCGCAGGTTATCCAGCACTGCGTCGATGAAGTCGCAAGCACTGGGGGTGCTTTCGGGAATGCAGACAATTTTCTGTAGAATGTCCGCGTCCAGCGGGATGCCTTGATCCAGCATCCAGACCTCTTTTCCATTTACGACGCCCAATGGACGGTCGGCGGGATCGATCGCATCGCGAAGGACGGCGAACTGGCTATCGGTATCACTCTCGTGGTCGCCGTAGCGGACGCGGAAGAGCCAGCTTGCAGACACGGCGCTATAGTCCGCTGACAAATAGTCCTTGTTGCCACATGACCTGATCCTGGCCGCAGTTTCGCATTCTGGCCCGATGCACAGCTGCACTATCTCGATGTTTTCGAGGAACGGTTTGGTGCCAAAGTCAACGCAGGCGGCCTGGCCTTGCGATGCCACCAAGAAAAGGACGAAGGCGCCGAGGGTTTTCATCAACTGGACCTGATCAATGCAAAGACGCGCTTGAATGAGCGTGCTGCGGCTAGACAGATCATCACCTGCTCTGAATGAAGGCTGCGCGGGCGTGCTGGCCAGATGCCTCAGCAGCATAGGCCAACTCTGCCGTCAAACCTGCGACCGATGCAAGCCCGGCGACGCCAGCTCATCGCCGGGTATATGCAGGTCAATGCGCGAGGAACACCGGCACCTCGGCGGCTTCCAGCATGTCGCGGGTGGCGCCGCCAAGGATCGCCTCGCGGAAGCGGGAATGGCCGTAGGCGCCCATGACGAGAAGCCCCGCGTCGACGTCGCGGACTTGGCGGGCGAGCACTTCCGAGATGCGGGGCAGCGTGCGGGCCAGGACACAGACTTCGGCCCGGACACCGTGGCGCACCAGCATCTGGCAGAGAAGCCCGCCGGGATCGGACCGTTCCGGCCCGTGGGTGGGCGGGTCGACGACCACGATCTGCACCATCTCGGCCCGGCGGAGGAACGGCATCGCGCGGCGGGTGGCGACCAGCGCCTCGCGGCTTTGGTTCCAGGCCACGACGATCCGTTTGGGCTCGCCCGGCTTCATGCCGGAGGGAGGCACGATCAGAACCGGCGCCATGCCTTCAAAGAGCGCGGCTTCGGTGACGGCCTCATCCTCGATCCCCCGGCCTTTGCCGTAGGGAAGCGGCAGGACGACAAGGTCAGCGTACCGGGCGCGGGCCGCCACGACATCGGTCAGGGCCCCGAGCTGGGTCACGACGGAGTCGACCGAAGACCGCAGTGCTTGGGGCTGCGCGCCGATGGCCGCGTTCAGCGCGGCTTCCGTTTCCCGCGCTTCGGCCTCGGCCCGTTCGAGGGCAGCGGCGATCACGACGGCGCCGGAACCGACATAGGAGTAGCCGACCTGCGTCCGGTCAACGCCTAGCGCCAGGCCATCAAGATGCGCGTCCATCGCCTGCGCGATCTGCGCAGCGGCGGAAACCGTGGTGAGAAGACCGTCGGGTGAAGTGGCGACGCTCAGCAGGGTTTTGTAAGCCATGGTCATCTCCCGTGAAAACTCTGCGGTCACCTTACGCCTTGGGGACCCCTGTACCTTGACCGAGGTCAATTGAGGCCAGAATGGCGGTTGACCCAGATCAAGGCGGTGAGCCCGGCTGCACTGCACAAGTCGGCCAGTCGGAGTGTCCAGCACGGGCAGCCCGGGGTCGGTCCGTTTGGCCGCGGAACCGACAGACAGGACGAGGGGACGCGAACTATGTGGGATTATATGAAGCTGGCGGGGTTGGGCCTTCTCGCGGTGTTGGCCGCCATTGCCGCCAACTACGCCCGTGACCTGGCGTATCTGGTCAACGCGATCACCGTGATGCTGGCCGCTGGCATCGCATTTCTGTACGTGCTGCGCACGGCGGGCGACCCGAAGCCGGACCTCCGCCACGAGTACTTCGACGGGGTCGTGCGGGCGGGGGCGATTGCGACGGCTTTCTGGGGCGTGGTCGGCTTCCTTGTGGGCGTGGTGATCGCGCTGCAGCTTGCGTTTCCGCAGCTGAACTTCGAGTTCCTGCAGGGCTACGGCAACTTTGGCCGTCTGCGCCCCCTGCACACCAGCGCGGTGATCTTTGCCTTTGGCGGGAACGCGCTGATCATGTCGTCGTTCTACATCGTCCAGCGCACCAGTGCGGCGCGTCTCTTCGGCGGTGGCCTTGGCTGGTTCGTCTTCTGGGGCTGGCAGCTGGTGATCGTGCTGGCGGCCACGGGCTATGTTCTTGGGGCGACGCAAAGCAAGGAATATGCCGAGCCGGTCTGGTACGTCGACATCCTGATCACAGTCGTCTGGGTCGCCTTCCTGGTGGTCTTCATGGGCACGCTCTTCCGCCGGAAGGAACCCCACATCTACGTGGCGAACTGGTTCCTTTTGTCGATGATCCTGACAGTGGCGATGCTGCATCTGGTGAACAATGCGGCGATCCCGGTGTCGGTGTTCGGCTCGGCGCAGGTGCAGCTTTATTCGGGCGTGCAGGACGCGATGGTGCAGTGGTGGTACGGCCACAACGCCGTGGGCTTCTTCCTGACGGCGGGGTTCCTGGGGATGATGTACTACTTCGTGCCGAAGCAGGTTGAGCGCCCGGTCTTCAGCTACAAGCTTTCGATCATCCACTTCTGGGCTTTGATCTTCCTTTATATCTGGGCGGGGCCGCACCACCTGCACTACACCGCCTTGCCGGACTGGGCTTCGACCCTTGGGATGGTGTTCTCGGTCATCCTGTGGATGCCTTCGTGGGGGGGCATGATCAACGGGCTGATGACCTTGTCGGGGGCCTGGGACAAGCTGCGGACGGATCCGATCATCCGGATGATGGTGGTCTCGATCGGGTTCTACGGGATGTCGACCTTTGAAGGGCCGATGATGTCGATCAAGGCCGTCAACTCGCTTTCCCACTACACTGACTGGACGATTGGCCATGTGCACTCCGGGGCGTTGGGCTGGAACGGGATGATCACGTTTGGGGTGCTCTACTTCCTGGTGCCGCGCCTTTGGAACCGGGAGGGGCTGTACAGCCTGAAGCTGGTCAGCTGGCACTTCTGGTTGGCGACGATCGGGATCGTGCTTTACGCCTCGGCGATGTGGGTCACCGGGATCATGGAGGGCCTGATGTGGCGCGAAGTCGATGCGAACGGGTTCCTGGTGAACGCCTTCGCCGACACGGTGGCCGCGAAGTTCCCGATGTATGTGGTGCGGGCGACCGGTGGTGCGCTGTTCCTGACGGGCGCGCTGATCATGTGCTGGAACCTGTGGATGACAGTGCGGGCGCAGCCTGCGAAGGCCACGCAGAACTCACTGGTTCCGGCGGAATAGGGGGGCGGGACAATGGGAATTCTTGACAAGCACAGGGCGATTGAGACCCACGCGACGCTGCTGATGGTCCTCAGCCTTCTGGTCGTGACCATCGGGGGGATCGTGCAGATCGTGCCGCTGTTCTACCTCGAGAACACGATCGAGAAGGTCGAGGGGATGCGTCCCTACACTCCGTTGGAACTGGCGGGCCAGCAGGTCTACATCCGCGAGGGCTGCTATGGCTGCCACAGCCAGATGATCCGCCCGATGCGCGACGAGGTGGAGCGGTACGGGCATTACTCGCTGGCGGCGGAGTCGATGTATGACCGGCCGTTCCTCTGGGGGTCGAAGCGGACCGGGCCGGACCTGGCGCGGGTGGGAGGGCGCTATTCGGACGAGTGGCACCAGGACCACTTCGAGAACGCCAAGTCGGTAGTGCCGGAGTCGGTGATGCCGCCCTATGGGTTCCTCGCCAATACGGTGATCGACGGGCGGTACATCCAGGATGTGGTCGCGACCCACCGGATGACGGGCGTGCCCTATACCGACGAGATGGTCGAGAACGCCTTGGCCGATTTCACAGCGCAGGTCGATCCGCTGGGCGACAGCTCGGGGCTCGAGGAGCGGTACGGCGAGGACGCCTTCGGGACGCCGGTCAATGTGCGGAACTTCGATGGCCAACCGGAGACGACCGAGCTCGACGCGCTGATCGCCTACATGCAGGTCCTGGGCACGATGGTCGACTTCTCGACCTTCACGCCTGTGGCGAACCGGTAAGGGGGACATGATGGAAACCTATTCCTTCCTGCGCCATCTGGCGGACAGCTGGTTCCTGCTGGCGATGACTTTGGGCTTCCTTGGGGTTTGCGTCTGGGCCTTCCGGCCTGGCAGTCGCAAGACCCATGACGAGGTCGCAAATTCGATCTTCCGCAATGACGACCGTCCTGCGGAAGTCACCCCTGCCCAGAAGGAGGCGTAAGGCCATGTGCGCCAAGCCATTGAAGAAAGAGCCGCCGCAGGTGGAGACGACCGGCCACCAGTGGGACGGGATCCAGGAGTGGAACAACCCCTTGCCGCGGTGGTGGGTGTGGGTGTTCTACGCGACGATCGTTTGGGGGATCGGCTATACGGTGGCCTATCCGGCGTGGCCGTTGATCGAGCGGGCGACCCCTGGTCTTCTGGGGCAAAACACGCGTGCGGATGTGGCGGCGGAGATTGCAGCGGTCGACGCTGCGAACGCGGCGGTCAAGGAAAAGCTGATCGCGGCCGATCTGAACGCCATCGGTGCCGACCCCGAGCTTGCTGGCTACGCCGAGCGCGCCGGGGCGGCGGTCTTCCGGACGAACTGCGCGACCTGTCACGGGTCGGGCGCTGCCGGGTTCGAGGGCAAGGGCTATCCGAACCTTCTGGACGACGACTGGCTTTGGGGCGGGACGATGGAGGATATCCACCTGACGATCACCCACGGCATCCGCAACACCACCGACCCGGACGCCCGTTATTCGGAGATGCCGAAGTTCGGGGTCGATGGGGCGCTGGACGAGGCCCAGATCGCCCAGGTGACCGAGCATGTGCTCGCGATCTCGGGTCAGGAGCATGACGCGACGGCTGCTGCTGCCGGGGCCACGGTCTGGACTGAAGCGGGGTGCAACGGCTGCCATATGGATGACGGTACGGGCGACCGTGCCCAGGGCGCGCCGAACCTGACGGATGCGATCTGGCTTTACGGCGGGTCGCGCGAGGCGGTGACCGAGTCGATCTTCTATGCCCGCTTCGGGGTGATGCCTGACTGGAACGAGCGGCTGACGGAGGACGAAATCCGCGCGGTCGCCTTCTATGTGCATGGTCGAGGTGGGGGGGAGTGAACCACCGTCGATGCCATGCCCGGAAAGGGGGCCTTCGGGCCCCCTTTTTGCTTTACCCCCGGTCGTGTCGCAGGTTGGGGCGGTTTTTGAAATTGAGCGCTTACGCGCGAGCCTTTTGTCTCGCCTCTGTGCGCGAAGAGCGCACAACCGGCTCGGGTTTGCGCGCCGCGCGGGGATATTTGGGCAAATGTGAAAGGGCTTCGGGCCACCATGTCGCATTCGGGCGACTTCGTTCCGGGCGTCTATTGATACAGGTCAAGGCCCTTCGGGGCGGAATGCCCGATTGGAAAGACAGGACGCAGGTCCGCCAGGAGTCCCTCCGTGTCGAACACCGAATCCCCGCCAAGCCTTTATGCCGCCCGCGAGCCCGTCTTTCCGCGCCGGGTGAAGGGGACTTTCCGGACGCTCAAGTGGTGGATAATGGGCGTCACGCTTGGCATCTACTACATCACGCCGTGGCTCCGTTGGGACCGGGGGCCTTCGTTGCCGGATCAGGCGGTGCTGGTCGATCTGGCGCATCGGCGGTTCTTCTTCTTCATGATCGAGATATGGCCGCACGAGTTCTACTTCGTGGCGGGCTTGCTGATCATGGCGGGGCTGGGGCTGTTTCTGTTTACCTCGGCGGCGGGGAGGGTCTGGTGTGGTTATGCCTGCCCGCAGACGGTGTGGACGGACCTTTTCATCCTGGTCGAGCGCTGGATCGAGGGGGACCGGAACGCGAGGGTCAGGCTGCATCACCAGGCCTGGAACGGCGAGAAGATCCGCAAGCGGGCGATCAAGTGGGTGGTCTGGTTCCTGATCGGGCTTGCGACGGGCGGGGCCTGGATTTTCTACTTCACCGATGCGCCGACGCTTCTGCGCGATCTGGTCACCGGTCAGGCGCACCCGGTTGCGTACACCACCATGCTGATCCTGACGCTGACCACCTTCTTCTTCGGCGGTTTCGCTCGGGAACAGATATGCATCTATGCCTGCCCCTGGCCGCGCATCCAGGCCGCGATGATGGACGAGGATACGCTGACCATCGGCTACCGCGAGTGGCGGGGCGAGCCGCGGGGAAAGCTTGGAACGGAGGGTGCGGGCGACTGCATCGACTGCATGGCCTGCGTCAACGTCTGCCCGATGGGGATCGACATAAGGAACGGCCAGCAGCTCGCGTGTATCACCTGCGGGCTTTGCATCGACGCCTGCAATGACGTGATGGACCGGATCGGTCGTCCGCGCGATCTGATCGGCTACCTCGCCTTGACGGATGAGGTTCGCGAGCGCGAGGGGAAGCCTGCGAAAAGCGTCTGGGCGCATGTGTTCCGGTTGCGGACCGTGCTTTACACGGTGCTTTGGGCTGGGGTCGGCGTCGGGCTGATCGTGGCGCTGTTCCTGCGCTCGCCCATCGACGTGAACGTGACCCCGGTGCGGAACCCGACCTATGTGACGCTGTCCGATGGCAGCATCCGCAATGCCTATGATCTGCGCTTGCGCAATATGCATGGCGAGGCCGCGCAGTTCACCATCGCCGTCACCTCGGACGCCTTCGTGGTGCTGTCGCTGGAGGGGGCTGAGGGGCTGACGGTGAATGTGCCGGCGAACGAGACGATGTCGCAGCGGGTCTACCTGACAGCGGCGCCGGGAACGCGGGCGGCGGTCAGTGACCGGACGGATGTGCGGATCTGGGTCGAAGAGCAGGGAACGACGAACCGGGTGCATCACGATACGATCTTCAACGGGAAAGAGGGTTGAGATGACCGAGCTTACGGGAAAGCATGTCTTTGCGATCACGACCGGGGCATTTGCGGTGATCATCGGGGTGAACGCCGTTCTTGCCTTCAAGGCGGTCAGCACTTTTCCGGGGCTGGAGGTGGGGAACTCCTACGTCGCGAGCCAGGGGTTCAATGACCGCAAGGCCGCGCAGGAGGCTTTGGGCTGGACGATGATGCCTGTTTATGTGGACGGGCGGTTGGAGCTGGCTTTCGCTGATCGCGATGGGTTGCCGGTCAGGGTGCAGGACCTGCAGGTGCTGGTCGGTCGGGCCACGGAAGCGCGGGATGACCTCTGGCCGGTCTTCTCTCTGGTCGGCGATGCCTACGCGGCTGACCTGGACCTGGCGCGGGGCAAGTGGATTGTGAAGGCCACTGCCCGCGCCGCTGACGGGACGTTCTTCGAGCAAAGGTCCGAGCTTTTCGTAAGGGAATGATGCGATGACCGTAGCCGAGGACTTCGGACGAGCCCCAGTTTCCGCCTGCCCGGCCTGCGCGGTGGTGCCCGCAGCCGAGCGGATTGCGGCGCTTCGGGCCGAGCGGGAAGGGCGGATCGTGTTGTCGCTGCCGGGGGCTGATGGCGCGGAGACGATCTCGGCGGTTGAAGCCGCGTTGCAGGCGGTGCCGGGGGTGCGTTCAGCGCGGGTGAACCTGACGCTGAAGCGGGTAAGCGTCGATGCCGCACCGGAGGTGACGCCCGCCTGGCTGATCGCTGTTCTGGCGGGCGAGGGGCGGGAGGCGCATGAGCTCGATCCGGGCCAGCTTTCGGCGACCGAGACGGACCGGCAGGGGCGCGATCTTTTGATGCGGCTGGGGGTGGCGTTCTTCTCGATGATGAATGTGATGCTTCTGTCGGTCGCGGTCTGGTCTGGGGCCGAGGACGCGACGCGGGACCTGTTCCACTGGATCTCCGGGGCGATTGCCCTGCCTACCGTGATCTTCGCGGGGCAGCCGTTCTTTCGCTCGGCCTGGGCGTCGTTGCGGGCTGGGCGGCTGGGGATGGATGTGCCGATTTCGCTGGCGTTGATTCTGGCGTCCTCGATATCGGTTTATGAGACCTGGATGTCGGGGGAACACGCCTATTTCGATGCGGCGGTGATGCTGGCGTTCTTCCTGCTTCTGGGCCGCTATCTCGATCATCGGACGCGGGCCATTGCGCGGTCCGCCGCGGAGGAGCTGGCGGCGCTGGAAGTGCCCCGCGCGGTTGTTCTTGAGGATGGAGTGGAGGTCGAACGTGCGATCTCGACCGTCGCGCCGGGCGATACGGTCCTGGTCCGGCCCGGCGCGCGGATGCCGGTTGATGGGGTGGTGGTCAAGGGCGCGTCGGAGGTGGACCGGAGCCTTTTGACCGGGGAAAGCCTGCCGGTTCAGGCGGCTGAGGGCACTGTGGTCAGCGCGGGCGAGGTGAACCTGACCGGACCGCTGACAGTGCGCGTGACGGCGGCGGGGAAGGACAGCTCGCTGCACCGGATGGCGGACCTGGTGGCGGTGGCCGAGGGGGCGAAGACGCGGTACACGAGCCTCGCCGACCGGGCAGCGAAGCTGTACTCGCCGCTGGTGCACATCCTGTCGTTCAGCGCCTTTGGGTACTGGATGTGGGCGACCGGGGGGGGGGACGTTCGCTATGCCATCAACATATCGGCAGCGGTGCTGATCATCACCTGCCCGTGTGCGCTGGGGCTGGCGGTTCCGGCGGTGATCACTTCGGCCTCTGGGCGGTTGTTCCGGAAGGGACTCCTTATCAAGCACGGCACGGCGCTGGAGCGGCTGGCGGAGGTTGACACGGTTGTGTTCGACAAGACCGGGACGCTGACGCTGGGGGTGCCCGAACCCGTGGCTTTGGCTGAACAACCGCGCGAAGCGGTGGCGGTAGCGGCGGCACTTGCGGCGGGGTCGTCGCATCCGCTGGCGCGGGCTTTGGCCGAAGGTGCGCGGGCGGCGGGGATCGCTCCGGTGGCGGTGGAGGATATCCGCGAGGTTCCGGGGCACGGGGTCGAGGGCCGGTGGCGGGGCGGGCGGGTGCGGTTGGGCCGGGGCGACTGGTGCGGGGCTGACGCGCTGCCAGTCACCGCGACCTACCTGAGCCTGAACGGGGCCACCCATGCCTTCGTCTTTACCGACCGGCCCCGGCCTGGGGCGGCCGAGGCTGTCCGCGCGCTGCAGGCGGCGGGGCTGCGGGTGGAGCTTCTGTCCGGTGACACCGAGGCGCCGGTGCGCGAACTGGCTGAGAGGCTGGGGATCGCCGACTGGCGGGCGGGCGTTCTGCCCGAAGCCAAGGCCGCGCGGGTGGCGGCGCTGTCAGCCGAGGGGCGCAAGGTGCTGATGGTCGGCGACGGGTTGAACGATACGGCGGCGCTGGCGGCGGCGCATGTGTCGATCTCGCCCGCGACGGCGCTGGATGCAGCGCGGGTGGCGTCGGACATCGTGCTTCTCGGGCAGGACATGGCGCCGATTGCCGATGCGGTCCGGATCGGGCGGCAGTCGGCGCGCAGGATGGTGGAGAACTTCCTCATATCGGGGGGCTACAACGTAGTGGCCGTGCCTTTGGCGCTTGTGGGTATGGCGACACCCTTGGCTGCGGCTTTGGCGATGTCGCTGTCGTCGATTACGGTGTCTTTGAACGCGATGCGGTTGAAGTAGATGGAAATCCTGGCGATCCTGATCCCGGTGTCGTTGTTCCTGGGCGGGATCGGCCTCGCGGCCTTCTTCTGGGCGCTGCGCACGCGGCAGTTCGACGACCCGGAGGGCGATGCGAACCGGATCCTCACGAAGGACTGGGACGACCGGCCGAAGCCGTGACCAAATTCCTTAAGTAAGGAATTTGACAAGTTTCTTACTTAAGAAACTTGGGTCCCGGCCTCAAGCGATCATCACGGTTGCTGACTGCAGCCCCTCGATCTCGACCTTGCAGGTGTCGCCCCGGTTCAACGGGCCAACGCCTGCGGGCGTGCCGGTGAAGATCAGGTCGCCGGGTGACAGGCTGACCATCCGTGACAGGGCGGCGATGATCGACGCGGGCGTCCAGATCATGTCCGAGGTCCTGGCCTCTTGACGGGTCGCCCCGTTCACTGAGCAGCGCAAGGTCGCGTCCGGGAGAGGGCCGGGGCGGATTGCGCCGACGACGGCGGATTTGTCGAAACCCTTGGCCATGTCCCACGGACGGCGGGTGGCCTTGGCCTCGGCCTGGAGGTCGCGGCGGGTGAGGTCGTTGCCGGCGGCATGGCCCCAGATCATCGCTTCGGCATCGGACTCGGCAACCATCGCACCGCTTTTCCCGATCGCGACGACCAGTTCGCCTTCATAGTGCAAATTCGCCGTCGCCGTAGGATAGGGAATGCGGGTTCCGGATTCCACCACTGCGTCGGCCGGCTTGGTGAAGAAGAAGGGCGGTTCAGCCTCGTCGCCGCCTCCCATTTCCTTGGCGTGCTCGGCATAGTTCCGGCCGACGCAGAAGATGCGGCGGACCGGGAAGCGTTCGGGGCGGCCGGTGACGGCGAGCGTGACAGTCGGCAGAGCCGGGAAGACGAGCGCGACCATGGCTCAGCCCCCCACGGTTTCGCAGGGGATCGCGCGGGCGCTGAGGCGGCGGCAGGCGAGTTCGGCCTGTTCCTCGGTCAGCCCCATGAAGCTGGCGCGCCAGACGCCGCCCGACTGGGTGGTCCGGCGGTTTCCTTCGTTCAACGTGGCGCTTTCGGCCAGCGCGGTCTTGAGAAGCGCCCGTTCCGCCTCATAGCGCGAAGGGTATTCGCCGACGTTCACCCCGAAGTGCCGTCCGCCCGAGGTGGACATCACGACGACCACTTCTTCCTGGGCTTCCTCGACAGGGACCTCGACGGCCTCGACCGCGTCGAAAATCGGAGCTTGGCGCTTCGGGGTCTCGACCGCAGCTGCGGCCAGCTCGACCTCTGGTGGAGCGACGGTCGCGGCGCCCGCGACAGTTTCAACTTCGGTGACGTCGGCTAGAAGGGCGACGGGCTGATCGGCCTCGGCCACTTCGGTACCGGGGTCCGTGACCACCAGCTCGGGCTCCGGCGCGGCCTCTGCCACCACGACTTCTTCGACCGCCTGTTCCTCTACAGCGGGCGCCGCTGCCGTTTCCACCGGGACTTCGGCCGGGGCTTCGGCTGCGGCAACAACGGTTTCCGGAAGCGCTTCGGGCCGGGCCTTGGGCTTCATGTCGGCCAGGGCAGGGTCAATCTCGGGCGCGGGGGCCTCTTCAGGCGGCAAAGCTGCAATTTCGGTTTCGGCGGGTGCTGCACCGGTTGCGAGAGCCGCGGCCTGCGCGTCGAGTGTTCCGGGCGCCGCTTCGGGGGTCGCGGCAGCCGCGAGGGCTACCTCTTCCTCGACCACCGCTTCGGGCGCTTCGGCGGCGGCGATTTCTTCGTCGACCGTCGCTTCAGGGAGTGGCGTCTCGACCGGAGCTTCGCCTGCAGCCATCGCCTCGGCCTGGAATTCCAGTGTTCCTTCGGGTGCAGGTTCTGCGGTGGCCTCTGCAAGCGCGCCTTCGATGCCTTCGGCCATGGCAATCGCCACTTCGTCGGGAACTGTAGCTTGATCGGGTCGTGCCTTGGGCCTTGGAGACGTTTTCACGGCGCCTGACACCCGGACGATCTTGCCCGCGCCACCCTCGGCATCGATCTCGTCAATTCCGTTTTCGACCGAGGCTATCAGCGCATCGTCCACAGGTGCGGCCTCTGGTGGCTGTTCGGTCACGTTGTTCCGTGCCTTGCCAAAGCCGATGTCCATCAGCTCGGCCATCCGCGCGTTGCGGTTTGCGGTCGACGTGCCGCCAAAGACGGTTGCGATGATGTGCTTCTTGCCGCGATGCGCAGAGGCTGTCAGGTTGAAGCCGGCAGCTCCGGTGTAGCCGGTCTTGATCCCGTCAGCGCCTTCGTAGGCGTCCAGAAACCGCGAGTTGGTGTTCGTCACGGTCGCGATTCCGGCATCGGCCGTGCGGCGCGAGAAGATGTGGTAGTACTGCGGGAAGTCATAGAAGAGGTGGCGGCCGAGGATGTTCATGTCGTGGGCCGTCGAGAGATGCCCATCCGCGGTCAGGCCGTTCGCGTTCTTGAAGGTGGTGTCGTGCATCCCCAGCGAGCGCGCGGTCTTCGTCATCCGCTTGGCAAAGGCCGCGGCGTCGCCGCTGATGGCATCACCGATGGCTGAGGCCGCGTCGTTTGCCGATTTGATGGCCGCTGCACGGATCAGATAGCGGAGCGCGATCTTCTGGCCCGGTTTCAGGCCAAGCCGCGAGGGCGGCTGCGAGGCGGCGTATTTCGACACCGTCACCTTGGTGTCGAGCGTGATGTTCCCCGCCTCGATCTCCTGAAAGGCGATGTAAAGCGTCATCATCTTCGTGAGGGACGCGGGATGAAGCCGGGTATTGGCGTTCTTTTCGTAAAGAACCTCGCCCGTTCGTCCGTCCATCACGATGGCCGCGAAGGGTGCGGCTTGAAGGGGTGACGTCACCACAACAGTGCTGACGACAAATATCATAAGAATTGCGCGAAAAATCCGCTCGAGAAGCGATGCCACGTCGCCCACCTTTTGCCTGCTGGCCCGGATTTTCCGGTGCCGTTTTCTGCCTCGAGGTGAAGGCTAGCACAGAGAATGCGATCCGAAAACCTAAAAATTACAAAGGGTTTCAGGGCGCAGTTGAAGTAGTTGCAACGAAGCTGCACCCCGGTTTTCGGCCAGCAATATCTGGGGTATCCAGGGGCGTCCGCCCCTAGCTGTTGCGGCCGGGCTTCAGCCTGCCCACCAGGTCCGGCAATCCGCCGAGATCGGCGAGCACATGAAAGCGCCGGTGGCCCTCGGGCGGATCGGCGGCCTCAAGCGCCCAGGTCATGCCATGCGGGATGTGGACACCCCATGACCCTGCCTCCAGTGCCGGGATCACATCGGATTTCAATGAGTTACCGACCATCATCGCCTGATCGGCTCCAGTTCCGTGGCGGTCGAAAATGATGCGGTAGGCATCAGCGGTCTTGTGGCTGACGATCTCGACCCCGTGGAACAGGTCGCCCAGTCCGGACTGCGCGAGCTTGCGTTCCTGGTCCAGAAGGTCGCCCTTGGTGATCAGCACCACCCGGTATTCCGCCGCCAGGGACGTCACCGTTCGGCGCGCGTGGGGCAGAAGCTCGATCGGATGTTCCAGCATATCGCGGCCGGCGGCGATCAGTTCGGCGATGACGCTGGCAGAGACGCGGCCCTCCGTCACCTCGATGGCGGTTTCGATCATCGACAGCGTGAAACCCTTCACGCCAAACCCGTAATGACCCAGATTGCGCCGCTCTGCCGCCTCCAGCCGCTCCCTCAGATGGTCGGGTGCTGCATGGTCGGCAAGAAGCCGCACGAACTGGTCCTGGGTCAGGCGGAAGAAGCTCTCGTTCTGCCAGAGTGTGTCGTCCGCATCGAAGCCAATCGTCGTCAGCATGTCCGCCCCTTTTCGCCGGATCAAAAAAGGCTATATTTCGCATGTCAGATGCAACCCCCGAATCTCGTAGCCGGAGCCCGTAGACCCGTGTCCATCCGCCCATTGACCATGTCCGACAAGACGGATGGCCCGGGGAATGACACGTCGCTGCTGACCAAGACAAAGACCAAGACCGAGCGGCCGCCGCTTTACAAGATCCTGTTATTGAACGACGATTACACGCCGATGGAGTTTGTCGTCCATGTGCTGGAACGGTTCTTCGGCCTTAATCACGCGCAGGCGTTCGAGATCATGCTGACGGTCCACAAGAAGGGGCTGGCGGTGGTCGGGGTGTTTTCGTTCGAGGTGGCCGAGACGAAGGTTGCGCAGGTGATGGACTTCGCGCGGCGCCATCAGCACCCGCTGCAATGCACGATGGAAAAGGAATGATCGTGCAATCCTCTGGCAGAAGGGTCTAGGGGCTTCGTCCCCGCCCATGCGATCCGCCCGACTGTCCCTGGCGCTGCAAAGCGGTGCGTTGGAGCTTCCTTCTGGGGGAAAGATGGCGGTCTATCGCCCCCGGATCGGTGATGACCTGTCAGAGCTGCCCCGCGAAAGGGTGGTGGTGCTGACGGGCTTCAAGCCGGATCATGACCATTTCGCCGCAGGTTACTCTGTGACGCCTGAGCCGGACTATGCGGCAGCGATCGTCTGCCTGCCGCGTTCGCGCGAGGCAGCGCGCGCGCTGATCGCGCAGGCTGCGGCAGAGGTTCGTCCGGGCGGGTGGATTGCGGTCGACGGGCAGAAGACCGATGGGATCGATACCGCGCTGAAGGACCTTCGGGGCCGGGTGGAGTTGTCCGAGAGCCTTTCAAAGGCGCACGGCAAGCTGGCTTCGTTTGCGGCAGGGCCTGACCTGTCCGACTGGCGGGCCCAGCCGCATCTGGTGGACGGTTTCCAGACGCTGCCCGGCATATTCTCGGCTGATGGGCCTGACCCCGGTTCGCTGCTGCTGGCGACTGCGCTTCCCGCGAAGCTTTCCGGCAAGGTTGCTGACCTGGGCGCTGGCTGGGGTTACCTCGCCCGGGAAATCCTGACGCGCCCCGGCGTGAAGCAACTCGACCTGGTCGAGGCCGAGGCCGATGCACTGACCTGCGCGAAGGTCAACGTCACCGATCCCCGCACGCGGTTCCATTGGGCCGATGCCACCACCTTCCGGCCGGATACGCTGCTGGATGCTGTGGTGATGAACCCGCCCTTCCATTCCGGACGCGAGGCCGACCCGGCGCTTGGCGGCGCGTTCATCCGGGCCGCCCGGCGCATGCTTGCCCCTGACGGCAGCCTCTGGCTGGTTGCAAACCGGCACCTGCCCTATGACGTCGTGTTGGCGGACTGCTTCCTTGAGATCAAGGATGTGGTCAGCGACAGCGGCTTTCGCGTGATCCATGCCACAAAGCCCAAACGGGCCAAACCCTGACTGACCAAGAGGCCTGAACCATGTCTTTCTCCATCTCCGGCAAGACCGCCATCGTGACGGGCGCTGCATCGGGTATCGGCCTCGCCATCGCGCGGCACCTGGTCGACAAGGGGGCGAACGTGATGTTCGCCGATATGGACGAGGGCAAGCTTGAAGCCGAAGTGGGCGAAGAGGCACGGGCCGAGGGGCCGATCCGGATGTTCGCCGGGGACCTGACCGAGAAGCTTGCGATTGCCAATCTTCTGTCGGCCACCGTCGATTGCTTTGACCGCGTGGACATTCTTGTCAACGCCAACCGCAAGACCTTTGTCTCGGACATCCTGAATCCCGAAGCGGATGGGGTGGAAGAGCTTTGGCGGCATAACGTGCTGTCGGCGCTGCGGATTTCGCAGATGACGGCGAAGCGGATGATCCAGCACGCAGCCCGGGCGGAAGTGGAAGCCGGCACGATGCTCGGCTCGATCGTAAACCTTTCGTCGATCTCGGCCAAGGCGACGCGGCCCGAGCTTCTTGCCTATTCGATGGCGGCGGCGGCGATGGACCAGATGACCAGGTCGCTTGCCGTGGCGCTGGCGCCGAAAGGGATCCGGGTGAATGCGGTGGCGTTTGGCAGCGTGATGAGCGCCAGCCTGCAGGCCGCGTTGAAGGAGAACCCGGGGTATCGCGACCAGATTACCGAGGCGACGCCGCTTTGCCGGATCGCCTCACCCGCCGAGCTGGTAGAGGCGGTGCAGTTTCTGGCCTCGGACGCGGCGGGGTTCGTGACCGGTCAGGTGCTTACGGTCGATGGCGGGCGCGGGCTTCTGGACGTGGTGGCGGCACCCGCGCATTGATCATTCCGGGTATTGGGCCTTGCACTCTTTGATCACCGCCTCGGCCTGGCGGGCCAGTTCGCGGCGCTTTGTCTTCAGGCTGTCAAGCTTCCGCGCCTCTTCGTTCAGGTCGATGGCCTTGGGCCGTTCGACTGTATAGGACCGCTCTTTCAGGCAGAGCCGGGGCTGGACGACAGGTTGACCGTCGACGGTGGTGGTCTCATAGCAGGTGCCCCAGTAGTCCTCGTATTCTGTCACCGTCACAAGCGCGTAGCCGCGCTGCAGATTGCCTTCGGTCTCGACGATCAGCCGCTCTACCACCCGCAGGTCGCGGGTGTTGCGGTTGATGCACTGTTCCTGCGGGGTCCCGCAGGCCGCCAGAAGCAAAAGTGCGGGGAAAATCAGTCGTTTCATCGGGCGCTCCTTGGGCTGTGGAAAGCGGCGCGCGGCAGTGCTAGGTAAGGGAAAGGCGACCCCGGAGGCTTCAGGATGACCGATCCGTTCGATACCCGCAAGGCCGAGGCAGCGGCCTGGTTCCGCACCCTGCGCGACCGGATCGTGGCGGCCTTCGAGGGGCTTGAGGACCGGTTTGGCGGCGGCTCTCCGGGCCGGTTCGAGGTGACGCCCACCACCCGTGCAGACGGCGGCGGCGGGCTGATGAGCGTGCTGCGGGGCGGCGGGGTTTTCGAGAAGGTGGGGGTCAACTGGTCGGAAGTGCATGGTGTGCTTGGCGAAAAAGCCCAGCGTGCCATGGCCGCGCGAGGGGTGCCGGGGATGGACAAGGACCCGCGGTTCTGGGCCTCGGGCATTTCGCTCGTGGCGCATATGGCGAACCCGCATGCGCCTGCGGTGCATATGAACACCCGGATGTTCTGGACACCCGGCGCGTGGTGGTTCGGGGGCGGGTCGGACCTGAACCCCTGCATCGAATATGCCGAGGACACCGCGCATTTTCATGCCGAGATGCAGCGGGCCTGCGATGCGCATTCGCCGGACTACTATCCGCGTTTCAAGGCCTGGGCGGACGAGTACTTCTTCATCCCGCATCGTGGCCGCGCGCGCGGTGTGGGCGGGATATTCTACGACGATCTGAACACCGGCGACTGGGACAAGGATTTCGCCTTTACCCGCGCGGTAGGGTCGGCCTTTCTGCCCGCTTTCCTGCCGGTGACCGAGCGTCGGCTGGGCGCGCCATGGTCCGAGGCCGACCGCGAGGTGCAGCTGATCCACCGGGGTCTTTATGCCGAATACAACCTTGTCTACGACCGGGGCACGAAGTTCGGCCTCGAGACCGGTCACGACGCGAATGCGGTCCTGATGAGCCTGCCGCCAGTCGCGAAATGGCACTAGGACGCTGCGGGTGCCAGAGCTTCCGAACCTTGCGTCATTCCTGCTCACGGCCCTGGTGCTGGAAATCACGCCGGGTCCCAACATGGCGTGGCTGGCGCTTCTGACCGCCACGGCCGGGCGCGTGGCCGGGCTGGCAGCCGTGGCGGGGATCACGCTGGGCCTTGCGGTGCAAGCCTTCCTGGCCGCGCTGGGGGTTGCGTCCGCGATAGCTGCCTGGCCGGAGCTTTACACTGTGTTGCATCTGGCGGGCGTGGGCTTTCTGGTCTGGCTGGCCTGGGAAAGCTGGCGCGATGCGGGCAATCCGGCGCATCACCTTCCTGGCGGCGGCGAGACGGGTTCGGACGGCTTCAACCGGGGGCTTATATCCAACCTCTTGAACCCGAAAGCAGCGGTCTTCTTCGTTACGGTGCTGCCCGGTTTCCTTACAGAGAGCGCCGATGTCAGCGAAGCATTGGTGTTGTCGGCTGTCTATCTGGCCGTAGCAACGGCAGTGCATGGCACGATCGTCGGTTTGGCCGGTGGTCTTAGGGGATCGCTTGCCGATCCGGCGGTTTCGGTAAGAATGCATCGCGTGCAGGCGGCGTCGCTCTTGGCAGTGGCAGTCTGGCTTTTCTGGCGGGGTTAGGTCGCAATGGCGGATATCACAGTCAAGGCGGCATACGGCTCGGTCGTCGAGGACGAAGGGCAGCTCTTCGTGGGCTTTGCCGAGGGAGAGGATGAGGAGGAGGGCTATGTGCTCTTCCGTCAGCCTGTCGGCGGCGGGCCGGTCTGGTTCGAGGTGAATGACGAGAGCTTTGGGGCCGAGGATGCGATTGAGGCGGTGGTCGCGGGGACCAAGGGCTTTGAGGTGACGATCCGGCCAGGGAAGCTTGCGGCGTTCGGCTTTGCGGCGACGGTTGCGGTGCGGGTCGGGCCTGCCTGCGAGGATGGCGAGGCGGCGGTCGAGGCCTTGAAGGGCATGCTCGGGGGGCTTTGGCGGGGGTGAAGCGGAGGCTCGTCGTTCGTCTTCGACTTCTCCTCGCGGGGTCGGCTGCGACGAGTGACGAAGTCATCGAGGAGCGTTTTCCTGGCGCTTCCAGACTTCGTGGCGGATTCGGGCGGTCTTGTAGGCGTCGAAGACTGCCATGGCCCAGACGAAAAGCGCGCCTGACAGTTTGCCCACAAAGGAGACGTCCGGGGCTGCGGTCTTCAGGGTGAAGGCGCCAAGCAGCACGGCAAAGCAGACGAAGATCAGACCCCTGACCGGCTGGCGGTTCAGGACTTGGCCCATGCCGGGCAGGACCAGTGCCACGGCGAGGACGCCATAGGGGTGCGGGGGTTGCTTCATGTCGGGGCTTTCGCAAGGGCGAGGATATTCTCGCGGATCGAACTGAGCCTGCCAAGAAGCGGCGACAGTCGCGCCCGGTCAAGGGGGGTCATGCCAAGCTCGGCGTCACGGAAGATGAGGTAGCGGCCGCGGTCGGCTTCCTCGGCCAGGATCACTATGCGGAGGCCCTTGGGCGACAGGACGAGTTCCTTGACGGCTGGGTCCAGGAAGAGGTCGGCGTGGCGAAGGATGACGGTCTCGGGCAGGACCTGACTGGCGTCATCGGTGCGGATGGCCACATGGACGGGGAGGCTGGGCGGGGTTGGAAGGGACTGGGGAAGGCCGGGAAAGCGGCTGAAGGGTTCGCCACCGGACGGGCGGGCCATGAGATCGACGGTGGCTTTCAGTGGCATGGGTTCGGTGAGGGTGACGAGGACCCAGAGTGCCGGGAGTTTGCGGAAGGCCAGCGTATCGGGAATGGCCTGAAGGTCGAAGGCAAGGCGCCCGCGGTTGCCGGCAAGGCGGGGAAAGCCGGTTGGCTCGATGCGGATTTGGCGATCGGTGAAGAGGGGCTTCACGGCGTCGAAATAGGCTGCCCGGGCAATGGACCGGCCCCGCGCCTCGCGGACAAGGCGGACCGCAAGCCAGAGGCCAAGGGCAGCGACTGCGGCGGCGAGAGGGATCAGAGGCGACATGGGAATGGGCCCGCCCGTTTCGGGGCGGGCCGCGCTTTCAATAGCCCTGCGGCTTTGGCCAGGGCATGGTGAACTGGGCGCCCCGGTTCACGAAGCGGTAACGCCAGAAGTGGAACCAGAGCGAGGCGACGATGTAGAAGCCGATCATCGCGATCAGCTGCGTGCCGTAGCCGAGGAACACCGCGAAGAAGGTCACGCCGCAGAGGGTGAGAAGCGTGATTGCGGGCAGGGGGTGGAACGGGTGTTCGTAGCCCCGCTTGATCGAGTTCAGGGGCCATTTGCGGCGGAACATGATGATGTTCAGCGGCATGAAGGTATAGCCGAGGAGACCAGAGAGGATCGAGAAGGTGATCACCTGGTCCAAAGGTGCGCCGAGAGCGAAGATGAGCGCGATGGGAACCAGGAACACGATCGACCGGTAGGGGGTGCGGTACTTCGGGTGGACCGCGCCGAACCAGCCGGGCAGGTATTTGTCGCGGCCCATGGCGAACCAGGCGCGGGACGCGTCGTTGATGCAGCCGTTGGCGGATGCGAGGGTGGCGAAGAGGGTGCCGAAGCCCAGAAGCCAGACGAGGCCGTTCGACCCGGCGAGCCGCGCGGTGTCGAAGAGGGGTGCCACCGATCCGTTGACGCCGTCGCCGAGGAACTCATACGGCAGTACACCGGTGCAGATGTACCAGGTGAGCGTGGCCGCGATGAGGAGGGTCATGATCCCGGTCAGCGTGCCGAACGGCAGCGCGCGGGCGGGGGAGCGGACTTCCTCGGCCGCTTGCGTCGTGCCTTCGATGCCAAGGTAGAACCAGAGGCCGAAGTGCATCGCGGCAAGGATGCCGATCCAGCCGTAGGGCAGTTCGTGGCCTTCGAAGAGGGCCGCGTGTTCCATGATCCCGCCGCCGACGATGCCGGAGGTGGCAACGAAGAGGACAAGGATCGCGACGAAGGCGATGGCGGTGATGACGAGGTTGAAGACCAGTGTCGCCAGCACTCCGCGGTAGTTCAGCCAGGCCAGGAACATGATGACGAGGATGATGAAGGGCCGCTGGTCCAGCGCCGCCTCGTGCCCCGACATCGTGGCCACGACGGAGAAGAGATAGCCCGCCGTGATCGCATTCCCCGCCTCAAGCATCGTATAGGCGAAGACGAGGTAGAGGCCGACGTTGAAGGCCATGAGCGGGCCGACGATGTGCTTGGCCTGGGTGTATTGGCCCCCGGCCGAGGCGACGGTGGAGGTGACCTCGCTATCGATCATGGCGACGCAGGTGTAGAGGATGCCGGCGAACCAGCAGGCGATGAGCGCGGCATAGGCGCCGCCTTTGCCGACGGCGAAGTTCCAGCCCATGTATTCGCCCACAAGGACGATGCCCACGCCCAATGCCCAGACATGCGCCGGGCCAAGGACGCGGAGGAGGCCGACCTTGGTGCCGTGCGGGCCTATGCCGTCCATGGTTTTCGAGGTGATGTCGGTATCGGTCATGACGTCACCCCTTGTGCTCTTCGGCCATGGCCTCAAGCTCGCCTTCGCGGGATGAGGTCAGCACGTCTTCGGAATAGCTGCTGTCGGTCTTCAGCCAATCCAGCACCATGTGCAGGCCGAAGGCTGCCGAAAGCCCCCAGGCCGCGTATTCGAGATAGTTCCAAAGCTCCATCGCGGCCCCCTATTCCTTGCCGAACTTTTCGGAAATGACCTCGCGGTATTCCACATCGGAAAACCGCAGGATCAGCACGTAGTAGAGGACGATGACCGCAATCATCGCCAGGAGGGCGCCGACAGAGAAGCTGTAGTCGAAGCGTGCGAGGATCAGGTCATGGGCTGTCTCGGGCGTGTAGCCGAGGGCCTCGTACTTGGCCGACTGCGCCTCGGTCTGGCCGAGGGTCTCCCACGTCGGGTTTGCGACGGGGGTAGCGACGGACTTGGCCGCACCGGCAATCTTCAGCCACACAGGCACGAAGAGCGCGCCGACGGTCAGGACGACCAGCACGATCACGTCGATCAGCTGGCCGACCATATTCTGCTTCGGGGGTTCGTAATGTGCCATCGTCATTTCCCTCCGCGCGCTTCGTCGAGGAACTTGATGTCGAGGCCGTACATGAAGTCCCGATCTTCGCGGTAGTGCCGCAGCATCGCGAGGATAGCGGCGGTGTTGAAGATCAGGATCACCGCCCCGCTGATCAGAAGGAGCACTCGCGCGCCTCCGCTCGGGGCCAGGTCCCAAGTGGCTATTGCCACGAAGATCATGGCGCACCAGAGGCCGATCACGAACGCCCATGCCACTTGCACGTCGCGTCGGTGCATCGCCTCAATCCGCTGATTAAGGTCTTCCACGAGTTCCCTCCCACGGGCCTTTGCTTCTATTTGCCGCAAGACGCGGCCCCGGCGTCGTTTCCCCAAGCGGCAAAATTGTTTTCTTAAGGGAAAGGCACCTGCGACATTCTGTCAAGAAAAACCGCATCTGCCTGATCTTTGGGCAGCGTATTTCCCGTGAAGTGAAAAAAGTTTCTCTCCAGTTGATAGCCGTAAAGGTCGGTGCTAGCGTCATCGCAACCAGTCGAAGGAGACGAATCCATGTGTGGCATCGTTGGGCTTTTCCTGAAGGACCCGAAGCTGGAGCCGAAGCTTGGGGCCATGCTGACGGACATGCTGATCACCATGACCGACCGGGGGCCGGACTCGGCCGGGATCGCCATTTATTCGGGGGCGAGGGATGGTCTGGGCAAGATCACGGTACAGTCGGCGCATCCTGAACGTGACTTCAAGGACCTGGACGGCGATCTGCATTCGGCCATCGGCCAGCCGGTCGCCATGCTGGTGAAAAGCACCCATGCCGTACTGGAAGTGCCGCTGGCGCAGCTTGACGCGGCGCGGTCGGCGCTGGCGCATCTTCGGCCTGAGGTGAAGGTGATGAGCGTGGGCGACTCGATCGAGATCTTCAAGGAAGTCGGCCTGCCGAAGGACGTGGCGCGGCGCTTTGACGTGGCGAAGATGAAAGGGACTCACGGGATCGGCCATACAAGGATGGCCACCGAATCCGCAGTTACGACCATGGGCGCACACCCGTTTTCTACGGGGTCGGACCAGTGCCTTGTCCACAACGGCTCGCTTTCCAACCACAACGGCGTGCGGCGCGAACTGAAGCGTCAGGGCATGACCTTCGAGACCGAGAACGACACCGAGGTCGCTGCGGCCTTCATCAGCCACAAGCTGAAGGAAGGCGAGGCGCTGGGGGAGGCGCTGGAGGCGACGCTCACCGATCTTGACGGGTTCTTCACCTTTGTCGTCGGCACCAAGAACGGCTTCGGCGTGGTGCGCGACCCCATCGCCTGCAAGCCAGCGGTGATGGCCGAAACGGATAACTACGTGGCCTTCGGGTCGGAATACCGCGCGCTGGTGAACCTGCCGGGGATCGAGCAGGCCCGCGTCTGGGAGCCCGAGCCCGCCACGGTCTATTTCTGGGAGCGTTGAATGCAAAGTTTCGATCTGGGGGCGCAGGGTCTGCGGGCGCTCAACTCGGCGCTGCATGCGCTGAAGGGGCAGACCAACATGACAGCGTGGGAGGTGATCAATCCCAAGGGCGCGCATGCGATTGCCGCCGGGGTGGATGCGCCGGTGGATATCACGGTGCGGGGGTCCACGGGGTATTACTGCGCGGGGATGAACAAGCAGGCGACGATCCGGATCAAGGGCTCGGCCGGGCCGGGCGTGGCGGAGAACATGATGTCCGGCACGGTGATCGTTGACGGAGATGCGTCGCAGTATGCGGGGGCCACAGGGCGCGGGGGGCTGTTGGTCATCAAGGGCAATGCTTCGTCGCGGTGCGGCATTTCGATGAAGGGGATCGACATCGTGGTGCATGGCAACATCGGCCATATGTCCTGCTTCATGGCGCAGTCGGGGAATGTCGTCGTGCTTGGGAATGCGGGCGAGGCGTTGGGTGACTCGCTCTATGAAGCGCGGTTGTTCGTGCGGGGCAGGGTGAAGTCGCTGGGGGCGGACTGCATCGAAAAGGAGATGCGTCCGGAGCATATCGCCCTTCTGGCTGACCTCTTGAAGCGCGGCGAGGCGGATGGGAAAGCGAAGCCGGAAGAGTTCCGGCGTTATGGTTCGGCCCGGAAGCTGTACAATTTCAACATCGACAACGCGTCGGCCTACTGATGCGCGACCTCTTGTCCCGCGCGCCGCAAATCTTTTCGAAAAGATTTGCAAGAGTTTTCGAAAACTCTTGCCCGACCCCAGCCGTTCGAGAAGGTGACGAATGACCGAATGCCCCAAGACCCCGCCCCGCTTTTCGGCCACCTTCACCCCGGCGGTGAACGCCGAAATCCGCCGCGCGGCTGCATCCGGCATCTACGATATCCGCGGCGGCGGGACGAAGCGGCATCTGCCGCATTTCGATGATCTGCTGTTTCTGGGGGCGTCCATTTCGCGGTATCCTCTGGAGGGCTACCGCGAGAAATGCGCGACGGATGTTTGGCTCGGGACGCGGCATGCGAAGAAGCCGATCCATCTGGATATTCCGGTGACCATCGCGGGGATGTCTTTTGGGGCCTTGTCCGGGCCGGCAAAGGAGGCCTTGGGGCGGGGGGCGTCGGCGGCCGGGACCTCCACCACCACTGGCGACGGGGGTATGACGGAAGAAGAGCGCGGCCATTCGAAGACACTGGTCTATCAGTATCTGCCCAGCCGCTATGGGATGAACCCCGATGACCTCCGTCGTGCGGATGCCATCGAGATTGTCGTCGGCCAGGGCGCGAAGCCCGGTGGCGGGGGGATGCTGCTGGGGCAGAAGATCTCCGACCGTGTGGCCAACATGCGCAACCTGCCGAAAGGGATCGACCAGCGCTCGGCCTGTCGGCATCCGGACTGGACGGGGCCGGACGACCTTGAGATCAAGATCATGGAGTTGCGCGAGATCACGGACTGGGAGAAGCCGATCTATGTGAAGGTCGGCGGCGCGCGGCCTTACTATGATACGGCGCTGGCGGTGAAGGCCGGGGCGGATGTTGTGGTGCTGGACGGGATGCAGGGCGGCACGGCGGCGACGCAGGATGTGTTCATCGAGCATGTGGGGATGCCGATCCTGGCCTGTATCCCGCAGGCGGTGAAGGCGCTGCAGGATCTGGGGATGCATCGGAAGGTTCAGCTCATCGTGTCGGGCGGGATCAGGTCGGGCGCGGATGTGGCCAAGGCGATGGCTTTGGGCGCGGATGCGGTGGCCATCGGGACGGCGGCGCTGATCGCGCTGGGGGACAACGACCCGAAGTGGGAAGAGGAATACCAGAAGCTCGGCACCACGGCGGACGCTTATGACGACTGGCACGAAGGCCGCGATCCGGCGGGGATCACCACTCAGGATCCGGAGCTTTACAAGCGGTTCGATCCGGTTCTGGGCGGGCGGCGGTTGAAGAATTACCTCAAGGTGATGACGCTGGAGGCGCAGACGATTGCCCGTGCCTGCGGCAAGAATCACCTGCACAATCTGGAGCCGGAGGACCTTTGCGCGCTGACGATTGAGGCGGCAGCAATGGCCGGTGTACCGATTGCGGGGACGAACTGGATACCCGGCCGCAACGGCGGGTTCTGAGACAATAAAAGACGAACAGGGAGTGACAGTGATGGCGAAAGACCTTGCCAAATGGGCCAAGGAAAAAGGCGTCAAGTATTTCATGATTTCCTACACTGACCTCTTCGGTGGTCAGCGGGCGAAGCTGGTGCCGACGCAGGCGATCAATGACATGGCGGTGGATGGCGCCGGGTTTGCCGGGTTCGCGACCTGGCTGGACCTGACGCCCGCCCACCCCGACCTGATGGCGGTGCCTGACCCGGAGAGCGTCATTCAACTCCCGTGGAAGAAGGACGTGGCCTGGGTCGCGGCGCGGGCGACGATGGAGGAGAAGCTTGTCGATCAGGCTCCGCGGAACGTGCTGGAGAAGCTGATTGCCGAGGCGGCGAAGGACGGGTTGCGGGTCAAGACGGGGGTGGAGCCGGAGTTCTTCATCCTGAACGCGGATGGGACCGGTGTCTCGGACGTCTACGACACGGCGGAAAAGCCCTGCTACGACCAGCAAGCGGTTATGCGGCGTTATGACGTCATCAGCGAGGTCTGCGACTACATGCTGGAGATGGGTTGGGAGCCCTACCAGAACGACCATGAAGACGCGATCGGCCAGTTCGAGATGAACTGGAAGTATGATGATGCTCTCCAGACGGCGGACAAGCATTCGTTCTTCAAGTTCATGGTCAAGTCGGTGGCCGAGAAGCACGGCTTCCGCGCGACCTTCATGCCGAAGCCGTTCAAGGGGCTGACGGGGTCGGGGTGCCATGCGCATATCTCGGTCTGGTCGATGGATGGGAAGACCAACGCTTTCGCGGACAAGAAGGCGGAGCTGGGGCTTTCGGACCGGGGGCGGAACTTTCTGGGCGGGATCATGAAACATGCCTCCGCTTTGGCGGCGATCACCAATCCGACGGTGAACAGCTACAAGCGGATCAATGCTCCCCGGACGACATCAGGGGCCACATGGGCGCCGAATACGGTGACCTGGACGGGGAACAACCGGACCCACATGGTCCGCGTGCCGGGGCCGGGGCGGTTCGAGCTCAGGCTGCCGGATGGGGCGGCGAACCCGTATCTGCTGCAGGCGGTGATCATCGCGGCGGGGTTGGATGGGGTGCGGACCAAGGCCGATCCGGGGCGGCGGTATGATATCGACATGTACCAGCACGGGCATACGGTGAAGGGGGCGCCGAAGCTGCCGTTGAACCTCCTCGATGCGCTCAGGGAGTATGATCGGGACAAGACGCTGAAGGCGATGATGGGGGAGGAGTTTTCGCAGGCCTACCTGAAGTTGAAGCATCAGGAATGGACGAGCTACTGCTCGCATTTCTCGACCTGGGAGACGGAGACCACGCTGGATATCTGAGAGCGTAACGCTGAGTTACGCTTGGGGGCCGCAAGGGATTCCAATGGGTTGGCTGGGGGGCGTTCAGGAAGCGTTAAGGCTTTCGGTGACGTATGGTAGAGGTTGGTCGTCGTCCTCTCGCCAGAGCACTTCCAACTGGCGCTTGCTGCCCACGAAAGACAAGGCGTTGCGACGCAGGTCCGCATCGCCAAATGGATGATCGCCCAGACGCTGCACATGTCGAACCGCCTGGACGAGGCGCCAGCAATCCAAGAGCGCCTTGAAGCGGAGTGTGCGGCGGCTGGCGAGCCCGACCCCAATGTCTATCACGAGCTTAGAGCGGGATGCGGACTGGCAGAATCGGATTGTCGCACTTCTGTCCGCGCAGGATCGCTCGTCGATGACTTCGTCACTCCTCGCTGTGTTTCTCCGACGAGGAGACGAAGTCGAACGAGGAGGACTTCCAGGCGTGGCGCTGCCGCTGCAGGTTCCGCCAAGACTCATCCCGCTCTAGATGTGAGCTTTCATCAGGTTGTCCATTCGGGGCGGATCAGGGAGGCTGGAGTTACCACACATCCCGCCTTCAGGAGCGCTCCGAATGAACATCCACAAGAATGCCCGTCTTACCCCCTTTCGTCGAGAGGAGATGGCGCGGGGCGTCCTTTCCGGTGGGCTGTCCAAAGCCCAGGCTGCGCGGAATTTCGGGGTTTCGGCCAAGATCGTGAGCCGCTGGACGGCGCGTTATGCAGCCGAGGGACGGGATGGCATGCGGGACCGTTCCTCGCGACCCCAGCTGATCCCGGCCCAGACCGCAGAGGCGGTGGCGCAGCGCATCATCACGCACCGCCGCCAGCGCCTCTGCGGGCGGCACATCGCCGAGCTGACCGGCGTCTCGCCCGCCACCGTCAGTCGGGTGTTGCGCCGCGCCGGGTTGTCGCGGTTGAAGGACCTGGCCCCGCCTGGGCCGGTGGTGCGCTATACCTACAAGGAGCCCGGCGGCCTGATCCATCTCGACATCAAGAAGCTTGGGCGTTTTGAACGGGTTGGCCACCGCATCACAGGTGACCGGACAGGCCAGAGCAACAGCCGGGGCCTGGGCTGGGAATTTGTCCACATCGCCATCGACGACGCATCCCGCATCGCCGTGACCGGCATCCATCCCGACGAGAAGGCGGTCAGCGCCATCGCATGCCTGCGCGCCGCCTTGGCCTATTACGAAAGCCTGGGCATCACCGTGACCCGCGTCATGACCGACAACGGATCGTGCTACAAATCCTTCGCCTTCGCGGCCGCCTGCAAGGACCTGGGCCTGAAGCACATCCGCACCAAACCCTACACACCCAAGACAAACGGAAAGGCCGAAAGGTTCATCCAGACCGCCTTGCGCGAATGGGCCTATGCCCGCGCCCACGACACCTCGGACCAGCGCAAAGCCCACCTGCCGGAATGGACACACATATACAATTGGCACCGCCCGCACGGCAGCATAAACTCAAAGCCGCCGATCAGCCGCCTTGATCTTCCCATGGACAACCTCTGGAGGTTCCACATCTAGAGCGATCCCCACGCAGCTTGGCAATCATGCGGTGGCAGAGGACTATGGCCGTCGCGGGCAAGATATTTCCAAAGCCACGCCACAGAACCGATTGCGTGCCCCTCAGAAACACAAAGGGCAAAACTGAAGCGCGCAGGTCCCAAGCACGCCTCTCGGCTGGCAGGCAATTCCCTACCACCGCCAAACTACAAATCGCCTATCACACCAAGGGTTTCTGTGCAGACTGCGTCCCAGTATTGAACCCGAACCGATGAGGATCAAAATGCTAAGGACGTCCTGCTCTGCCATTGCCCTGCTCATTCTGACCGGCCCGACCTTCGCCGAAGACATCGATGCAACCAGCCAAGTCACGGCGGCGATCGTCTATCCGCAAGGTGCCCTCGTCACACGCAGCGTGCGCTTTTCGGCACCTGCAGGCGACAACCAGATCATCATCGACGACCTGCCGTTTGATTTCGACACGGCCAGCCTGCGCGTCGCCGGAGAGGGCAATGCCGCCTTCTCAATCGTCTCGGTCGATCACCGGATCGACCGCCTTCCGCCGGTTGCGGACGAGGACAACCCCCTGAAGACCCGCATCGAGGGCGAGATCGAGGCTCTGGAGGCCCAGCTGCGCGCCATCGAAACCGAGAACCGCCTGTTCCAGGCCGACATCGAAGCGGCGCAGACTCGTCAGCGTTTTGCCGGGATGCTGATGGCCCGTGAGCCGCAGATGATGGTCGACGATGTCGAATACCAGCGGGCAGGGCCCGAGACCTGGGTGCAAGCGATCGGCCTTCTGACCAGCGAAACGGGCGCTGCGCTGCGGACCATTGTCCTGACCGAAGAGAAGATCGCCACCAACCTGCGGAAGGCCGAAGACCTGCAGGAAGACCTTTACAAGAAACAGGAAGAGCTGAACGCAACCGTGCTGCCGCCGCCCGAACGCTCGATCGCGACTGTCGAGCTGACGTCGTCCGTCCCGATCGAGGGAACGTTGCAGATCACCTACCAGGTTGCGAATGCGGGCTGGGAGCCGGTCTATGACCTGCGCCTCGACCAAGGCGAAGCTGCCGTGCTTCTGGTCGAACGGCACGCCCGCGTCTCGCAGTACACCGGCGAGGATTGGTCTGATGTCGCGCTGATGCTGTCGACCGCCCGGCCATCCGGTCGGATGGATGCGCCTGAGCTGGGCTCGGTCCAGGCGGTTCTCTATGATCCCGGCAATGCCGCGACCTCTATGCTGGGTGATCTCGACAAGTTTCCCAACGCCATGGCGCCAGAGCCAGAAGCGCCGGCGGAGCTGAACGCCGCTCAAGAAGCGATCCTGGGCGGAGCCGACGCCGGGGGCGAAGTTTTCGGTGCCGGTCTGGTGAACGCTGTCGCCCAGCTGCAAGGCCAGACCGTGGTGTTCCAACTCCCCGCCGCCGCCGACGTTGCAGGTGATGGAACTGTCCGGCAGCTGGCCATTGACAGCGGTAAGCTCAAGGCCGGTCTGCTCGCCCGGGCGACCCCCGAATTTGACCCGAGCGCCTATCTTTATGCCGCCGTGACGAATTCCTTCAGCGGACCTTTGCTGCCAGGCCGTGCCTCGGTCTTCCGCGATGGCACCTTTGTCGGCGAAACCAACCTGCCCCTCGTCGTGGCTGGAAAAGAGGTCGTCCTGCCCTTCGGCGTATTGGACGGGCTCTCGGTCACCCGCCACGTTCTTGAAAAAACCGACGGCGATTTCGGTCTGATCGGCACCACCAACCAGCGGGTCGAACGGTTCAAACTTAGCGTCGAAAGCGTTCTGACCTACTCCATTCCGGTAACCCTCTACGACCGCATCCCCTTCAGCGAGCAGGAGGATCTGGAGATCACCACCTACGCCAATCCAGAACCCTCGGTCGTGGACCTTGAAGGCAAGCGCGGCGTGCGGAACTGGACCTTCGTATTGCCCGCAGGCGGCAAGCAGGTGGTCGAGTTCGGCTACGACATCCGCTGGCCGGGCGAGTCGGCGATGGTCGTGCAGTAACTTCCGGAAAGATCAGGGCGGCGGCCAATGGTCGCCGCCCTTGTGCTGCTCCGCCTTATGGTGCCGTGCGATGCTCCAGCCGAAGGCCGATTGCGCTGCGCAAGGGGAAGCCTGCCCAGTAGGTGTCGGCAGGCCCCGGAGTGCCCGCATCGTCGCGGTCGACCACGCCATCTTCGGCCAGCTCGACCAGGTTTAGATAGCGGTCCATGCCCGTGTCGGCTTTCAGCATCTTGCCGAAATAGGCCGTGACGAAGTGCTGGGAGATATTGTTCATCCGGACGTTGTCCCAGACCGCATCGGTGTAGTGCTCGGCGGGGATGAAATCCAGGCCCTCGGCAGGTTCCCATGCTTCGATCGGGGCGGGCATTGGGGCACCGGCGTTGTGGTTGGCTCCGATGAAGGTGAGGAGGTAGCGGTCGGTATTCACCGCCTCTTCAAAGATCGTGCGGGTACCGCCTTCGTAGAGCGACACGTCGTCCTTGTCGCCCGCGATGAACATGATCGGCGTGCGGATGTTGGCCAGCCCGGCCGCATCCCAGAAGTCGGTATTGCGGCCCCAAGGGGCAAAGGCCACCATCGCCTTGATGCGCGGATCGGGCAGCGCGCGTTGGGTTTCGGTGCCGTCCTGATGGACCTTGAGCGTCCCCGCTGGGGCGCCCCAGTCATAGGCGGTGCTCGCCTCGGTCACGCCGCCGCCCGCAAGGATCACCGCGCCATAGCCGCCCATCGAATAGC
Source organism: Tabrizicola sp. (assembly GCF_051645465.1). Classification (GTDB taxonomy): domain Bacteria; phylum Pseudomonadota; class Alphaproteobacteria; order Rhodobacterales; family Rhodobacteraceae; genus Tabrizicola. Next base: position 30,932 of record NZ_JBOFBI010000170.1, on the reverse strand, counting down.
CGATCAGTCCGGTGTTCCCGGCATCCACCAAGCCGTTTAGGAACGATCCTTCGGTCTTGGACAGAGTGTCGATCTGGTTCAGGACGAAGAGCTGATCCAGCGGGCGGTTCACCAGCGTGCTGCCGAAGGCGAGCTGGTTGTCATAGGTACTGTCGGTATGGTCAATCGACACCGTGACATAGCCTTTGCTGGCCAGGTTCTCGCCCAGGTGAGCCATCAGGAACCGGTTCCCCGGATAGCCATGCGAGATCAGGATCAGGGGATAGGGGCCACCCGCCGCATCCGGCGAGGCATCGCGGACGGCCGCGCCGTATAGCGCGACGGTGCGCTTGCCGTCGCGGATGAGTACGTTTTCGTAGGCCTGCGGAGCCTCGGGCTTTGGCGCCGCCGCGGGATACCAGACCTCCAGCGTCAGCGGACGGTCATAGCGCGGCATCACGTCCGGTCCGGTGACGTTCACGATGTCCAGCTGATCGGGGTTCACCACCTCCAGCGTCTGGACGCCCACGGTGAATGGCCCCGGCTTCGCCAGCTCTGGTGCGTCCGAGCGCATGAGGTCGATGCGGTTGTCGTGGGATGCAAGGTCCTGCGCGAGCCCTGGCGTGGTCGTGGCCAAAAGCGTCGCCACCGCAAGTGATCTGATCATTCCGGGCTCCCTTGTTCTGTGGCATTGCCGTGCGTCCGATGAACGTAGCGCGCAATCAACCGCAGGGCGAACCAAATCGGGGGACCCGTTGCATTGGGTAGCGGAAGTCCCGGCACCTCCGGGGGGTTTTCCTTGTTGGACAGGCCGCCCGCCGCCACTGGCGTGTCGGCGGGCGGCTGGCCGTTCAGTCCAGAAGAACGACGGCCTCGACCTCGAAGAGCATGGGGTCGATGGCGAGCTTGGGGACCGGGACCAGTGTCTGCGCGGGCAGCGTCTTGCCGAACATCTGCATCACGTTCCGGGTCAGGACGCCGAGCTTCGACATGTCGTGGTCGACCACGAAGACCGTCAGTTTCACGACCTGCTCAGGCCGTGCACCAATAGCCTGGATGACGGCGGCGAGGTTGGCGTAGGCCTGCGCGACCTGGGCTCCGAAATCGGGCGAAAGGCCTCCGGTCTGGTCCTGCCCGCCCTGGCCGGAGATGAAGGCGAGCCGCCCGCCTGCCGGGGAGATGACGGCGGTGCTGTAGCCGTTCGGCGTGGGGTCGTGAAGGTGGGTCGGATTTACGATGGTGGGTGTTGCTTTGCCAGGGGACGTCATGTTCGCTCTCCGTGTTGAGTTGACCATGATCGGCCTAGAGTAAAACGGTGCCAGATTTTGGCATCAAATGTGCTACCTTGCGGAAATGAACCCGCGCCTCAGACATGACGCCATCGTGCGTATCCTTCGTCGCAACGGAACCTCGACGGTCAACGATCTGGCCGGGGAGGTGGGTGCTTCGAGACGAACGCTTTTGCGCGACATCGGGGCGCTGCGCGATCAGGGCTTTGTCATCCATTCGGAATGCGGGCGGGGCGGTGGGCTTCAGCTTGACCCGCAATCGCTGCAGACGAGCGCGCGGCTTTCCGTGACGGAGGTCTTTGCGCTGCTGATCAGCGTTGCGGCAATGCGGGCGGCGCGGTCGTTGCCGTTCTCTGACCTTGCCGATGCGGGGCTTGCCAAGATCGAGAAGTCGTTGCCCACCGACAAGGTGAGAGACCTTCGCCGCCTGCTTGACTGCCTGTACGTCGGGCAATTGTCGCCGAAGCAGGATATCTCGGACATGGGTTCGATGGATGAGGCGCTGCTGCCCAGCTTCGAGACGGCGTTTCTGCAGCAATTGTGCCTGCGGTTTCTGTACCGCGACGCGAAGGGCGCCGAAACGCGGCGCGAGGTTGAACCGCAGGCCATGCTGCTTTTGCCGCCGCTTTGGTATCTGGTGGCCTGGGATCCCGCCCGCGCCGGTTTCCGCCATTTCCGCATGGACCGGATCAGCCGGCCGGAGATTGTGGAAGGGGCGCAGTTCCGGCGGCGGCATGTGCCGTTTGAGGATGATGTCTGCCCCTACAGCGAGATGCCGCGCTAGACTTAGTCGACCGGGATTTCCGGTCCGGCGATGTGGACGGCCAGAAGGCAGCCGTTCGGGGAGTACGAATGGTGTTCGGTCCCGTCACGGTAGAACACCATATCCCCGGCCCGCAGCACTGTGCCGTCGCTTTCATGAAGCTCGCCCTCAAGGATCAGGAACTGCTCATGCCCGTTGTGGCGGTGGCCGCGGGTCGTCATGCCGGGGGGCATGCGGTAGACGTGGAAGCCGATGCCAAGCTCTTTCCCATCGTCAAGCTGCAGGATCGTGTCGCCAAGCATCTCGCCGTCGGGGTAGGCGAAGGGCTGGTAGGCGGCGTTGTGGATGTTGGCGATCTTGCGGTCCTTGGGGTCGATCGGCTGCATGGTGCGCTCCAGAGTTTACTGGTGGGTAAAATTTATTGACGCAGGTCAAGGCGTCCTTCCGCATTTGGTGATGTCGTGGCCCGGACGTCAACCAAGCCGAGGAGGATGTGATGACGAAGAAGATACTCTGCCCGACCGATGGATCGGACCATGCGATGGTCGGGGTGGTCAAGGCGGCAGAGCTGGCCAAGCTGACCGGGTCGCACCTCACGATCTGCGCGATCAACCTGGCGCTGGGAGGGGTGCGTGGGCCGCTGATCAACCAGTGGCCGGATGAGGAGGCCGAGGCGATCCTGAAGAAGGCGGAAGCCGAGGCCAAGGCGGCCGGAGCCAACGACGTGGGCACGGTGGCGGTGGTGTCGCGCACGGCGGGTCCGGCGATCATCGCTTATGCCGAGGAGATCGGGGCGGATCACATCGTGATGGGTACGGGTGACAAGCGCGGGGTGAAGCGGTTGGTGCTGGGCTCGGTCGCAGCCGAGGTCGCCGGACAGGCCGGGTGCACGGTGACGGTTGCGAGGTAGCACGCAATCCGCTTAAGTTTCGCGCAGAAGTTGTGCTTGAGGCCCCGGGGGCGCCTGCCTTCGGGGTCAGCTTTGTTTACCGACAGGAAGAAGATTTGACAGAGGCGCAACTATCCCTAAAGCTTGACCCGAAAACCAGCGCGGCAAGCGCGAAGAACACGCCAGCATCCGGAGGTTGAGAATGAACAAGAGAGTCGCGGTGATCGGGGCGGGGCCGTCGGGCCTGGCGCAACTGCGCGCGTTCCAGTCGGCCAAGGCCAAAGGGGCGGATATCCCCGAGATCGTGTGTTTCGAGAAGCAGGCGAACTGGGGCGGCCTTTGGAATTATACCTGGCGCACGGGCCTGGATGAATATGGTGAGCCGGTCCACTGCAGCATGTACCGCTATCTCTGGTCGAACGGGCCGAAGGAAGGGCTGGAGTTCGCCGACTATTCGTTCGAGGAGCATTTCGGCAAGCAGATCGCCAGTTATCCGCCGCGGGCCGTGCTGTTCGATTACATCGAGGGCCGGGTGAAGAAGGCGGGCGTGCGGGACTGGATCCGGTTTTCGACGACCGTCCGGATGGTGACCTACAACGAGGGCAAGGGCAACTTCACGGTCATGGTCCATGACCTGAAGGCCGACCGGATGTACAGCGAGGAGTTCGACAATGTGATTGTCGCCTCGGGCCATTTCTCGGTGCCGAATGTCCCGGAGTACCCCGGTTTCGACAAGTTCAACGGCCGCGTCCTGCATGCGCATGACTTCCGCGATGCGCGGGAGTTTTCGGGCAAGGACATCCTGATCATGGGGACGTCCTATTCGGCCGAGGATGTGGGCAGCCAGTGCTGGAAGTACGGCGCGAAGTCGGTCACCAGCACGTACCGCCGGGCGCCGATGGGGTTTGGCTGGCCCTCGAACTGGGAGGAGAAGCCGGGGCTTGTGCGGGTGGACGAGCATACGGCCTATTTCGGGGACGGGACGTCGAAGAAGATCGACGCGATCATCCTTTGCACCGGGTACAAGCACCACTTCCCGTTCCTGCCCGACGATCTGCGGCTGAAGACGGCGAACCGGCTGGCGACGGCGGACCTCTATAAAGGCGTCGCCTGGGTGCATAACCCGAAGCTCTTTTACCTGGGCATGCAGGACCAGTGGTTCACCTTCAACATGTTCGACGCGCAAGCCTGGTGGGTGCGTGACGCGATCATGGGGCGGATCGCGATCCCGGCGGACAAGGCGGTGCTGCTCAAGGATGTCGAGGACCGGGTGGCGCATGAGGATGCGGGGCAGGACGCGCATGACGCGATCCACTATCAGGGCGATTACGTGAAAGAGCTGATCGCCGAGACGGACTATCCGGACTTCGATGTCGATGGCGCCTGCCAGGCCTTCTACGACTGGAAGGACGACAAGAAGAAGGGGATCATGACTTTCCGCGACAACGCCTACAAGTCGGTGATCACCGGGACGATGGCGCCGGTCCACCACACGCCCTGGAAGGATGCGCTGGAGGATTCGATGGAGAGTTACCTCAAGAACTGACCTTCGTTGAGACGTGAACCGATGCGGCGCCCCGGACGGCGCCGCATTGTTTTTGGGCGGGATCACCCCGGCAAACCGTGATTTCTGGGAAACATACTTTCGTAAGGCTCAATTTTTTCTCGCCATGGATGTGCGCCCGTGCTTTTCTTTGGGACGTCAGGTCGCAGGGGACACCGGGTCTGACACTAAACTGCGGCGGACGAAGGAGAAGGCAGGAAGCCCGAGACAAGGAAGTTCGCACCACGTCCGCTGTGAAGACCAATCAAGGCGCAACGGAGAAAAGGGCAAGCCTCAAGTGCTGCCCAAGCGCCGTCTGCGCCGTCCAACAGGAGTGAGGGAATGACGACTGAAACTGGATCGGGCCAGATGGTCCGAGCGCTCAGCTGGAAGGGGGCCTTCTGGGTCGCCGCCGGCGTGCCGCCGCTGGTGCTTTTCTCGATTGGCGGGATCGCCGGGACGACGGGGAAACTGGCCTTCGCGGTCTGGATCATCTCGATGATCATGGGCTTTCTGCAAAGCTTCACCTATGCCGAAATGGCCGGGATGTTCGGCAATAAGTCGGGCGGGACCTCGGTTTATGGTGCTACGGCCTGGCTGCGCTATTCAAAGCTGATCGCGCCCTTGTCGGTGTGGTGCAACTGGTTCGCCTGGTCGCCGGTGCTGTCGCTGGGCTGCGTCATCGCAGCGGGCTATATCCTGAACGCGCTCTTCCCGATCCCGCTGGCCGACAGCCAGCCGGTGCTGGACTGGGTGACGGCGAACCTTGCCAACTATACGGCGCAGACCGAGTCTGTGGTGGCCTACATGGCCGAAAATGCTGGTACGACCGCCGAGGCTGCCATCCAGGCCGTTGCGACGGCTGATGGCGTGTCGGCGCTGACACCGGCCTTCCGCACATGGGAAGCCGGCACGCTTGTGATCCCAGGCCTCGGGACGTTGTACTTCAACTCGTACTTCGTGGTCGGCGTGGCCCTTATGCTGATTATCCTCTTGATCCAGGAACGCGGCATCGCCTCGACCGCAAGCGCCCAGAAGTGGCTGGCAATCATCGTGCTGGTGCCGCTTTTGCTGGTTGGCCTGGTCCCGATCCTGAACGGGTCGATCAACTGGATGAACGTGACGAACCTCGTGCCGCCAACGGCCGCCTATTCGGGCGTCGATGGCGAGTGGAACATCGGCGGCTGGACGCTGTTCCTCGGCGGCCTTTATATCGCTGCCTGGTCGACCTACGGCTTTGAAACCGCGGTCTGCTATACCCGTGAGCTGAAGGACCCGAAGACCGATACGTTCCGGGCGATCTTCTACTCGGGCCTCCTGTGCTGCCTGTTCTTCTTCCTCATCCCGTTCTCGTTCCAGGGCGTTCTTGGCACCGAGGGCATGCTGGCGGCGGGGATTGTCGACGGAACGGGCGTCGGCGAGGCGATGGGCAACATGATCGGCGGCGGGGCGGTGATCACCCAGATCTTCGTGATCCTGATGATCATGGCGCTGTTCCTGGCGATCATGACCGCGATGGCCGGATCGTCGCGCACGCTTTATCAGGGCTCGCGCGATGGCTGGCTGCCGAAGTACCTGGGCACGGTCAACGAACATGGCGCGCCACGCCGGGCGATGTGGACGGACTTTGCCTTCAACGTGTTCCTGCTGGCGCTCGCGTCGGACATCGGGGGCTACTTCTACGTGCTGGCGATTTCCAACGTCGGCTACATCCTGTTCAACTTCCTGAACCTGAATGCAGGCTGGATCCACCGGATCGACTCGGCGCATATGGAACGTCCGTGGAGGGCGCCATCGTGGCTGATCGGGGTGAACACGCTTCTGGCTTTCGTCAACATCCTGTTCCTTGGGGCGGGCGCGAAGGTCTGGGGCTATTCCGGTGCGCTTCTGTCGGGTCTGGTCTTTGCGGCGCTGATCGTCCCGGTGTTCTGGTTCCGCCACTATGTCCAGGACGGCGGCAAGTTCCCGAAAGAGGCCTACGACGACCTTGGCCTTGCCTACGGCGATCTTGGGCAGAAGAAGGCGGGCATGCTGCCTTACCTGACGCTGATTGCCGGTGCGTTGGTCGTGCTGATCGCGAACTGGTACTTCGTGCTGCCGGATACCGAACGCATGGCGTTTGGCGACTATCTTCTGCAGCCCCTGACCTGGTTCAGCAGCGCCCCTGCCGAGTGAGGCGCCGACAAGCATCCGGAAAGGCCGCCCGTCGAGGCGGCCTTTTCTTTGGGCAATTGTTTTCTGGCAAGAAAGATTGTTGCACTTGATTATTGCTTTCTGGCGGGAATCGCCTGACACTTGGCGCAAAAGAACAACCACTCAGGGAGAGTGCAGATGACCAATTCCTGGCGTTTTTCCGCGTTGATGGACCGCCACCGTGCGCTTGGGTCAAATCTGGAGGACTGGAGCGGGATGGGGACCGCCTGGTCCTACGCGAAGGGCGACCCGGATGCCGAGTACATGGCGATCCGCACCAAGGCGGGGCTGATGGACGTCTCGGGTCTGAAGAAGGTGCACATTACCGGGCCGGCGGCGTCGCATGTGATCGAACGGGCCACGACCCGGAACATGGAAAAGCTCATGCCGGGGCGGGCGATCTACGCCTGCATGCTGAATGACGCGGGCAAGTTCATCGACGACTGCCTGATCTACCGATTTGGGCCCAATTCCTTCACGGTGGTGCATGGCTCGGGTCAGGGGCACGAGCAGCTGACGATGGCGGCGACGGGGCGGGATGTATCGGTCCGCTTCGACGACAACCTGCACGACCTGTCGCTGCAGGGGCCGTTGGCGGTGCAGTATCTGGAAAAGCACATCCCCGGTGTCCGGGGGCTGCCCTACATGAGCCATATGCCGACGTCGCTGTTCGGGAAGCCCATTACCCTGTCGCGGACCGGGTACACGGGTGAGCGGGGGTATGAGATCTTCTGCCGGGGGCAGGATGCGGTGGAGATCTGGGACCGCATTCTGGCCGAGGGCAAGAAGATGGGGATCATCCCCTGCCGCTTCACTACGCTGGATATGCTGCGGACCGAGAGCTATCTATTGTTCTATCCTTTCGACAATTCCGAGATGTATCCGTTTGCGGATGAGGGGCCGGGGGACACGTTGTGGGAGCTCGGCCTCGACTTTACCGTGACGCCCGGCAAGGTGGGCTTCCGGGGGGCCGAGGAGCATTATCGGCTGAAGGGCCGCGAGCGGTTCAAGATCTGGGGGCTGAAGCTTGAGGGCAAGAAGGTGCCGGGCAACGGCGCGCCGGTCTTCAAGAAGGACAAGCAGGTGGGTCTGGTCACGCAAGCGATGTATTCGCCGCTGAACGACTGGACCGTGGCAATTGCGCGCCTGCCGGTCGATCTGGCGGTGAACGGGAAGAAGCTTGTCGTCAACTGCGCCACCCATGGCGAGATCAAGGCCGAGACGCATTCGCTGCCGTTCTACGACGTGGAGAAGAAGCGTCGTTCTGCGAAGGACTGACCGACTGGGGTCCGCTGCGAGGCGGGCCCATTGACCAAGGAACCGGAGCCCGTGAAGACCAACCTGACCCCAGTTGATGCCAAGTCGATCCGCAGTCGACCGGTCTACGCGCCCCTAGAGCCGCGGCCGGGCAAGCTGCATGTGATTGTGGCCGATGGTGAGGGGGCCGATGCGGTGATCGACATGCTGAAGAAAGCGAATGATCGTTCGCTTATCTTGGCGGCCGGGCATGTGATGTATTGTCCTGGGCCGACCGGTGTCGATCATGCTGCGGCGCTGGAGGGTCTGGGAGCGGCGCAGTTCTTCCGCGCCCCGACGATTCCCGCGCTGTTGCCGCGTCTGCAGCGGGTGCTGTCAGACACCCATATGGGGACCCAGTTCTACCTCGCGGGAAGCGAGGGTCTGATCGGCCAGGCCGAGCGCGACATCATGGCGACGGGGTTTCCCTTTGCGGCGATCCAGAAAGAGCATCGCGGGTCGACCCTTCGCCGGGTGCAGTGCGTACATTGCAAGGGGATCACCGAGAACGTGGCGACCGATCCGTTCAAGTGCAGCCATTGCGGGCTTAACCTCTTTGTCCGCGACCATTATTCCCGTCGTCTTGCGGCGTTCCAGGGGGTGAACATCGATGCGGAGGACCCGGGGCAGGTGCCGGAAAGCGTCGTGAGGTTCAAATGAGTGTCGCCAAGCTTTTGGTCCGCGTGGCAGAGGTCGTGCCGGTGAATGATCTGGTGACGCGGTTCCGTTTTGTGGCCCGTGACGGGTCCGAACTGCCGGCGTTTTCGGGCGGGGCACATACTGTGGTCGAGATGGATGACCATGGCACTCGCAGGATGAATCCTTATTCGCTTATGTCGGATCCCGAGGACCGGTCGGGCTACGAGATATCTGTCCGGCGCGACGATCAGGGTCGGGGTGGGTCGTTGTACATGCACCGCCACGTCAAGCCGGGGATGGAGATGGTGATCTCGCATCCGGTGAATCTGTTCCCATTGGACAACCGGGCGCGGAAGCATCTTATGCTCGCCGGGGGGATCGGGATTACTCCGTTCCTGGCGCAGATCGCGCAGCTGACGCATTTCGGGGGGCGGTTCGAGCTGCACTACTCGGCCCGGACCAAGGCCCTAGGGGCCTATATGGACCGCCTGACGGCGGCTCATCCGGACCGGGTGCACTGCTATTTCGACGATCAAGGGCAACAGATCGATCTTTCGCGCGTTCTGGCGATGCAGCCGATCGGCACGCATCTTTATGTCTGCGGTCCGAAGGGGATGATCAACTGGGTGCTCTCGACGGCAGAGACGATGGGCTGGCCGAAGCTCGCGCTGCATCATGAGGAGTTTCTGGCGCCTGGGACCGGCAAGCCCTTCACCGTGGAACTGGCGGTGTCGGGCAAGACGATCACAGTCGGGACGGCCCAATCGCTTCTGGAGGCGATCGAGGCGGCGGGCGTCGACGCGCCCTATCTGTGTCGGGGCGGGGCCTGCGGACAATGCGAAACGAATGTTCATGAATGCGATGGGACGATCCTGCATCGTGACCATTGGCTGAGCGACGAAGACCATGCGTCGGGCAAGAAGATCATGCCCTGCGTGAGCCGTTTCGAGGGCAAGACCCTCGTCCTTGACCGATAGGAGGGGACCCATGAGCCTTGATTTCAAGCCCGGCGCCTTCAGCGAGTTCTTCAAGGACGAGACGTTCCGGGGCGACTTCACCTACCGGAATTCTCCGCATTATATCAAACGCTTCCCGTTCCCTTTCGACCGTGACGACTACATGTACGCGGTCAACCTTGAGCCGCATGTTCCGGGCCGCAAGGGCAGCGTTTTCGAGAAGACCCTCGACGTCGACGAACACTACGTCGCCGAGATGATCGACCGGGCCAAGGTACTGGCCGAGGACCCGCTCCGCTGCCAGTCGCTGCCGCATATGACCCTGGCGGGCTGGGATACCCTGGAACTGATCATGGAGACCAAGGCGCGGGAGTATCCGGAGTGGTTTTCGCTGGAGAAGACCGGAAACCGCTGGCACTGGATCAACCGGCCGCTTGGTATCGACCATTCGTTCACATTCCTGGACGAATCGACGCTGCCCTATGGCCCGTTCGAGTACATCATGCGCCAGACCCAGGGCGACTGGACTTTGCAGGACGAACGTGACGGGACGCTCTGGATGGATGCAGGGATCGCCACCAGCCAGGCGGACTGGTCGGTCGATTTCGATATCGGGATGAATTTCCATGAGTGGCATGCGCCCGTGCCTTTGGCACACCCGAAGGGCATCTTCGACCGGGCGCTGAAGTTCCTTCTGAAGCTGCAGCACGGCGCGCCGGTCAGGCGCTTCAACTGGACGATGACGGTGAACCCGCTTCTGGATACCGCGCCCGAGACCTATCCGAAATGGGGGCCGGACCGCACGACGCTGACCCATGAAAACATGGGCCACAAGATGCACCTGCGGGTGGAGCTTCAGTCGCTGTACCGGCTGCCCCGGTCGAACGCGATTGCCTTCGATATCCGCTGCTATCTGGGCAAGTTCGAGGAGCTGGTCACGGTGCCGAAATGGGGCCGCCGCCTGCACCGGGTGGTGCGCGACATCCATCCCGATCTTGCCGCGTACAAGGGTTTCCTGCGCAATCGCGATGCGATGACCAAGTGGCTGTCGCAGTACGATGACGGCGCGGCCACCTCGCCCGGCTGGTGGCCGGATGACTGATCGGGCGGCATGATGGCTGGCGGCGGGCCGCTTCGGCTTGGGTTTCTGCTGTTCCCCGGCTTTCCGATGGCCTGCCTCACGTCCGCCATCGAGCCGCTGCGGGCGGCGAACGAGATCACCGGACGGCGCGAGTTTGTCTGGACGCTGGTGTCCGAAACTGCGGCGCCGGTGCGGTCGTCGGCCGAGATCGGGTTTGATCCGGACCTGACCTTGCAAGAGCTTGAGGGGGTGGATCAGCTTTACCTCCTCTCGCCGCCGCCGGCGGTCTTCGCCGACCCCCGCCGCAGCCCGGCGCGGCTGAGGTGGCTTGATCGGACGGGGGTGGTGTTGGGGGCGTTTTCAGGGGGGATTTTCCCGCTGGCGCGGGCAGGGCTGATGGAGGGGCGGCCCTGTTCGGTGCATTGGTGCTATGAGGCCGCGTTCAAGGCGGACTTCCCGGAAATCGAAGCGCGGGAAGTCACGATCCTGCGTGAAGGGCGGCGGATAACGGCGAGCGGAGCGGGCGCGGTGTTCGATCTGATGCTGCGGCTGATCGAGGAACGGCTGGGGCGCGACTGCATGACCGAGGTTGCCTGCTGGTTCCAGCATCCGTTCGTGCGGGACGCGGATGCGAGCCAGAAGGTTCCTGTCGCCCGGTCGGGGGGCACGACCGATACGCTGCCCATGGCCATCCGCGAGGCGATCCGGCTGTTCGAGACCCATGTCGAAGACCCGTTGCGCATCCCTGACGTCGCGGCGGCGGTGGGCCTTTCGGGGCGGCATTTCGAGCGGATGTTCAAGCGCGAGACGGGGCAGAGCCCGCTCCGCTACTACCACCATCTGCGGCTGATGAAGGCGCGGCAGCGGGTGCTGTACTCCAACGACCCCCTGCGCGAGATCGCGGCTTCGGTGGGCTACATGACGTCCAGCCCGATGATCCGGCATTATACCGAGTTCTTCGGGGTGAGCCCGAGGGATGAGCGCCGGTTGACGCAATCTGTGCGCGGGGCGGCGCCGGTGCGGGTGGAGGCGGCGGAGTAGGTCAGGCCTGCAGGGACAGCGCAGCGATGCCGGAAAAGACGGCGGCAATCCCCAGCCATTGCACGGGGCGGACCTGTTCCTTCAGGAACCAGGCGGCGAGCAGCACGGTAAGGACGCCGAAAAGCGATGACGTGACCGAGGCATACTCCGAGTGTGGCAGCCCGCCTGCGGCGGTTACCAGGCCAAGGGCCAGGGCGTCGATGACCCCCATCAGGACCAGGAGCCAGAGCAGCCCGCGCTGCGGTGCGATGGGTCCGCCGCGGGCGCTGGCCAGTGCCAGAACGACCGTCAGAGCAACAACGCGTCCGATGAGCATCACGGGCAATTCGGCGCCCTGGCGGGTCGCCTCTTGTCCCAGAGCAAAGGTCGCGGCGAAGCCTAAGCCGCTGAACCCCGCCCAGGCCAGGGCGACTGCGGGGGTGGTGGCGTAGCCCTCCGGGCTGTCGTCGCGCGCGGCGATGGCGACGATGGCGATGCCTGTGACGATGGCCGTGACGGCCAGCCAGTCGGCGGTGGTCACCGTGCGGCCCTGGGCGACGGCGATGGCCAGCGACAGCATCGGGTAGGCCCCGATGACGGGCGAGACGAGCCGCACCGGTGCGACGCTGAAGGCCTTGTAAAGCGCGCCGCCCGCAACGGCGTAGGCTAGGCCGTAGGCGACCGAGATGGCCACGGCCGAGGCGGTCATCACCGCCCAATCGCCGAAGATGAGCGCGATCGGTGCCAGGACCAATGCACCCGCGCCGAGGACCACGATCAGGATCGGCAGAAGGGCCGCGCCCTGGCTGACCTTCCGCGCCAGAAGGTCATGCACCGCCCAGATCAGCGCTGCCATCAGCCCGAAGCTTAGTGCCAGCATCTTGCCGCCTTTTCCCCACCGTGAGCTTGTGTCACCCTTAGCCTGGGGCTATTCTTGCGGATGAACAAGTTTTATCCTCATTAAAACGACTGGGGCCTTGTCCGCGCCGGTCAGGTCTGGGGGAGGCCATGCTCGACACCATCTATCCCGCAGTCATTCCGGGTCCACCCCGTCCAAGCCGCATTCTGACACCGCAGGGACTCTCGCGCCATCTGGGGCAAGAGCGTCATGTGGTGCCGGGCAGCGGGGCGGTGCTTTTGCAGGTGATGACGGGCGACCGTCTGGTGCTGGTCAACGACGAGGGCGGTCAGCCCTGTGAGCTGGTTGCGGCGACGACGGATGGGCGGGTGGATGCGGCGGTCCTGGGGCAGGCGGCCAATTCGCAGGCCGAGGGGCTGAAGGCGATGCTGGCCCTGGGCGATGCCGCTGGCGACGGGCTGTCACGGCTGCGCACGGGCCTTACGCGGCGCGGGATCGATCTTGCGCAAGCTGGAGCGATCCGGCTTTTCGGGGGCGAGACAGCTGCCGGGGCCCGGGCGGAGTTCGCAGCGCTGGATGACGGGTGGCTGGTGGTGGCGGCACCCGGGCTGCCGATGGCGCCGGAAGCGCAGGACACGGCGACACCGCTGACGCTGTTGGTGCAGCGGGCGAAGCCCCGGATGGTGGGGCATTACGATCTGCCCGATCCCCTGGCCGACCCGGTCCTGGACCTGCGGGTGAAGTCGGCGACGGCGGAGAGCTACTTCGTCAAGGCTGGGGACTACATCCAGATTTTGGACGTCGATGGCCGTCAGTGCACCGATTTCCAGTGCTTCGATGCTCGCAAGCTGGACCGTGGCATCCAGCACCCGCTGGACGTGACGACCAGCCGGACGCTGATGGGCCATGCCTATTCGATGCCGGGGCTGCATTCGAAGTACTACGATCAGGACTGGGTGCCCTTGGTCGAGGTGGTGCAGGATACGGTCGGTCGGCATGACGCTTTCGCTATGGCCTGTGCGTCTAAGTACTACGATGACATCGGGTATCCGGGGCATGTGAACTGCTCGGACAACTTTAATCGGGCGCTTGCGGGGCATGGGGTAGACCCGAGGCCCGGTTGGATGGCGGTGAACCTGTTCTTCAATACGAACATTGATTCACATGGGGTTCTGATCAGCGATGAACCGTGGTCGCGGCCCGGTGATTATGTGCTTTTCCGTGCGCTGACGGATATTGTCTGCGTGAACTCGGCCTGTCCCGACGATACCTCGCCCGCGAACGGCTGGTATCTCAGCGATATCCACATTCGCACCTATTCGGGGGCCGAGAAGTTCTCGCGTTCCATCGCCTATCGCCCCACGCCTGCTTCGGAGCCGAAGATGACCAAGGAAACTGCCTTCCATCCGCGCATTGACGAGAAGACAAGGCATCATGTTGAATATAAAGGCTATTGGCTGCCGCAGGTCTATTCGGCGAACGGGGCGCTGGAGGAGTATTGGGCCTGCCGTCAGGCGGCGGTGGTGATGGACCTGTCGCCCCTGCGGAAGTGGGAGGTCACGGGGCCGGACGCCGAGCGGCTGATGCAATGGGTGCTGACGCGGGACGTGACGAAGCTTTCGCAGGGCCAGGTGGTCTATTCCGCGATGTGCTATGACCACGGGGGGATGATCGACGACGGGACGTTGTACCGGCTCGGTCGTGACCAGTTCCGCTGGATCGGAGGGGACGACTACGGCGGGGTATGGATCCGGGAGCAGGCCGAGAAGCTGGGGCTGAAGGCGATGGTGCGGTCATCGACCGATCAGTTGCATAACCTGGCGGTCCAGGGGCCGAACTCGCGCGAGATCATGAAGCGCATGATCTGGACCGCGCCGCATCAGCCGACGGTGGAGGAGCTGGGGTGGTTCCGGTTTACCGTGGGCCGGGTTGGGGGGCCAACGGGCGCTTCGGTAGTCGTTTCGCGGACGGGGTATACGGGGGAGCTTGGGTTCGAGGTGTTCTGCCACCCGAAGGACGGGACGGCGGTTTACGATGCGGTCTGGGCACATGGCGAAGGTCTTGGCTTGCGGCCGATGGGGCTGGCGGCGCTCGACATGGTGCGGATCGAGGCGGGGCTGATCTTCGCGGGCAGCGAGTTCAGCGACCAGACCGATCCGTTTGAGGCGGGGATCGGGTTCACGGTGCCTTTGAAGTCGAAGGCCGATGACTTCGTCGGGCGGGAGGCATTGATCCGGCGGAAGGAACATCCCTCGCGGCGCTTTGTCGGGCTGGAGATTGATGCGGCGGTCGATGTGGGCCACGGCGATTGCCTGCATGTGGGCCGGGCGCAGGTGGGGGAGGTGACGTCTGCGGTCCGCTCGCCGGTTCTGGGCAAGAACATCGCGCTGGCGCGGGTGGATGTGGCCCACGCCGAAATGGGGACGGCGCTGGAGGTTGGCAAGCTGGACGGCCACCAGAAGCGCCTGCCTGCGGTGATCGTGCCCCTGTCGCATTACGACCCGAAGAAGACCCGGCCACAGAGCTGACGCCATGGAGCCGATGATCGACCGGATCGGCGGTGAACCAACGGTGAGCCTCCTGGTCAACCGCTTCTACGACCTGATCGAAAGCCTGCCGCAGGGGCGGGCGATCATGGAGATGCACCAGAAGGGTCACGGGCTGAGCCACGTCCGGCCGGCGCAGTTCGAGTTTCTGTGCGGCTTCCTTGGCGGGCAGCGCTACTATCAGGAACGCCACGGCCACATGAACCTGCGGGAAATACATGCCCATGTCGAAATCCGCCGTCAGGATGCCGAGGACTGGCTGGCGGTGATGGACCGCGCGATGGCAGAAACCGGCGTTGCAGGACGAGAAAAGGCGGAGATCATGGCCACCTTCCGCCGTGCGGCACTGATGCTGGTGAACGTCGGTTAGAGCAGGATCACACCTGACGGAAGCGCTGTTCCCAAACGCCTGTCGCATCCTCCTCGTGCACTTCGTGTACTCGTCGGGGCTGCCCCAGCGAGGAGTGCACGGAGTGCATCGACGAGCGGTCCCATAGATCGTGTTCTAGCCCAGCTCTCCGGCCAGCAGAGCCTCGACCTTCCGGCGCAGGCCGAGGTCGGCGATCAGTACGCGGCCGACTTTCTGCAGCTCTGCCGCCAGTTCCAGGGACAGAATCTGGGTCCGGCGGTAGAATTTGTCGATTTCCTCGGGGCTTGCCTCGGCCAGGAAGGCCTGCAGTTCGGGCCGGAACTGGTAGGCTCCCTTGGTCATCCGGAAGGGAAGCGCTGCAAGCCAGGCCTGCCGGTCCTGGGCGTGAAAGTGGAGAAGCTTCATCTCCGGTTGCCACTCGGGCGTGCGGACGAATTCCTTGTTGACCATCACCGCATGCAGGCGCGGCAGGAGGCCCGGAACCTGCGTGCGGTAGATGACCTTCCCCACGGTATGGCTGAGCATCCCGTCGCGGATGATCTTGCGGTAGACGCCAAGTGCTGCGCGGCGGCGGGGCCAGTGTTCATGGCGGAGCGCGCCGCGGAACTCGCGCGAGGTGTAGATGTCGTCAGGCAGGAGCGGGTCGTGCATCGCCTCGAACGGTTCAAGCTTCATCGCGATGGTGTCGGGCGGGGTGTCGTACAGGATGTCGGCCACCGGGCGCGGGGTCAGGATGAACTCGTCCACGTCGATGTGGACGATCCAGTCGGTGGTGGTGAGGTGCCGGTAGGTGAAGCGAGCGTTCTGGGTCTGGCGGTTCTGGTGCTGCGGCGGGCGTTTCTTGCCGACGGCGGACCAGTGGGCGTCGTCGCAGCGGGTGATGGTGACTTTGGGGTGGTTGGTCAGCGGCGCGGGGATCGGCGCCTCGGGGTCGTCGAAGAACAGCCACAGATGCGAGGCGCCAAGCGACAGGTGGTGGGCGGCGAAGGCCAGAACCTTCTCCTCGGGCGCCTTGATCGTCGAGACCAGGCCCCAGCTGGCCATCAGAGCGCGTCCAATAGCGCCTTGGTCGGCCAGCCATCGGCGGGAAGGCCAAGGCGGACCTGTTCCTTCTGAACGGCGGCCCGGGTGCCCGCGCCGAGGATGCCGTCGATCTTGCCCACGTCATGGCCAAGGGAGGCCAGCTTTTCCTGCAGCGCGGTCATTGCTTCGAGGCTGAGCGCCGGGTCGGGGTTGCCTGCGTTGTAGGGGTCGGCGCCTTCGATCCTCGTCCCGAAGTAGGCGGCGGTGGTGACGTAGACGAAGCTCTTGTTCCATTCAAAGAGCACACGGTAGTTTGGGTAGATCAGAAAGGCCGGGCCTTTGCGGCCCTGGGGCAGCAGGATCGACGCTTGAAGGCCCGGTGTCAGCGCGCCGTTGCGGGGGGTGACGCCGAGGGCGATCCAGTCTTCGGTTTGTTTTTCGGTGTCGAGGCCGGTGAGGGACCAGTCGAAACCGTCGGGCAGGGTGACTTCGGCCAGCCAGGGCTCACCGGCCCGCCAGCCATGGTGCTGCAGCATCCGCGCGCCAGAGAGGATCGCGTCAGCCTCCGAGGTCTTGAGCAGGATCAGCCCGTCGCCATCGCCATCGATCCCGCGTTCGAGGATGTCTTTGGGCAGCATCTGCACCATGCCGATCTCGCCCGCCCATGCGCCCTTGGTGTCGAGGTCGAACTCGTCCAGTGCATAAAGCTGGGTGGCGGCGAGGACTTGGGGCTGGAAGAGCTCGGGCCGGCGGCAGTCGTGGGCGAGGGTGAGGAGGGCGTTACGGGTGTTGAAGTCGCCCTGGACCTGGCCGAAGTCGGTCTCGAAGGCCCAGAAGGCGAGGAGGATACCGCGCGAGACGCCGTATTCGGTCTCGGCGCGGGCGAAGATGGCGTCGAGGCTTTCGGACTTGGAGCGGGCGGTCGAGAGGCGGCCTTTGGAGATAAGGCTTTGCGAGAAGTCGAGGAAAGTCTTGCGGAAGACGCCTTGGCTGCGGTCGGCTTTCAGGACCTTCTTGTCCTGCCGGGCCCCTGCGAAGAATTCGGCGGCCTTGTCGGCGGGGGTGCCTTGGGCGATGGCCTCGGCCTCCATCGCCTTGAGGAAGTCGCCGAAGTCGCCGCCACATGGGGCAGCGGCGGCGGGGGCGGCAAGGGCGAGGCAAAGAAGGGCGGCGCGCATGGGGTCTCCGGCGATTTTCGCGACCCTAGAAGACCGCGATGAGGACGGCAACCGCAAGGAGGGCGGCCCAGACCCGCCATAGCGCATCGGCGGCGGCGTCGATGTCGTCGGGACCGGGGTCGCGGCGGCCTTCGGGCCAGACATGAGGATAGTCCTTGCGGATGCCGTTGTAGCTGCGGGGGCCGGAGAGGGCGACGTTTAACACCGGCGCAAGTGCGCTTTCTGGCCAGCCTGCGTTGGGGCTGCGGTGTTTGGGCGCATCGCGGAGGATCGGGGAGGGGTCGACCCAGCCGTGGGTGAGGGCGATCAGAAGCGCGGTCAGGCGGGCCGGTATCAGGTTCAGGACATCGTCGAGGCGGGCGGCGGCCCAGCCGAACTCGATGTACCGGGGGGTCATGTGGCCGATCATGCTGTCGGCGGTGTTGATGAGCTTGTAGGCGACGATGCCGGGGAGGCCGAGGACGAGATACCAGAAGACCGGGGCGACGACGCCGTCCGACAGGTTCTCGGCAGCGCTTTCGATGGCGGCGCGCGAGATGTCGGGGCCGGTCATGTCAGTGGTGTCGCGGCCGACGATCATGGCGACGGCCTGACGGCCTTCGGCGACCGAACGGCGCAGCGCGGTGGCCACGGCGCGGACATGGTCGACGAGGCTTTTCTGGGCGATGAGGATAGCGACGGCCAGGGCTTCCAGGACCCCATAGTCCGGCAGGCTCTGGATCAGCCAACCCAGGGCAAGGCCGGTGGCAAGAAGGCCCGCCGTCACGAGCGTGCCCTTCAGGCGCAGGCTTTGGCCGTGGTTGAAGCGCCGGTCGCAGTAGCCGACGAGGCGGCCCATCAGGACGGCGGGGTGAGGCAGACGATCCCAGATCAGGCGCGGCTCGCCAAAGGCGGCATCAAGGATAAGGGCGGCGATCAGGATCATGGCCGAGGGCTATTCCGCCCTAGCGGGTGATTCGCAAGCGATGCCGTGCCGAAAGCCCGGTTTCGCGCGTTGGTTCGTGTGTTTCGGGGTGTCGATCAACCGGGGGTTGCCGGCGGTTGTGGCTTCGGCGACATGCGGCCTTTACATTTGGGCAATAGCTTTGCGCCACCTTGATTTTTTCGGGGCCAGTCCCAAAATCCAATCCACGGTACGTACGAGGCTGCCATGCTTGAGTTTCTGCCGAAGGAAGTGCGCGAGGGGTTGGAAGCCGCCCGCAAGAAAGACCAGAAGCGCAAGTCGCGGCTTCGGGTGCAAGTGGGCGATACCGTCTATCCGGTCCTTCGGTTCTGGCAGGACGGGTTTGCACTGGATGCGGATTTTTCGCCCAGCAAGCTCCGTGGACTGGTGGACATCTATGAGGGCTCGCGCCACGTGTTCCAGTGCCTCATCGTCGCCTCGTTCATCGAGAATGGCGAGCTGGTCTGCGATTTCAAGCGTGTGACGGCGGTGTCTGAACGGGCGCCGCTTGACTTCTGGCGCGACGAGAATGCGCCGGTTGGGTACCTGACCAAGGCCTGAAGCAAGGGGCGATTTTTCGACGAAAAATCGTGGTCCCGGCCCTGTCAGGGCCGGATTTCCACTTTCGTCCCGATGGGTGTGACTGCCCATATCTCGCGCATCTCGGCGTTGGTCACGGCGATGCAGCCTGCCGTCCAGTCGCCCTGCAGCTTCAACCCGTCCGGCAGCGCGTTCGGCTGGCCATGGATGAAGATGTCGCCGCCTGGGTCGTAGCCCCCGGCGGCGGCGCGGGTTCGGTCTTCGGGTTTGGGATAGTCGAGGCCCAGCGACAGGTGATAGGCGCTTCCACCGTTTCTCCGGTCGATGGTGAACTCGCCTTCCGGTGTCTTGCCGTCACCCTGGCGTTCCTTGTCGCCCTCGGGCGTGAAGCCAAGCGCGATCTCATAGGTGCGTACGGGCTTGCCATCCTGGAAAAGCTGCATCCGCCTTGCCGCTTTCTCGATCACGATCCGCTCGACTTCTCCGGTCAGGGGCGGCGGGGGTGGAGTTGGGATCGCAACCGGGGGGCTGTAAAGCGACGCCGCGATGAAGCCGAGGCCGATCAGCAGGAAGAGATAGACCAGAAGGCGAAGGAAGCGGTTCATTGCAGGTCGGCAAAGGCCCGTTCCAGCCGGGAAACCGCCTCGGCCACCTGGGCACGCGGGCAGGCGATGTTGAAGCGCAGGAAGTTCTCGCCGCCCATGCCAAAGCTTGCGCCGTGGTTGGTGGCGATCTTGGCAACCTTCTGGACCCGCTCGATGAATTCGTCCGGGGCCATTCCGGTACCCGAGAAATCGACCCAGGCGAGGTAGGTCGCCTCCAGTTCAGTAGAGCGGAGGCCCGGGATGCGATTGATGCCTTCGTCAAAGAGCTTCCGGTTGCCGTCGAGGTAGCTCATCAGCGCATCGACCCAGGCAGCACCTTCGGGGCTGTAGGCGGCCGTGGCCATATGCATGCCGAAGGAATTGGGCGAGATGCCCATTGCGTTCATCTTTTTGGCGAATGTCTTGCGCAATTCGGGGTCGGCGATGATGACATTGCCGACATGGGCGCCCGCGATGTTGAAGGTCTTGGTCGTGGCCGTCATCATCACCAGCCGATCCGCGATCTCTGGCGCGGCATTGGCCATGGCGGTGTGCTTCTGGCCCGGAAAGACCAGATCGTGGTGGATTTCGTCCGAGACGAGGATCAGGTCGTGCTTCACGCAGAAGTCGGCCAGGGCCCGAAGCTCAGGGACCGTCCAGACCCGGCCACCGGGGTTGTGGGGCGAGCAGAGGATCAGCATCCGTTCGCGGCCGGTCAGCTTGGCCTCCCAGGCGGCAAGGTCAAGCCCGGCCCTGCCGTCGACCACCGCCAGCGGGCATTCCACCACCTCGCGGTCGGCGGCTTTGATGATGCGCGAGAAGGCGTGGTAGACCGGGGTCATCAGGATCACGCCGTCGCCGGGCCTGGTGAACGCGTCGATGCAAAGCGCGGTGCCGTTGACCAGGCCGTGGGTGGTGAAGATCCACTCGGGTGCGACCTCCCAGCTGTGGCGGGTTTTCATCCACCAGCGGATCGCATCCAGGTACTTGCTGTCGTCACCGAAATAGCCGTAGACGCCGTGGTCCACCATCTTTTCCAGCGCCTGTTGCACCACCTGAGGTGGGCGGAATTCCATATCGGCGACCCACATCGCCAGCCCCTCGTCAGGGGCGAGGCCGTAAAGCGGCTTCAGCATGTCCCATTTGACGCAATGG
Organism: Tabrizicola sp.; assembly: GCF_051645465.1. GTDB lineage: Bacteria > Pseudomonadota > Alphaproteobacteria > Rhodobacterales > Rhodobacteraceae > Tabrizicola. Next base: position 10,086 of record NZ_JBOFBI010000170.1, on the reverse strand, counting down.
GTTCCTAGGCGAGAGATCGGGGTGTCAAAGGTCATGGCGGGCTTTCGTAGCGGGACATCGTTCTGGATAGGCAATAATTGCCGGAACTTCATACCAATATGATAGATAGAACTGGAACATCGGTCCGATCAAGGGGTAATGCACAGTACATCGTTCCGCTCATCCCATCGTTTCTCCAGGCCAGGACCGCCCTCTTGCCTAAATGCACGGGCTTCCATAAATCCCGAGGCATGATCCGCCCTATCCTGATCCATCCTGATCCGCGCCTCAAGAAGCTCTGCGAGCCGGTGGCCGAAATCACCCCCGAGATCGAACGTCTTGCGGCAGATATGCTCGAGACGATGTACGACGCGCCGGGCATCGGTCTTGCGGCGCCGCAGGTGGGTGTGACGAAGCGGCTTCTGGTGATGGACTGCATCAAGGAAGGCACGCCCGAGCCGATGGCGCTGGTGAACCCCGAGGTCATCTGGGCGTCGGAGGACCTTTCGGTCTATGAGGAAGGCTGCCTTTCGATCCCCGACCAATACGCCGATGTGAAGCGCCCGGCCGAAGTGCAGGTGCGGTGGATGGACCTGAAGGGGCAGATGCAAGAGCGGCAGTTCGCAGGCATCTGGGCGACCTGCGTCCAGCACGAGATCGACCATCTGGATGGCAAGCTCTTCATCGATTATCTCGGACCGCTGAAACGCCAGATGATCACCCGCAAGATGGAAAAGCTGAAACGGGAACGCGCGCGGGAGGTCTGATCAGCCGATCGGCTTGGTATCGCCACCCATCGCCTTCAGCCGCTCGATCAGCGGGTCGATCTTCGGGCCTTCCTTGGCGCAGCTTTCGGGCTTGTCCAGCATCGCGAAAGCCGGGCCGTAGAACTTGTCGTCATATTCGCCGGCGTCCATGACACCGATGGCCTCGGCCACCTTGTCGGCAGTTCCGGTGATCAGCGTCCATTCCCCCTGATCGATCTCGAACCCCGGGCAGTTCATGCCGATGACATTGGCGTTGACCAGTTCGGTCAGGAACTCGGGCGTCGCGGCCTCGGCGATCTTCGCGTCGTCGGGCAACTGCACGGTAATGCCGCCGTCGGCGAGGGAAGGCGTGGCGAGAAGAGCGATCAGGACTGCAAGTCTCATAGGACCTCCGGGGGTGACTTTCCGCCCTGATACCGCTATTCGCCGGGGCCGACACGTGAGGTTTTCCAGATGCTTCGACCGATCCTGCCCTGGCCGGACCCAACCTTGCGCAAACCCGCAGGGGATGTGGTCGCCATCACCGACGAAGTTCGCGCGATCTGGGCCGATATGGTCGCGGTGATGGAGGCGATGCCGGGCTACGGGCTGGCGGCGGTGCAGATCGGGGTGCCCTTGCAGCTGGCGGTGGTGGATTGCTCCGAGACGCGGGGGCAGGCGGTGCGGATGGCGAACCCCGAGGTGCTGCATGCAAGCGTCCAGTTCCGCGAGCATGAGGAAGCCTCGCCCAACCTGCCCGGCGTGTCGGCGGTGATCCGGCGGCCAAGGGCGGTGACGGTGCGGTTCCTGAATGCTGAAGGATTGGTGGAGGAGCGGGATTTCGTCGGGCTTTGGGCGACCAGCGTGCAGCATCAGATCGATCATCTGGCGGGGAAGATGTACTTTGACCACCTCTCGCCCCTGAAGCGGAGGATGCTTGTCGCAAAGGCTGACAAGCTGAGGCGCAAGAAATGAAAATAGTTTTCATGGGGACGCCTGAATTCTCGGTTCCGGTGCTGGACGCTCTGCGTCAAGCGCATGAGATTGTTGCTGTTTATTGTCAGCCACCCCGACCTGCCGGGCGTGGGAAAGCTGAGCGGCCTAGTCCGGTTCAGGCACGGGCTGAGGCGCTAGGTTTGCCAGTGCGGCATCCTGTTTCGCTGCGCAGCGAAGGTGCAGCGAAAGACTTTGCTGCACTGGGTGCCGATATCGCTGTCGTGGTCGCCTACGGGCTGATCCTGCCGCAAGCTGTGCTGGATGCGCCGCGCTTCGGGTGCCTCAACATCCACGCCTCGCTTCTGCCGCGTTGGCGGGGGGCGGCACCGATTCATCGGGCGATCATGGCGGGGGATGCCGAGACCGGGGTCTGCATCATGCAGATGGAGGTGGGGCTGGATACCGGGCCGGTCCTGCTGCGCGAGGCGGTGGCGATCGAGGCCGAGGAGACGACGGCCGAGCTGCATGACCGGCTGAGCGCTTTGGGCGCTCGGCTGATCGTCGAGGCGCTGGCGCGGTTGCCCGACCTCAAGCCAGAGCCGCAACCGGCGCAGGGCGTGACCTATGCGGCGAAGATCGACAAAGCCGAAGCGCGGGTGGATTTCGTGAGGCCTGCGGTTGAGGTGGACCGGCTGATCCGGGGCTTGTCGCCCTTCCCCGGCGCCTGGACCGAGGTGAATGGCGAGCGGGTGAAGCTTCTAAGATCACGCCTTGTCGCGGGGGGCGGCCAGCCGGGGCAGGTGCTTCGCGGCTTCACCATTGCCTGTGGCGAAGGGGCGGTCGAAATCCTTGAAGCGCAGCGGGAAGGCAAGCGGCCGATGCCCGCGGGTGAGGTTCTTAAGGGGCTGACCCTGCCGGAGCGGCTTGCCTGACCCCTACGGCAGGTTGGCCGAGATTGCAGCCCAGTCGATCACCTTGAAGTTCGTCGTATAGCCCGCGTTCTGGTCGTCCATCATCACCAGCACGCCCTCGGGATGCCCCGGCAGGGCGGCGGAGGTCACGTCGAGCCCGTCGGTCTCGGTTACCCCATCCACGGCTCCCGCCGCGATCTCGACCAGCGCGGTGCAGGCCGGAATCGCCTCGCCGTCGAGAAGGAAAATCGCGGCGCGGTGGATGCCTTGGGCGGACGCCACCAGGTAGCGGCCCTTGGGGCTTTCATGGACCGCAAGCCCCTCGACATCATCGCGCGGCAGGCACGCGGACGGGATGGTCGCTACCGACAGCGGCTCGGCGGGAAGGGCTGGGTCAAGCGGGTAGCGCCAGATGCCGATGTCTTCCTCACCCACGTAGATATGCCCGGCGCGGTCATCGGCGACCATGCCTTCGGGCTGGCTTCCGACCTTCCACTGCCGCGCGAGGGTAAGCCTCAGCTGCCCCGCCTGATCCTCGATCCGGTACTGCAGGATATCGCCGGACTTGAAGTTCACCAGCGCATAGGTGGCGGACGCATCCTGGGCCATCGCAAAGCCATAGATGTGTTTGACGCCCGGCATGTCCGCCGGGATCGCCGGGTGCGCGAAGGGTTCGGCATGGCGGACGCCTTCGGAATCAATGATATAGAAGACGAGTGTATCGTCATCCCGCTTGCTGGCCCCGGCCAGCGCCACAGGCTTGCCACCGAGCATGAAGGGCCGGACGTCGACGTTGTTCAGCCGACCATCGGGCAGGAAAGCACGCTCGGTCCCGTCGAGGCCATAGACGAAAAGCCCGCCCTGCTTGTCGGTGCCAAGGATCAGGCTTTGCGCCGGATCGGTCGGGTTGACCCAGATCGCCGGGTCATCGGCATCGCCGCCGACGCCCACGGTCTCCGTGCTGGCCGGGACGGCTATGGCCAGAGGGTCCGCCGCAAGTGGCGAGGCCAGGGCCAGAAGGACAAGAAGCGCCTCAATCGTCGATTTCATATTCGGCGACCGGAACGGTGAACGAGACAACCACGATCTCGCCTTCCTTTTCCGCCATGACGAGCCCGCCGATCATGCCATCCGGGCGCAGGCCCTTGTCGTCCGGAGCGCCCTCGTCAAGCTGCAGCGACAGGGTGCCGTTGAACCCGCCGATCTCGTCATTGACGCTGCCCGAGGCATCTTCCCATTCGGACGAAAACTCCAGGAACGAGGCGAAACCTTTCGGAAAATTCTCGGGCACAAGGGCAAAATCCGAGGGCAGCGCAGCCTTCCCGAAGTCGTCGTTCTCGAATTCCAGTTCAAGGCTGCGTTCGACCCCGCCGATCTCGGCCTTGAGCGCGACCTCGAAATCGCCGTAGCGGAAGGCGCCAGCCTCGCCCGGCAGGTATTCACGCTTGCCGGCAAATTCCGCGACAAACGGGGCAGAGGCCATATCGGTCAGCTGGATGTTAAGCTCTCGCCCGTTGACTTTGCCCATGATGACAAGGTGCGGCTCTGGCCCAAGCCATTCGGTCGGCGGCGCGGTAAGGGTGGGGGTATCGGTGGCGATCGTGTCTGCGAAGGACGGGCTGGCGATCAGCAACAGCAGTGCGGCGCGGCGCATCGAGACCTCCGAAATGACCATGAATCGCTGGTAGCAGCGCCATGTGACAGTTCTGTAGAGGCTGGATGTCACCATACTGGCGATCAGGCGGCGGGGTCCCCATATGAATTGCGGAAAGAGGGGGGTGCCATGCCGCTTATCTGGCTCTTGATCGTGGGGGTTGCCGTCGGGTTCCTGGCCACGCGGATCCTGAAGGTTGACCTCGACACACCGTCGACGATTGCGCTGGGCGTTCTTGGCGCGCTGATCGGCGGTCTTCTGCTGCGGGGACTGGTCATGATGGCCGGGATGGGCGCGGGCTTTGTCGGCGCGCTTCTGGGTGCGCTCGTGCTGATCTGGGCCTGGAAGAGCTGGGCTAAGTAAGCCGCTTCACAGCGTCCTTCAGCCGGAAGCCCGATTCCCCGGCCCGTGCCCACAGCGACTGGCCTTGCCACGCCGCGAACAGGAGGGCCGCTGCCTCTTTTGCCTTGGCACCGGTTCCGAGGCGCTGAGCCAGAGCCGATTCCACCGTAGCCCGCCAGCCTGCCGCCCGAAGCGCGAGGTCGGGGTCGCGGAGGTCTGCCGCCAAAGCGGCGGCGTCGACCGGGCCGATGGCCTTCAGCAGGCCCTGCGGCCCCTTGTCGGCGGTGGCCGCGATAGCCTGGGCCGTTCGGGCATCGAGCGCGTCCCAGGCCGCGGAACGCGCGGCGCGGACCATGCCGTCACGGCTGCCGTAGCGCTGGACCAGCGTGGGGGGTGCAAGACCGGTGGCAGCGGAGACGCTGCCGAAGGACACGGCCTTGTCGCCGCCCTGGTCCATCAGGGCGCGGATGGCAGCGAAGATTCGGTCGTCCGGTATCGTGCGGGTGCGTGGCATGAGGAAAGAGTAAACGAATGTTCGTTTACCGGGCAAGCGGCTTGATGCGCTTCAGCGCTGTGAACCGTTCAGGCGGGGGCTGATTTGTAGGGCGCCATGCCGGCGCGCGCCAAAGCGTCGGCGCGCTCGTTCTCCTCATGGCCCGCGTGGCCCTTGATCCAGCGCCAGGTCACCTGGTGGCGGGCAGCGGCAGCCTCAAGCCTTTGCCAAAGCTCGACATTCTTGACGGGCGAGCCCCCGGCTGTACGCCAGTTCTTGCGCTTCCAGGAGTGAATCCATTCCGTCACGCCATTCTTCACATAGGCGCTGTCGGTCACGATGGTCAGCACGGAAGGCCGTGTCAGCGCCTCCAGCGCCGAGATTGCCGCCAGAAGCTCCATCCTGTTGTTCGTGGTCAGGGGTTCACCGCCCTTAAGCTCGCGCTCCTTGACCACGGCTCCGTTGTCGCGGGCGATCATCAGGACGCCCCAGCCCCCAGGGCCGGGATTCCCGGAACAGGCGCCGTCGGTGTAGGCGAAAAGCTCGGGCATCGTCTTCAGGTCTGCAACGGGACGGCGAGGCATGCGAGGACGACGACGGTCAGCATGACCCGAAGCCGCATCCACCAACGGGGCGCAAGGCCGAGGGCCGAGAACGTGCCGTCCAAGAGCAGAAGCCCGACGAAACCAGCCGCAAGGTAGATGGTCGAGTTTGCCGAGGCATCCGTCACCATGAAGAAGACCCAGAGCGCCGGGATGACCGACAGGGCGTAGGCCAAGGCGGCCTCGCGGCCTTCGGCCTTGGTGGCAAAACCCCAGAGGGTGCCGGACATGAAGGCAAGGATCACCGTGCCATAGGTCAGCCCGACATAGGCGCCCAGGAACATGGGCGGCAGCCATTGGCCAGCCCATCCGGCCAAAGCAGGCGACAGATGGGTGGCAGCGGACCAGAGGAACGGGATCAGCCCGGCAAGGCCAAGCATCAGGGCGGCAGGGGGAATGCGGGTTTCGTCAGTCATCCCGAAGCTCTAGCCCGGCGTTCTGACCGAGGCCAGCGGGGACTTCATTCACCCGTCAAAAGCCGTGCGTCCGTTGATGGGACGGCTGCCTCGATCGCCCGAAGGACCAGGGCGACCCGTTCGACGTCAGCATCGATGACGAAGGGGGGAAGCAGGATCATCTGTCCGTCAATGAGGACATCACCGCCAATGGAGCTGCTGCCGGGCGGGGGAGTGTCCAGCTCTCGAGCGGGTCGCGCGGCTAGGTCGGAGGCCTTCGCGGCAGCCAGGATTGCCTCAACCGCTTCGGGTGTCGTCTTGGTATTGGTCAGTTTGCAGGCCGGGCCTTCGATTTCATACCCGCGGCAGTGCTTTATCAATACCTGCCCGTCCAGGTAGATGGTGACAAAGGTGTCCCACCGGTACTCCGGCGGCAGGCTGCCGGGGTTGCTTGAGTACCTTGCCAGTTCGGGCGGCGATTCGGCGTTGGCGGCGAGGGGTGTGACGGCAAGGGTCACAGCAATGGCGATCCGGCGGAGAGCGGTGATCATCTCAGGTCCTCGACAAGTTTCGCGATGCGTTTGCGGCGGGTCGGTTCTGTCTTCGCTGTGGCGATCTGGTAAAGCAGCCCGCGCCGCTTGCCCGGCGTCAGCCCCTCCCAAGCCGCGCTGACCCCTGCGGTGTGCAAGGCGGCCTCGAAATCTGGATCAAGGTCGACGCGGTCATCCGGAGCGGGGCGTAGGCGGACCTCGACTAGATCGCCGGGCGCGATACCGATCCGCTCTAGCAGACTGGAACCCGTCCAAAGGAAGACGCCCTCGATGACCGCTGCCCGGGACAGGGCAAGGTTCACCGGGTGCTCGGCGATCTCACCCTCGACCCGGCGTGTGCCGCCGAGCGCCGCTACCGCCGCTTCAGGCAGGCTGATGATCGTGTAGGTGGAGCGGCCCCACGTGATCGGCTGGATCCGACCCTGGAACGTGACCCACTCTGTCATGCCGGTTCGCGCAGGATCCGGGGGACCTTGAACTCGATGTCCTCGACCGCGGTCTCCACCAGCTCGACCGTCATGGCGAAGCGGGCGCGGAAGGCGTCGATGACTTCGTTGACCAGGACTTCGGGGGCCGAGGCGCCTGCGGTCAGGCCGATGGAGCGCACGCCTTCCAGGGCGCGCCAGTCGATGTCGGCGGCCCGCTGGATCAGCATGGAATAGGGGCAGCCCGCTGCGGTGCCTACCTCGACCAGACGCTTGGAGTTCGAGGAGTTGGGCGCGCCGATCACCAGAAGGGCGTCGATCTTCGGGGCGACAGCCTTGACGGCGGCCTGGCGGTTCGTGGTGGCGTAGCAGATGTCGTCGTGCGCCGGGGCGTGGATCAGGGGGAAGCGGGCCTTGAGGGCGGCGGCGATTTCGGCGGTGTCGTCGACGGAAAGGGTGGTCTGGGTGATGAAGGCGAGCTTTGCGGGGTCGCGGACCTGCAGGGTTGCCACATCGGCGACGGTTTCGACGAGGAGGACCTCGCCCGGAGGGAGCTGGCCCATCGTGCCCACGGTTTCGGGGTGGCCCGCGTGGCCGATGTAGATCATCTGGACGCCGTTCTCGTTGTGCCGGGCGGCCTCGTTGTGGACCTTGGTCACGAGGGGGCAGGTCGCGTCGACGGCGATCATGTTGCGGCCTGCGGCCTCCAAGGGCACCGACTTGGGCACGCCGTGGGCCGAGAAGACCACCGGGCGGTCGGTCGGGCACTCGGACAGTTCTTCGACGAAGACGGCGCCTTTCGCCCGCAGGCCGTCGACCACGAACTTGTTGTGGACGATCTCGTGCCGGACGTAGACCGGGGCGCCCCATTTCTCGATGGCCATCTCGACGATCTTGATCGCGCGGTCGACGCCCGCACAGAAGCCGCGGGGGGCGGCGAGGTAGAGGGTCAGGGGGGGCAGGTCGGGCATCGGGGGTTCCGGAGGCTGTCGGGTTAGACTTAAGCCCTGTAGGCCGTGGCGTCCAGCGTGGCGAATGGGCACGGTGCGCAGGGTTTCGCGGTTATATATTTCAATGCGTTAGCGGGGGGTGATTCAAGGTCTGTTAACGCTTTCACGTCGGGCGCTAAACTCCAAAGGCCGCAGCACCCAGCCAGCCAAGGGCGACATAACGGCCGGTCTTGGCCAGCGCGACGATACCCACGAACAGCGGAAAGGGCACCCTCAGGACGCCTGAAAGTGCCACGATCGTGTCGCCGAACGGTGCCCAGGAGAGCAGCAGCGTCCAGACGCCCCAGCGGCCGAACCAGCCCTCGGCCCGCGCCATCTGGTCGGGGCGCAGGGGAAACCAGCGGTGGTCGCGCCGGTCGCCAAGCCACCGGCCAAGCGCGTAAGTGACGCAAGAGCCAAGCGTGTTGCCGATGGAGGCGAGGATCACCAGAAGGCCGGTTTCCCAGCCCGCAGCCTGCATCCCAAGGAACACGACTTCGGACTGGAATGGCACCGGTGTTGCGGCCAGGAAGGCTGCGAGAAACAGACCAGACAATGCGATCATGGCCGGGGAAATCCCTCCCCGGCGCAGACCAATGCGAGGCTCACTTCGCCTCGATAGCGACCTCTTCACCCACGGCGGGGCGCGGCTCGCGCGGGGGGCGGCCGATGACTTCGCGCAGTTCGTCAAGCTCGATGAAGTTGTCGGCCTGGCGACGAAGTTCGTCGGCAATCATCGGCGGCTGGCTGCGGATGGTTGACACCACCGACACCCGAACCCCTTGACGCTGCAGGCTTTCCACCAGCGGGCGGAAATCCCCGTCGCCCGAGAAAAGCACCACGTGGTCGATCCGCTGCGCCAGTTCCATGGCATCGACGCAAAGCTCGATGTCCATGTTGCCCTTCACCTTCCGCCGTCCCTGGCTGTCGGTGTATTCCTTCGCGGGCTTGGTGCGCATAGTGAAGCCGTTGTAGTGGAGCCAGTCCACCAGCGGCCGGATCGGCGAGTAGTCGTCGTTCTCAAGAAGCGCCGTATAGTAGAACGCGCGCAAGAGCTTGCCCCGTCGCATGAACTCCATCCGGAGAAGCTTGTAGTCGATGTCGAACCCGAGCGCCTTTGCGGCTGCGTATAGGTTTGAACCATCGATGAACAGCGCGAGCCGTTCGTCTTTGTAAAACATTCTGTGTCCCCTCAAAGTCGCCGGCAGACCAATCTTTCGCGTCTCAACCACGTGAAGTAGAGAAATCCGACGGCTAACAACGAGTAACTATCAGCCGGAACACCTTTCCGACAAGTGAACTATAGGAAATTATGCGTCCAGATGGTGAAATCAACACTCGCTCTGATTGCGCTAGGCGCAAATCTGCCATTTGAGGGCGAACCGCCCGCAGAGACGCTTCGACGGGCGGTCAAAGCGCTTTCCGAAGAAGGCTTTTCGGTTCTGGCAGTTAGCCGGTTCTTCGCGACGCCCTGCTTTCCGGTGGGGGCCGGGCCGGACTATGTGAACGCGGCGGCTGCCCTGGAGTTCAGCAACGAGGATGACCCCGCGTCAATCCTGGCTAAGCTTCATTTTGTTGAATCATACTTTGGTCGTAAAAGACTGCAGCGCTGGGGGATGCGGACGCTCGACATCGATCTTTTGGCCTTGGGCGATTCGGTCGTGCCTGACGCCGAGACCCAGGATATCTGGCGAAAGCTCCCGCCCGACGGCCAGATTCGCGACGCCCCTGACCAGCTGATCCTGCCCCATCCGCGGCTGCAGGATCGGGCGTTCGTGCTGGTCCCCCTGGCCGATGTTGCCCCTGACTGGGTGCATCCGCTTACGGGCCGCTCGGTGCGCGAGATGCTGGACGCGCTGCCCCAGGCGGATCGCGACGCAGTGAAACCACTTTGATTTTGGCCGATTTGCCGCTTGTCAAGCCTGCCCGGCCAGCATAAATAGGCCACTTCCAGCGAAACTTCCCGATTGGAGTACCCTATGGCCCGCGTGACGGTCGAAGATTGCGTTGACAAGGTTCCGAACCGGTTCGAGCTGGTGATGCTTGCCGCCCATCGGGCGCGT
>NZ_JBOFBI010000169.1:0-5482 GCF_051645465.1 Tabrizicola sp. | reverse complement strand
CATTGATCAAGCGCGATATTCAGCCCTGTATCCCGTCCCGCAAAGGCCGCAGGTCCATCATTCCCTACGACGCCTACCTCTACCGCAAGCGCCACAAGATCGAGAACATGTTCGCACGCCTGAAAGACTGGCGCAGGATCGCCACCCGCTACGACAGATGCGCCGATCTGTTCCTTTCGGCATGCGCCCTTGCCGCAACTGTCATGTTCTGGCTATGAGTCCTGACCCTAGGCTGCCAGCATTTCCAGTCTCATTTTCTTGGCAAATTCGGCCGGTGGGATGTTGCCGAGGGCGGAATGGGGTCTGTGGCGGTTGTAGTCCTCCTTCCAGGTTGCGATCTGGGTGCGGGCGTCCGTCGGTGTCGAGAACAGTACTTCGTTCAGGAACGCGTCGCGAAAGCGCCCGTTGAAGCTCTCGATGAAACCATTCTGCATGGGTTTGCCGGGGGCGATGTAGTGCCAGTCGACTGCCGTGCGCTGGCACCAGGACAGGATCGCGGTCGAGGTGAACTCTGTGCCAATGTCACTGACGATGGTCATGGGGCACCCCCGCCGGGCGATGACTGCGTCCAGTTCACGCACGACCCTCGTGCCCGACAGGGAGGTATCGGCGACCAGCGTCAGGCACTCCCGCGTGAAATCATCCACGACCGCCAGAACCCGGAACCGGCGACCATCGGTCAGCGCATCGCTGATGACGTCGAGGCTCCAGCGCGCGTTCGCAGCCTGTGGCACGACCATCGGACGTCGTGTTCCCAAGGCCCGTTTGCGTCCGCCGCGCTTGCGCACCTGCAGCCGCTCTTCACGGTATAGCCTGCGCAACTTCTTGAGGTTCATCGCGATCCCTTGCCGGTTCAGCATGATGTGAATGCGCCGATAGCCGAACCGCCGCCGCTCGGCCGCGACCGCCTTCATCGCGGCCCGTTCCGCGGCATCATCAGGGCGGATGCTCCGATACCGGATGCTCGAGCGATCCACTGCCAGCACCTCGCACGCCCGACGCTGGCTCACCCCGTGAATCACCACGATATGCGCCACCGCCTCCCGCCTCGCATCGGGCGTCACCACTTTTTGCAGCGACGTCTTTCAAAATGGCAATGTCCAGCATCGCCTCGGCCAGAAGCTTCTTCAGCTTCGCGTTCTCGTCCTCCAGCGCCTTCAAACGCTGGGCCTCCGACACGTCCATGCCGCCAAACCGCGCGTCGCCATTGGGCTCGAACCAATGGCGCTCCAATGGCAACTATTTGCAGAACGTCGCCGAGCTGATGCCGTGCTTGCGGCAGACCTCCGCTGTCGGCGACCCGCTCTCCTGTTCCTTCAGTATCCCGATGATCTGCCCTTCCGTGAACCGCGATTGCTTCATTGTCCGTCTCCATGCGTGGACGGACTCTACCAAAAACTGGAGGAGGTTCAGGGGCTCAGGTCAGCCGCTTTGCGCCCTTCAAGCTGATTTGGCAGACATTGCACTAAGGCCTGAGCGAACTACTGCATTTGCCATTTGCTGCATTCGCGATGCCGCACTGCCGCAAGTCCGCTTTCCCCCATTCACTTCGAAGTGACCCGCTTAGGGGCATAATTCTCAGTGAGAGCTGATCAATTTGACACTATCACCTTGGCTGCTGACAGCGAGAAATTTTGGACTGATCGACATGGTATTTTTAGCGCATCTTCCGGTGTTGAGCCTTGCGCAAGCACCTATCCACACGTGACATCGCGCGCAGATGACGCTGTCGCGCATCGAAGCATTGGTTCAAGGCGAATGGCTGAGACATTCGGAAGTATTTTTCGTCGCGCACCGTAACACCGGAATTTGAGATTTCCGAGCATGCTGGTAAGCTTGATCCTTGCGTTGCGAAGTCAAGGGCTGCTCGAACACGGAGGCCGGGCAGTCCTATAAGCAGCGGCGGGCGGACAAGCAGTTGCATGAGGATTTTGTGAATCTCGGCTACACCGGATCGCACGATCGCACAGCGGCTTTTGCCCAAGGCTGGCGCGCGCATCGACAAAAGAAACAGCAGGCGACCGGTCGCGGCACCTTTGTTCCGACGGTTTTTCGTTCGGGCGAAGCGTTCCAGTTCGACTGGAGCGAGGACTAGACGGTTCTGGGCTGCGAACGGACCATGCTGCAGGTGGCGCATATCACACCGTCGCGCCGCCGGGCTTTTCTTGTTCGCGCCTATATGTTGCGATAGTCGCTACTCTTCGCGGAACGCCTTACCCAAGCTATCCACAATCGGACGTGTCAGATAGTCGGCGACCGACCTGCTCCCAGTGCCGATGTAGCCCTCAATTGGCATGCCGGGGACCAGCTCCAGCCCGCCGAGCCGTGCCAGTTCTGCCGGAGCGACCTCGACAAACACGCGATAGTAGGCGGCACCGGTGGTTTCATCCATAACGGTCGTCGGCGAAATTCCTGCGACTTCGCCGAAAATCTCGGGCGTTGTCCGGGTGTTGAATGCGGCGAAGCGCAGGCGGACCTGCTGCCTGGGCTGAATGTTATCGACCGAGACCGGAGCCACGCGGAACTCGAAGGCGCGCGCCTCATCAACCGCAATGATCTGGGCGATCAGTGCACCGGGCGGCACGATGCCCCCTTCCGTCACGATCTGAAGCTCATGCACGTTCCCGGTAACGGGAGCCACGATCTCGATCCGCTCCAGCTGCTTTTCCGTGCTGACGATCTGCTGCACAAGCTCTTCGATCTGCTGGCGGGTTTGCTGCAATGCCGTCACGGCCTCTTCGCGGAACTGGCGATCCGCCTGCAGGATTTCCAGTTCGGTGTCGTGCACCGAGTTTTCGATGCGCGCGGCCTCGGTCAGATGTTCGGCAATCTGCCCCAGCAGGTCAGCACGATTTCCCTGCAGGGTCAGCACGTCGGCATCACGGGCCAGTCCTTTGTCACGCAGTTCTTCCTGACGGGTGAGCTCCTGTTCGATAAAGCCAACCTGTTCGCGCTTTGCCGCGATCAGGGCTTCGACGCCCGCAATCTGATTGTTGAACTGGCGGATACGTTCCTCGAGCTGCGACTTGCGCCCGGCCTGAATTTCGGCGCGCGCGGCGAAAATCTCGCCTTCCATGGTTTGGACGGGCTGCAGGTCACGGCCAGACAACAGCGGTGGCGTTTCGGCAAAGACAACGTCGGACGCGCCCGCCTGCTCGGCCTGAAGCCGTGCCAATCGCGCCGATGCCTCGGCAAGGCGGTTGCGGTAAATCTCCAGATTGGCCTCAAGGAGTGATGGATCAAGGCGGATCAGCACTTGCCCCTTTTGCACAAGATCACCATCCGCGACGAGAATGTCCTGAACGATGCCGCCATCGAGATGCTGCACGGCCTTTGGCTTACCCATGACGGCAATCGTCCCTTGGGCCACGACCGCGCCGCTGATCTGGGTCAGAACCGACCACACCAGCAAAGCGGCAACAAGCGCCAGGCTGGAGACAACGGCAACGGCGCCGGCACGACCCATCCTGACGGAAGGCGCGGGAGCGGCATCAACCGGCATCCTGCACCTTTTTCACCAGTGTAGCAGCGGGCCGGACAGCTTGGGCCAGGACAACCTCCTTGTCGCCAAAATGCGCGACCGTCCCGTTCTGCAAGACCAGCACCTTGTTCACGCTCGCAATCGCCGAGGGGCGGTGTGCCATGATGATCAGGGTCGCCCCACGTTCACGGCAGGCAAGAATTGCACGCATGAGGGCTTCGTCACCGATAGCATCGAGGTTCGAATTCGGCTCATCAAGAACGATGAGGCGTGGGTCGCCATAAAGGGCACGGGCGAGGCCGACGCGCTGCACCTGGCCGCCCGAAAGCGGCGGGGTGCCGTGACCGATTTCGGTGGCGTAGCCTTTTGGCAGGGACAGGATCATGTCATGGACGCCGGCAAGCCGCGCAGCAGCAATAATGGCGTCATCGGAACCGTTGGGATCAAAGCGACAGATATTGTCGCGGACGGTGCCCGACAAAAGCTCCAGCGATTGGGGCAGATAGCCGATATGCGGGCCAAGGGCGATGGGATCCCACTGATCATAGGTTGCGCCATCAAGGCGAATTTCACCGCTGTCGGGCAACCAGGCACCGACGAGCAGGCGGGCAAGTGTGGACTTGCCGGAGGCCGAGGGCCCGATTACGCCCAAGGCATCACCGGGTGACAAGGTGAAAGAGATGTTCGACAGGATCGGGGGGCGGTCGGCGCGGATGGTCTGACCGGGTGCAAATTTGGTGACGCCGCTGAGGGCAAGGTGGCCCTCAGGCGCGGGCAAAACGACGGCAGCGGGTTTCGCGGGCGCGGTCCCTAGCACATCGGCGAGGCGACGGTGGGCCTCACGCGCACGCACGATAGATCGCCATTGGCCAATGACCTGATCGATGGGTGCCAATGCACGGCCCGCGATGATTGATGTCGCGACGATCATGCCCGCTGAAATGTTCTGATAGATGGCCAGATAAGCGCCTAGGGCCAGCATTGCGGATTGCAGCAGCAACCGGAATGCCTTGGAAAAAGCGGCAAGCCCCTCGGACCAGTCGCCGCCGGTCTGGCCGCTTGCGAGGCCATCATCATGCATGCCGCGCCATCTTTTGCGGATGCGGTCGGCCATGCCTAGGGCGATCAGCGGCTCCGCGTTCCGGTAAGCCTGATCCACAAAAAAGCTTTCGCTTGCATCCATACCCATCGCACGCTTGTAACTGGCATCGGTGAGCCACTGCCCGGCCAAAGCTGCGATTGTTACAATCACTGCACCGCCAAGCGTCAGGAACCCAAGCCATGGGTGAATGAAGAAGACGACGGCAAGGTAGAAGGGCACCCAAGGGATATCGAAGAACCCCAACATGGCCGGACTGGCGAGAAACGCCCGCAGCACGGCAATGTCGGCAAGGGGGCGGCGGTTGGCACGATTGCCGCGAATACCGCTGGCGAGCCATTCTTCAAAGCCCGCCTCACCAAGATCACGATCAAGATGATAGCCCGCGCGTGACAGCAGCCGCACGCGCAGGAAATCGTAAAGCCCCATGAAAGCAAAGAGCACGATCACAACAATAAAGAGGCCGATCAGCGTTGGCACAGACCCCGAGGCGAGCACCCGGTCATAGACCTGCAGCATGAAAATCGGCCCGGTCAACATCAGAAGGTTCACGCCAGCGCTGAAAAGCCCGGCGAGCCAGAACGCCCCGCGCAGTTTGCGCAGGGCTGTCTTGTAGCGGTTTTCACCGAAGTCTTGCATTCTTGCTGCCATGGCCGGTGTCAAACTTTACCCATAGCTCAGTAGAACGAGAACTGGTTGTCATCCAGAGCGGCCAGTTGCGTGGCGCTGAGGAAGGCCGTTACTGTGGTGGCCGGATCAACAAGTGCGCCGTCCGGGATGGCGGAACCGCTTGGTTGGTTTGCTGTCGGCCCGGTTGCCAAGGCATCGCCTGCAATCGAACTGGACAGCGCTGCATAGGATCCGAACTGCGCGCCGACGGTTGGCGCGGGTTGGAATGACAG
>NZ_JBOFBI010000168.1:0-4424 GCF_051645465.1 Tabrizicola sp. | reverse complement strand
GTTCATTGTCGATTCCGGTTTCGCCGAATTCGTTGATGATGACGGCGTATTTCTTGCCATGCTCCTCGGTCAGGATGCGGTTCAGAAGCGTGGTCTTTCCGGCGCCAAGAAAGCCGGTCAGCACGGTGACGGGGATTTGCGCGGTCATGGGTCAGGTCTCCATTATGGGGGGAAAACGGTCGGGCCAGATCAGCGACTGATGCGCTGCGGTGCCGGTGATGGCACCATCGGCCAGTGCCGGGGTGACGATGCCTGCGGGGCGGATGATGTCGCCTGCGGCAAAGATGCCGGCGCGGCCGGTCACGTTGAAAGCGCCGGTTTTCAGATAGGGGCCGGTCGGTCCTGCCAGCGTGGCAAGGCCAAGGTCGGCCACGAAGGGTGCTGCAAAGGCGGTATCCGCGTGCAGGAAGAGACCTGCGGTCTGCAGCACTGTCCCGTCTGCCAGCGTCAGCCGGGCGCCGCCCTTCCTGGGTTCGGCGCGGATCAGGGGAGAGCGGTGCAGGCTCACGCCAAGCGCTGCCGTCTCGGCGTCGGCATCCGGCCCAAGGTCGCCTTCATGCGCGATCAGGCTTACATCCTGCGACCAGTCGGTGCGCAGCATCCGTGCCATGTGCAGCGCCATCGGCCCGCGCCCGAGGATCGAGAGGGGTTGCCCCTTGATCTCATAACCGTGGCAGTACGGGCAGTGCAGTGCCCAAGTCCCCCAGCCTTCGGCAAGGCCAGGGATGTCGGGAAGGCGATCGGTGACGCCACAGGCAAGGATGACGCGCCGTGCCATCACCTCTCCGGCCGCCGTGGTCAGGCGAAAGGCATCCGCCTCGCCTGACAGGCCAGTCACGGCGCGGTCGTGGACGCTAACGGTCGGGTAGGCCGCCAGATCGCCCCGGATCGCGGAAAGGATGTCACCCGGCGCGCGCCCGTCCCAGCCCGGCACGCCATGGGCGGCGGGCGAGGCCGCGTTGCGCGGGCGCCCGGTGTCGAACACTGCAACCTTGCGACTGGCGCGACCCAGTTGCAGCGCCGCGGTCAGCCCGGCAAAGCTGCCACCAATGATCGCCACGTCCTTCAAGTCTGCTTCCTGCATTCCATTTCTCGTCTCATTGTGGAGAAAGCCGCCGCCCAGAGGACGGGCGGCGGCAGGTCCTTCACTCTCCGGCATGCCCGAGCATGAAGGACAGTGTGGCGGTGTGGCCGGTCTCGTCCGCCTTGGCCGCATCGGCATGCGGGGCCGCGTGCGACACCGCCAGCACGTTAAGGCCCTGGTTGCGGATGACGACCATCGCCTTGCCCTCTGCATCCGCGATCGCGGCAGCCGCATCCGTTGCATTCACGTAGTCCGCAACGATCTCAGCCCCCGCGAGCGGCGCGCCATCGAAAAGCACCTGCACCGCAAGTTCGTCACCGGCCTTCAACGCATAGGGGTCGGAGAGAGGCACGATCTCCAACACCTGCCCGAGAGGTGTCCCGACGCTTGCAACGGGGCCGGTCAGATAGATGGCATGCTTGAGGTACTGGCCCCCTTCGGTCGCTCCGGCAACCGCGTCCTTTGGCATGTTGTGCCATTCACCTGCGGCATCCTTGCTCCAGAAGCCATTGTCGAACGCGACGGTAATCACCGACGGCGCCTCGGGAACAGCCAGCGTCGCGTGCGATCCGTGCTGGTTCAACGGGGCCTTCACGCACGCGGTCCCATCCGGGCAAACCATGACCGAGGTGATCTTGGTCGTGTCATAGCTGTCCTGCTCGGCACCGTGGCCATAGACGACGGCCAGTTCGCCGTGCTGCGATTGCAGCCAGACGCCGTGTGCGAGGGCGGCGGCAGGGGCAAGGCCCGCGATCAGTGCCGTGAGGATCAGGGAAGTCTTCATGGTCAGTCTCCTTGGTCGGATTGTCGGCTAGACCTTGGTCTGGCTGGAAATCAGTTTGAAAGCGCGGCGGTCAGCTGCGACAGGTTGTGGCGCATCATGTCCAGGTAAGTTCCGGCAGGGCCGTCTGCGGCTGAAAGCGCATCGGAGTAGAGCGTGCCGCCGATCTTGGCGCCGGTCTCGGACGCGATCTGGTCCAGGAGACGACGGTCGGCGATGTTTTCCACAAAGACGGCGCCGATCTTCTGGTCCTTGATCTGGGTGATCAGGGCCGCCACGTCCTGCGCGCTGGCTTCGGCCTCGGTAGATATGCCCTGCGGGGCGACGAAGGTCAGACCATAGGCGGCAGCGAAGTAGCCGAAGGCATCGTGCGAGGTGACGATGGTCCGCCGATCTTCTGGCAGCGCGGCCACCGCGCTGCGGATTTCGGTGTCGAGCGTATCGAGTTCGGCCAGGTAGGCTGCGGCGTTGGCCTTGTAGGTCTCGGCGCCTTCCGGGTCGGCGGCGGACAGGTCCTTGGCGATGTTGCTGACGTAAATGCCTACGTTCGCAACGCTTTGCCAAGCATGCGGGTCTTCGGCCCCGTGGTCGTGGCCCTCATGCCCGGCCTCACCCTCGGCGTGGTCTTCTTCGCCAAAGGCGATGGGGGTCACCCCTTCCGAGGCATTCACCATCGCGGCCTTGGTGCCCGAGGCCTCGATGAGCCGGTCCATCCAGCCCTCGAACCCCAAGCCGTTCGCGACGATCACCGCTGCACCTGCAACAGCCTGCGCATCGGCTGGCGAGGGCTGGTAAACATGCGCGTCGCCATCGGGGCCGACGAGGGTGGTGACCTCGACCCGGTCGCCGCCGACATTGGCGACGATGTCGCCGAGGATCGAGAAGGTGGCGATGACCTTCAGCTTCTCTTGCGCGAAGGCGGGCGTCACCAGGGCAAGGGCGGTGGCAGAGGCAAGAAGCAGGCGGCGGGTGATCATGGGGTCGTCCTTTCAGGCATCAAGATGAGGGCGCGGCCAGTAGCGGGCAGCAAGACTGCCCGCCGGACCGAATGCGAGCGACAGAAGGTAAAGGGTGCCGGCGGCAAGGATGATCGCCGGGCCGGAGGGAAGCCCTGCGTGGTACGAGGCGAGCAGGCCCGCGACCGAGGCCGCGATGGCGACCGTCGCGGCCACGGCCAGCATGCCACCGATGGAGGTGGCCCAGAACCGCGCAGCGGCGGCGGGCAGGATCATGATCCCCACCGCCATCAGGGTGCCGAGGGCCTGGAACCCTGCGACGAGGTTCAGGACGACCAGGGCGAGAAAGATGAAGTGCACCGGCCCGCTCCACCGGCTGACCGAGGCGAGAAAGCGTGGATCGGCGCATTCGAGGACCAACGGACGGAAGACCAGGGCGAGCGTGACGAGGGTGAAGGTGGCAATCGCGCAGAGCATGGTCAGCGCGGCATTGTCGAGCGCGAGAACCGTGCCGAAGAGCACGTGCATGAGATCGACGTTCGACCCTTTCAGCGAGACCAGCAGGACCCCCAAGGCCAGCGAGATCAGGTAGAAGGCGGCCAGCGAGGCGTCCTCGCGCAAGCTTGTGAACCGTGCCACGGCCCCGGTCAGAAGTGCCACGATCAGCCCCGCGACCACGCCACCAAGGGTCATGGCGCCAAGGTTCAGCCCCGCCACCAGATAACCCACTGCCGCCCCCGGCAGGATCGCGTGGGCCATCGCGTCGCCCGTCAGGCTCATCCGCCGCAAAAGCAGGAACACGCCCACCGGCGTGGCACCAAGCGAGATCGCGAGGCAGCCCAGAAGCGCACGCTGCATGAAGGTGAATTCGGCGAATGGGTCGATGAGCCAGCTCATGCCGCCCCCCGCTCGCACACCGGGGCATTGTCGTCGAAGGCTTCGCACATCTGCCGGGCGCGAAAGAGGTTCTCGGCGGTCAGGACCTGCGCCGTGGCCCCATGCGCCACCTTTTCCCGCGCCAGAAGCAGCGTTTCGGGGAAGTGCTTCTGGACAGCCTCGACGTCATGCAACACGGCCAGGACCGTCCGACCTTCGCCGTGCCAGCGCTTGACGACGTCCAGAAGTTCCGCCGCCGTGCGGGTGTCGAGCGCGGTAAAGGGTTCGTCGAGCAGGATCAGGTCGGCGTCTTGCAACAAAAGCCGTGCGAACATCACCCGCTGCACCTGTCCGCCTGACAGCGCCGAGATCGGGCGGCGGTCAAAGCCGGTCAGCCCGACGGCCGCCAAGGCGTCGGCCACCTGCGCGGCGTCGGCCCCCGTGATGCGGCCAAAGGCCCCGGCGCGATGCCACAGGCCCATCGCGACGAAAGCGCCGACGGCGACAGGGAAGCTGCGGTCCACCTCGGAGAGCTGCGGCAGATAGGCCAGCCGCGCAACCTTGCGGTCAATTCGGCCCTCAAGCGGGGCAAGCTCTCCCGTCAGGCCCTTCAGAAGCGTGGATTTCCCGGCACCGTTAGGGCCGACAATTGCCGTCAGGCTGCCCTTCGGCAGATCAAGATCAAGGTGATGCACCGCAGGATGACGGTCATAGCCCAGGGTCAGAT
>NZ_JBOFBI010000167.1:0-18385 GCF_051645465.1 Tabrizicola sp. | reverse complement strand
TGGTCGAGCGGCCTGCGACGATCGCTTCCGGCGTGTGGACCTGGCCGCTGACAAGGGAGGTGATGCGGGCAAGGCCGGGGGCGGAGAGGTAGGTCTCGGTGCAGCCCGTGCGGCCGCAGCCGCATTTCAGGATGGGGAGACCGTGGGTTTGCATCGGGGCGGCGGCGAGGGGGAAATGGCCGAACTCGCCGCCGACCTGGGCGGGAGAGGGCAGGAGCGCACCTTTGGTGACGACACCCCCGGCGACGCCGGTGCCGAGGATGAGGCCGACGGCAGGGTCGGCGCCTTTGGCGGCGCCGAGGGTGGCTTCGGACAGGGTGAGGGCACGGCAGTCGTTGATCCACGCGGTCGGGCGGCCTGCGGCGGTGGCGATGTCGGCGGGGAAGGGGTGGCCGGTGGCCGGGAGGTTCGAGGTGAGGGCAAGGCCGGTGGCGGGGTTCACGAGACCCGCGGCGGAGATGCCGATGGGGAGGGGCTTGGCATGGGTTTCACACCAGTGGATTGCCTGCGCCATCGCCTGGACGAGGGCGGGGTAGTCGGGTGGGGTGGGCCAGCGGTGGCGGGTGGTGAGGCGCCAGTCCTCGTCGAAGAGCTGCGCTTCGATCTTGGTGCCGCCGAGGTCGATGCCGCCTGCGATGATCATGGTGTTACCGGGTGGAGCCGGACGCCCTGGACGACGCGGCTGAGGGTGCCCTGGCCCGCGAAGGGGTCGTCGACGTTCAGGCCAAGGGCGTCGGACCAGTGGACGGCGAGTGTCTGGGCTAGGGCCACGTAGAGGGGGGCGGACCAGAGGTCTCCGTAAGGTTGGGGGATGTCGGGGGCGGTGACTTGGCTTCCGGGGAACTGGGTGCGGAGTTCGGCGATGAGGTCGTCGTCGTAGGCGCGGGTGTGGGGGTTGGCGGAGCGGAAGATCCAGAGGTCGGTTACCTCGCGCACGAAGCTTTTGGGGCCGTGGCGGAAGCCGAGGGTTGTGTCCCAGAGGGCGGGGATCTGGCCGGCGGAGAGCTCCATCACCTTCAGCGCGGCTTCGCGGGCGGCGAAGGCGAGGGGGCCGGAGCCGGTGAAGACGGCGCGGGTCGGGCAGCGGGCGGCATGGGCCTCGGCCCTGAAGGTCGGGAGGAGGGTGGCGAGGTCGTCCGCGAGGCGGGCGAAGCGGGCGGGGGTGTCGGCAGGCACGAGGGAATGGTCGAAGATGGCGGCGGCGGTGAGGAGCATGGTCGAGAAGCTGGAGGTCATCGCGAAGCCTTGGTCGTGGGTGGCTTCGGGGAGCGTGATGACTTTTGCTCCGGGACGGGTGGCGAGGGCCGACTGGGCGTTGCAGGTGATGGTGAGGCGGGGCCAGGCGGGGGCGAGGGCGTCGAGAGCGTCGAGAAGGCCGATGGATTCGGTCGAGTTGCCGGAGCGGCCGAAGCTGACGATCAGTTTCGGTGCGCCTTTCAGGTAGGCGTGGGGGCGGGCGACGATGTCGGTGGTGGGGATTGCGCGGAAGCGGGGGCCGGGCTGGCCCTCGAGCCCCGCCGCGAGGATGTCGCCGATGTAGGCGGAGGTGCCGGCGCCGCAGAACCAGATCTCGGTGGCTTCGGTGGCGGCGACCCATTGGCGGAGGTCGGCAACGGGGAGGCTTGCGCCCCAGTCCCGCCAGATATCGGGCTGGCCTTCGATTTCGCGCCAGGTGGCGTGGCGGGCAAGGTCGGTCATTCTTCTGTCGTCGCTTGTGTGGTGGATCGGGTGCCCCCCACCCCGGCCCTCCCCACGAGGGGGAGGGAGGCGCCTGGGGCGGGCGTTGGCGCGGGAATACGGACGTTGGCGAGGGTTGGGACGGTTGTCATATCGAGCGCGTTCCGCGCGAAGACGCTTTGTTTCGTCTCTGCGCGTGAAGAACGCGCGGGCCGGCTCGGGTCAAGGGCGCGCCGCGTGGGGGATATTCGGGCAAAGATGAAAGGCGGGCGGCAGTCCCGCCAGATGTCGGGCTGGCCTTCGATTTCTCGTGTGGTGGATCGGACGCCCCCCACCCCGGCCCTCCCCACGAGGGGGAGGGAGGCGCCCGCGGCGGGCGTTGGCGAAGGAGTACGGACGTTGGCGATGGTGGGGGCGGTTTTCATATCGAGCGCGTTCCGCGCGAAGACTCTTTGTCTCGCCTCTGCGCGTGAAGAACGCGCGGGCCGGCTCGGGTCGAGGGCGCGCCGCGCGGGGGATATTCGGGCAAAGATGAAAGGCGGGCGGCAGTCCTGCCAGATGTCGGGCTGGCCTTCGATTTCGCGTGTGGTGGCGTGGCGGGCAAGGTCGGTCATTCTTTTGTCGTCGCTTCTGTGGTGGATCGGGCGCCCCCCAACCCGGCCCTCCCCACGAGGGGGAGGGAGGCGCTTGTGGCGGGCGTTGGCGCCGGAGTAGGGGCGTTGGCGATGGTGGGGGCGGTTTTCATATTGAGCGCGTTCCGCGCGAGCCTTTTGTCTCGCCTCTGCGCGTGAAGAACGCGCAACCGGCTCGGGCATTGGGGGCGCTTCGCCCCCCAAACCCCCAGAGAGTATTTGGCAAAAGAGCAGGTGCAGGGGCTTTGGTTGATGCCGGTCATCTTGTCTGGGTCACTTTGGAAAGGGTCTCGGGGCGGTCGGGGTCGTGGCCGAGGGCGAGGGCGGTCTGGAGCGCGAGGGGGTAGGTGAGGCAAAGGAGCGCTGCGGCGGCAGCGGCGGGGGTGAGGGCGGTGGCACCGGCGTCTGAGGCGCGGAGGCGGAAGACAGTGCCGCCGGCGGCGCGGAAGCGGGTTTCGGCGGTGTCGAGGCTGTCCTGAACCTGCGGCTGTTCGGTGTCGAGGATCAGGATCAGGAGGGGGTTGGTGACCAGCTGGAGGGGGCCGTGGAGGACCTCGGAGGAGGAATAGGCCTCGGCGTGAAGGGCGCAGCATTCCTTGAGTTTGAGGGCAAGCTCCTGGGCGGCGCCGAAGCCGGTGTCGCGGCCGATGACGTAGACATGTGAGGCGCGGAGGAGGGCCGAGAGGATGGCGCGGGTCTGGGGGAGGCTTTTGCCCTGGAGCCGTTCTATGGCGCGGGCCGATGCGGAGGCGTGGGGGGCGTAGGCGGGGACAAGAGCCGAGAGGAACGCCATGCCGCCCGCGATGGCGCCTACGACGGACTTGGTGGCGGGGACGGCAAGCTCGGGGCCCGCGCCGATGCGGAGGGTGATGTTGGCGGCCGCTTCGACAGGGCTTGTCGGCGCATTGGTCAGGGCGATGACCATGGCCCCGGCCTTGCGGGCGCCTTTGGCGGAGCGGACGAGGTCGTCGGAGGCGCCGGACTGCGAGACGACAAGGATGGCGGTGTCGGTGAGGCGGACGCCATGGCCGAGGGAGAAGACGGACGGGGGGAGTGAGGTGACGGGGAGGCCGGTCTCGCGCATGATCTCGTAGGAAAGGACGTTCGCGGCGGCATCGGACGAGCCGCGGGCGATGGTGTAGATCGCCCGGAGGCCGGTGAGGTCGGGCAGGGTGACCGTCTGCGCGACGGAGGCCGCGAAGACCGCCGGGGCCTCGGCGATCTCGCGCGCCATGTGGCGGCCTGCGTCGGGGGGAAGCTCGGTCATCTTCGGGCCCGGGTGGCGGAGATAAGCCCGAACCGGCGCCAGTCGGGCCGAGGAGGGTGCCCCTCACCCCCGGCCCCTGCCCACGGGGGGGAGGGGAGGCGCCTTTGGCTGTTGTCGGGATCGGGCATCTGCGGGGTCATCCGGTCGGTCCGGGAGCGTTGGTTGCACCCGGGGGCGATGGCAAGGCTGGCGGTGGCCCCCAGTCTCGCCCCGTTGGGGCAGGAGACGGACGGAGCGGTCATTTGCGCAACCCATGGGCGTCGAGTTTCGCCCAGGTGTCGGTGAGGTCGACGACCTGGCCGGTGGTGCGCGCCTGATCGAGGGCGATGGCGGCGATGCCGGCCTCCATCGCGTCGAGGATCGAGACGGGGAGGGTGTCGGTTTCGGCCCGGAGGTAGGCGGTGATGTCGCGGCACATGAGCTGGTCGGCACCGTAGTGGGAGCCTTTCATCGCGGTCCCCTGGGTGTAGTCGTGGTCGGCGAGGCGGCGGCCGTCGCGGGCGGTGACCTTCAGGAAGCCGCGGACGAAGTCGCCCTCGGCCATGCCATGGGTGCCGATCACACAGAAGCGGCGGTGTTCGTCGGGGACGTTGAGGTTGGTGTGGGAGGCGAGGCTGGCGCCGGTTTCGTATTCCAGGATCGCGGTCTGGAAGTCGATGATGTCGCCGTCGGAGTTGAAGGGATCGTCGGTGGATTCCCAGACGGATTTCTTTTTGTGGAAGATTTCCGTCTCGGCATTCGACTTTGGGGCGTTCGCCGGGACGAAGCTTTTGCGGCCGCCGAAGCTGGCGACGCGGGAAGGGCGGGAGCCGGTGACCATGTTGTAGATGTCGAGGTCGTGGCAGCACTTTTCAAGCATGAAGCCGCCGGCGAGGCCGGTCTTCCGCCGCCAGTCGCGCATGAAGAAGGCGCCGTGGTAGGGGGCGATGTGTTCGTTGGCCTCAAGGCTGGTGATCTCGCCGAGCCAGCCTTGGGCCATCGCGGCGCGGAGGTCGGTCATGTGTTGCGAGTAGCGCAGGACGAGGCCGACCATGGCGCGGTTGGTGCCGCCGTGAAGCGCCAGAAGGCGGGCGAGTTCGAGGGTTTCGTCGATCGAGACGACGACCGGCTTTTCTGTGAAGACTTGCACCCCGGCCTCGAGCCCCAGGCGGATCTGGTCGAGGTGGAAGACGTTGGGGGAAAAGACGCAGTAGAGGTCGGGCTTTGCGTCTGACAGCATCGCCTCCACCGATGGATAGCGGGGGGTGTCGGTTCCGATCATCTCGAGATGCGTGGGCTGGGGGTCGTAGTAGCCCACGACCTTTGCCTCGGGCATCTCGGCCTTCAGCGTGGACAGAACATGGCCAGCCCGCAGGCCGATGCCTGAGGTGACGATCCGCATCATGGTCTCCTTCGATCAGGCGGCGAGCGCGGGGGCTTGCCGTCGCCGCATCACGCGGCCGGTTTGGTCAAAGACATGGGCATCGGCTGGGGTGAAAGTGAGGGCTACCTCCTCGCCCTCATGCACCGCCGTATCGCCCGGAAGTGCGGCGCAGAGCTTCAGGCCGTCCTCCATCTGGCCATAGGCGATGGCGGTGCCGCCGAGGCGTTCCAGGACACGGAGCCGCATGGTCAGGCCCTGGCCGAGCCGCAGGTTTTCCGGCCTTACGCCGACATCGACGCGGTCGCCTTTCCTGGCACCTGACGTATCGACCGGGATCGTCATCTGCGCGCCGCCGTGGAACTCGACGGTCACGCCGTCGGGCCCGAGGCCGGTGACGGTGGCGGGGAGGAGGTTCATGTTGGGCTGGCCGATGAACGTGGCGACGAATTTGGTGGCGGGGTGGTGGTAAAGCTCCATCGGTGTGCCGAACTGTTCGATCCGGCCCTTGTTCAGGACGACGATCCGTTGGGCCATGGTCATCGCCTCGATCTGGTCGTGGGTGACGTAGACCATCGTCGCGTCGAGCTGGCGCTGGAGGGCGGAAAGCTCGACCCGCATCTCGCCACGGAGGGCGGCGTCCAGGTTCGAGAGCGGTTCGTCGAAGAGGAAGACCTTGGGGTTCCGCACGATCGAGCGGCCGATGGCAACACGCTGGCGCTGGCCGCCGGAGAGCTGGCCGGGTTTCAGGGGCAGTTTGTCGGTCAGCTGCAGGATGTCGGCGGCGCGGCCGACCTTTGCCTTGACCTCGGCCTCGGGCAGGCGGGCGACGCGGAGGGGGAAGGCGATGTTTTCGAAGACCGAGAGATGGGGATAGAGCGCGTAGCTTTGGAAGACCATGGCGATGCCGCGGTCGACGGGGGCTGCGGCGGAGACATCGACGCCGTCGATCAGGATGCGGCCTTGGGTTGCGGCCTCCAGCCCCGCGATTATGCGCAGAAGCGTGGACTTGCCGCAGCCGGACGGGCCGACGAAGACCACGAACTCCTTGTCATGGATCGCCAGGTCGATGCCGGTCAGCACCTCGGCGGGGCCGAAGGATTTCGAGATGGACTGCAGGTCTAGCGTGGCCATGGGTGGGTCCGTTGATGAGTAGGGGGGTCACATGAGGCACATCGGCCGGATGCGCCCTCCCTCCCCCTTGTGGGGAGGGCCGGGGAGGGGGGCTTTTGAACCATTCCAGGGTGCCCCCCCACCCCCAACCCCTCCCCACAAGGGGGGAGGGGAGGCGCTTGTTGGCATCTGTCGGGGAAGAATTCCGTTCATGGGCGACTGCTCTGGTTCAAGCGGGGTGAGGGCGCGGCGGACCGCGCCCACTCATGGATCAGCGGACGGCGGTCAGCTCGACACCGGCCTGGGTGACCAGTTCGTCGACGGTGCCTTCGCCGAGCATGATGCCCTGGATCATGTTGGTGAAGACATTCTGCAGGGCCTTGAAGTCTTCGACCATCGGCTCGGGGCCGCCGGTCGAGATACCTGCAACGAAGATCGGCCAGCTGTCCTTGGTGTAGTAGGGGTCGGCGATGCCGAGCTTTTCGTACTGCAGGATCGGCGTCAGGCCCCAGGTGCTGTCGAGGTCATACTGCGCGGCACCCGAGGTCAGGGCCTTGGCGAGCTTGATCGCGAGCTCTTCGTTCCCGGTGCCCTTGAAGACGGCGAGCGAGTCGGTGATCAGGATCGTGCCTGAGGGGCCGGAGGGGCCTGCCGGGATAGGTGCTACGAGCTGGGTCGGCACCTTTTCGGCATGCTGGCCCTTGCCCCAGGGGCCGGAGACATACATCGCGATCTGGCCGTCGTTGAAGAGGTCCTTCATCTGGTCGCGTTCCCATTCGGTGGGGCCGGACTGCATGTAGGGCAGAAGATCCGCGTAGAGCTGGAGCGTTTCGCGGGTCTGCGCGCTGTCGAGCGCGGGCTTGCCTTCGGCGTCATAGACCGCGCCGCCGTTGGAATAGAGGAAGTCGAGGAACATGTGCATCGTGTTGTCGAAATCCTTGCCGGCAATGCCGATGCCTGCGGCGTCGGTGTTGTCGGTCACGGTCTTCGCCAGCGCGATAAGGTCAGCCCAGGTGGCGGGCGCCTTGCACTCGGCCCCCGCTGCCTCAACCACCGCACAGTTGATGTAAAGCGCCTTGGTCGAGAAGGCGTGCGGGATGCCCCAGTACTGGCCGCCATGGCTGACGGTCTTCAGAACGCCCGGCTGGTAGGCTGCCTCTTCTTCCGGCGTGAAGGTGACGGGAATGATCAGGTCGTTGTTGGCCAGCTGGCGCAGAGTGCGGCTGCCCATGTAGGCGACGTCCGGCGGGTCACCGGCGGCGGCAAGCTGCTTTGACTTGTCCTGGCAGGTGCCCCATTCGACTGCCTCCATCTTTACGGTGACACCCGCGTTTTCGGCCTGGAAGGCATCGATCACCTTCTGGTCAGCCTCGCGGACCTCGCCGCCGCACATGATGAAGTGCAGCTCTTGCGCCTGGGCAGTCAGGGCCGTGCCAGCCATCAGGCCGGCAGCGACCGTCAGGGTCTTGAAGTGGGTCATTCGTATTCTCCCTTGGTTGGATTTTATTGTTGGTGGTTCTGGTCATTCTTTCACGGCACCGGCGGTCAGCCCGGCGATGAGGTATTTCTGCAGGAACAGGAACACGAGCATCACGGGCGTGATGCCGGTGAGGGCAGCGGCCATCATCTCGTTCCAGGTCGTGTCCTGATAGCCGATGAACCCGTAGAGGCCGGCGGGCAGGGGATGAAACTCGCGGACGTTGTTGAAGGTGAAGGCAAAGAGGAACTGCTGCGCATAGGCGCCGATGAAGACGGCGGTGCCGACGACGATCAGGCCCGGCACGGCCAGCGGCAGCACGACGCGGCGAAGGGTGTAAAGCCGCGAGGCGCCGTCGACGTAAGCCGCCTCTTCCAGTTCACGCGGGATCTTTTCAAGGTAGGAGCGCAGGAGCCAGATGCCCGTCGGGATCAGGAAGGCAATACCGGGGATGATCATCGCCCAGTAGGTGTTGAGCATCGAAAGCGTCCGGAGCGCCTTGTAGAGCGGGATCAGAAGGACCGCCCCGGTGAACATGTTCACCGCGAGGAACCCGCCAAGCGAGAGCGACTTGAACGGAAACTCCAGCCGCGCATAGGCGTAGGCGGCGGGGATCACCACGATCATGGTGATGACGGTCACCGACGTGGCGATGAAGATCGAGTTGAAGATGTAGCGGCCCAGAAGCGGCACGGTCACCCACATGTCGCGGTAGGCCTGCAGGCTGAAATCCTCGGACCACCAGGTGAAGTCGGCGGTCATCAGGTGGCTCATGGGGCGCAGGCTGACGCGGATCATCTCGATGAACGGCATCAGGATGAAGAGGAGGAACAGGAAAGTGGCGATGTAGACGCCGATCTTCTGGAGGAGCGAGAGCTTGTCGATCATGTCACTTCGCCCCGTAATGCCGGTTCACCCGGTTCAGGAACCAGAGGTAGAAGAGCGAGAAGGCCGCGAGGAGGACCACGATCACGACCGCCCGAGCCGCGCCTTCGCCGAAGCGCTGGGACGAGATCGCGACCTTGTAGGTGTCGATGATGAGGGTGGTGGTGGCGCCACGTGGGCCGCCTTCAGTGAGGATCCAGATGATCTCGAAGCTGTTGAAGGTCCAGATCGCCGAGAGGAGCGCCATGGACACGATCACCGGCATGATCTGCGGAATGGTGATCCGGCGGAAGCGGTACCAGCGGCCTGCGCCGTCGACCCAGGCGGCTTCATAGAGGTCGCGGGAGACGCCCTGCATCGCGGCGAGGAAGAAGAGCGTGACCATCGGCGTGCCGACCCAGACGTCCGTGACGACTGCCGAGTAGAAGGCCGAGGTCTTGGTGGCGAGAAGCGCGACGCGGTCCTGAACCAGCCCGAATTCCTGCAGAAGGCCGGAGATGAGGCCGAAATAGCCGTTGTACATCCATTTCCAGCCGATGACGCCGATGGCGATCGGGATCACCCAGGGCGGCATCACCAGGACGCGGAAAAGCGCCTTGCCGGGGACGGCCGCGTTCAGAAGGGTGGCGCCGATCAGGCCCATGACCAGCTTCAGCGACACTGCCAGCACCATCCAGTAGAAAGTGCGGCCCACGGTCTGCCAGAATTTCGGATCGCCGAAGAGGGCGGTGTAGTTCGTCAGGCCCACCCAGTTTTCCCCGCCGAGCGTGGCATCGGTGAACGAGAGGCGGATCGTTTCGGCCAGGGGCCAGACGACGATCACGAGGATGAAGAGCAGGGCGGGCGAGATCAGGAGCCAGGCAAACGCACGTTCGCTGAGCTCGCGGCGCTGCATCCGTTGCGGAGCGGCGGTCTCGGCGACCAGCGTCATGCGGTTCCCCCTTGGCGGTGTTCGACCTGGGGCCGGTGGCAGCGGCGGGCGGGTCGAATCGTCTTGTTGTGGTGACGATACCAAAAAAGTTTGCGATAGCTACCATGATAATACCAATATGGCAGTAGAGTGGGATCTTCGGTTAGTTTCTGCTTGTTTTCCGGTCGGAAGGCGTTGCATCTTACGTTCTTAGATGAAATTGGTTCTATCAATATAATACCAATCGTGGGCTGCCGATGGACGATGATCAGGTTCTGTTCCGCCCTGATGCGTGGTACCGCGCAAGCCGCGGGCCGCGGTACGAGCAGCTTTACCGCCACCTCGCTGCCGCGATCGGGGCGGGGGAGCTCCCTCCCGAGACACAGCTGCCACCCGAACGAGAGCTGGCGCTGATTGCCGATGTCAGCCGGGTGACGGTGCGCAAAGCGGTCAGCCAGCTGGTCGAGGACGGGGTGCTGGAGCAGCGGCGCGGGGCAGGCACTTTTGTTCGGCCCGCAAGGGCGAAGATCGAACAGTCGCTGTCGTCGCTTCTGTCGTTCACCGACTACATGCGCCAGCGCGGCAAGACCTCGTCCAGCCGCATCCTGCGGCGGGGGCTGTTCCTGCCGAACCCGGACGAACAGATCGCCCTCGGCCTCTCGGCGGGCGAGCGGGTGGCGCGGGTGGAGCGGCTGCGGTTTGCCGATGACACTCCGCTGGCGCTGGAATGGTCATCGCTGCCGACCGACGTGCTGCCCGATCCGGAGGCGGTGGAGACCTCGCTCTACGACGTCCTGCGCGCGGCGGGCACGGCGCCGACGCGGGCGGTGCAGCGGATCACGGCGGTGAACCTGACCGGGGCGGATGCGCGGCTTTTGATGCTGGCCGAGGGGGCGGCGGTCCTCAGGATCGACCGGACGGCCTATGTGCCCTCGGGCCGACCGATCGAGTTCACCCGGGGGCTTTACCGCAGCGACATCTACGACTTCATCGCCGAACTTAGGCTGGACGCATGACGCTGACCTTCCGGGCCTGGATCGACGGGAAACAGATCCGCTGCGAGATCGGCTCTGATCGGGCTTTGCCGGCGCCGACCTTCTGCTTCTCGCTGATGGCCGCGCCGAAGGTAGTGTCTGGCGGCACGCTGGTGCGGCGGGTCGCGGGCTATGCCGAGGTGGCTTTGCCTGACCTCGCGGCGGGCGTGGTGCATGAGCTGGTCCTGGAACATGCCAATCCCCGGTACTTCCCGCGCAACCGGGCCTGGCTGCCGCTTGGGGCCTATCTTCGGGTCGGGCGGGAGTGTTTCCCGCTGCCGCCGGGCAATGATCTTGGTCTGCGGGAATGGGAGGGCGTGCCTGCGCCTGCGCTCGGGGCAGACCGGTTGCCGTTGGTGCCTCAGCCGAAGGACTGGCGGCCTGCGGGCGGGGTGCTGGCGTTTTCGGCGCTTGCTCCCGTTGCTGGGCTGGAGGGGGCGGCCGATCTGGCGGAACGTCTGGGCCTTGCGCCGTTGGTCGCGCCGGGTGGAGTGCCGCTGGAGATCAGCGAGGACGCGGAGCTTGGGGTTGAGGGTTACCGGCTGAAGATTGCACCCGCCGGGTTGTCGGTCGTCGTCGGGGCGCCGGCGGGCCTGCACTATGCCGCGATCACGCTTCTGACGTTGCGCGAGACCTGTGGCGGAGAGCTTCCGTGCGGGACAATCACCGATGCCCCCCGCTTCGGCTGGCGCGGGCAGCATCTTGATAGCGCTCGGCATTTCTTCGGGGTGGACTTTATCCTGCGGCTTCTTGATGTGATGGCGCTGCTGAAGCTCAACCGCTTCCACTGGCATCTTTCGGATGACGAGGCATTCCGGCTGGAGGTCGACTGCCAGCCGCTCCTCTGGCAGCGGACGGCGTTCCGGGGCGAGGGCGAGCTCGTGCCGGGCGTCTTCGGCGGTGGTATCCGGGCCGGGGGGAGCTATTCCAAGGCCGACGTCGCGCGAGTGCTGGCGCGGGCGAAGGCGTTGCGGATCGAAGTGCTACCGGAGATCGAGGTGCCCGCCCATTCCCATGCGATGGTCAAGGCAATCCCTGGCCTCCGCGACCCCGGCGACAATGGTGAGGAGGTGTCGGTCCAGGGGTATCTCGACAACATCGTCAACCCGGCGCAGGCGGGGACTTGGGATTTGCTCCTGCCCCTGGCGCGGGAAGTCGCGGGCATGTTCCCGTTCGGGATGGTGCATCTCGGGGCCGACGAGGCGCCGCATGGGGCCTGGGACGGCTCGCCTGCGGTCGCGGCGCTGAAAGCGCGGGAGGGGCTGGCGACTTCGGACGATGTGCAGGGCTGGATGCTGGCCAGGCTTGCGGGCGCTTTGGGCGACGTGGGAGTGCGGACTGCCGCCTGGGAAGAGGCGGCCAAGGGCGTGCAGGGGGGTATCGGCAATGGGGCGCTGCTTTTCAGCTGGACCGGGCAGGGACCGGGGATTGAGGCCGCACGGCGGGGGCATGACGTGGTTATGTGCCCGGCGCAGCATACCTATTTCGATCTGGCGCACAGCGACGACCTTGATGACTGGGGCGCGGCCTGGGCGGGTTTTGTGCCTTTGGAAAAGACCGTGGATTGGGATCCGGTGCCCACAGGCGCCAAAGACATCGCCCCCCGGATCGCGGGGGTCGAGGCCTGCTTCTGGGGCGAGTTCACCACGGAAGACTGGCAGGCGGAGGGGATGATCGCCCCGCGCATCCTGGGCATCGCGACCAAGGGCTGGGAGCCTGCGGGCCGGACGGATGGCACGGCGCTGCGGGCTTTGGCAGGGTGCTATGGGCCGCTTTTCGACCGCATCGGCTGGCGACGGTATCGGCTCTTCTGACGGGCTGCTCGTCGATGCATTTCATGCACTCCTCGCGGGACGCCCGCCGACGAGGAGACGAAGTCGAACGAGGAGGATCAGGTCATCGGAAGATGCCGGGCCGCTTCCTTTCTGGCAAAGGGTTTCAGGCGCGACCCATGCTGGTCGAGGAAAGCCCGCGCGGCTTCGGCGTCGTGATTTGACAGGTCGCGTACCCACCAGGCGATGGCTTTCTGGACGAACCAGTCGCGGTCATCGGCAAGATCGGCACACCAGCCAAGCACGCGGGCGCGGATCGCAAGGTCCTGAGGTTTCGGGAAATTCTGCTTTGTCCAGGGCAGCGTCATCACCAAGGCGGCGCGGCGGGTCCACATGTGGGGGCTTCGCACCCAGGCCTCTACCGTGTCGATCCTCGTTGGGTCGGCCAGCAGGCGGCGTTCACCCGCGTTGCTTGCGTGGTCAGCGATGGCCCAGGCGTCGAACTGGGGCACCCAGGACTGGATCAGCGCCCAGACGGCGTCGTCCGGGCGGATCCGGGCTTGCGTCAGAAGCTTCGCCGCGGCGACGCGGGCTTCGTGGATGTTGGTCTCCCAAAGCTCGGAGGCCAAGGCGACACGTTCCTCCAGGCTCCGCTCGGCGCGCCACTGATTGGCAAGTGCGGTTACCTCGGGAACCGTGATGCCAAGATAGGGGCGCTGGGCCTTGTGATAGACCGCCACTTCGGCGGCTTTCACCGGGTTGGCGCGGGCCTGAAGCTCCTCAAGCGGGGTCACAGGTTGGCCTCGATCCCGGTGGGAAGGCCGTCGATGGTCTGGCGGTTCTTCTCGTCCCAGTAGGCGCGGAGGCCGTCCGGCCCCTTGCCTTCGGCCCAGGTCTTCAGGACCGGGCGCTCGTCGCGGAAATCCATGAAGGGGACGGCGAAGCCGCAGGAGCTTTGGACAAGGTCGATCGTCATGTCGACGATCTGCCGGGCACCGGGTTGATCGGGAAGCTCGGACGCAAGGGTGGCCCAGTCCGGATCGCCATGGTGGACGGCGCGGGCAGTGCCATAGGTGCGCAGGATCAGGGGGCGGGTGGTGAAACTGCACCACATCAGCGTCATGCGGGGGTCAAGCTGCAGATGCGCAGCGGTCTCATTGCCCGAGCCGGTGAGGTTCAGCCAAAGGATGCGGTTGGGAGAGAGAATACGCAGCGAATCCATGCCCTTGGGCGAGAGGTTTACTCTCGCACCCGGGGCTGCGGTGGCCGTGAAGAACAGGTGCTGCTCGCCGATGAAGGCGATCTGGTCGGGTTGCAGCTGATCGTAACGCTTGCCCATGGCGGTCTCCTTGCAGGCGGGGAGAGTGCCAGCGCGGGCGGGTCAGGGCAAGTCAGCGGCGGATCACGAAGCGGACCGAGGCGACGGCAAAGCCCGCGCGGCTGACAACTGCGTCGTTGACCACGGTGCCATCGGGCAGGCCGTAGAGAATATCCTCGAAGCCAAGCCGGGTGACGCCTGAGGGGGACCGGAAATCGGCGGTGTAGATCAGGCGGATCAGGCCGTTCTCCTCGATCACGGTCGCTTCGCCCACCGTATCTTCGCGCTTGCCGGTCCAGCGGCCTGGGCCTTGCTCGCGGAAGACCCAGGTCAGGCGGTCTTTCTGACCATCGTCATAGTTGAAATCCTCGACCACGGTCAGCGTCCGGGCACCTTCGCGGCCTGTGACGGTGCCGTTGAGGCGGGCGGTAAAGCGGCGCTCGTCTCCGGTCAGCCAGACGCGGAAGTGGCCGCTACCGGTGGTGCGGCCCTGGAACGCGGAGACGAGGGTGATTGGCGGACCGGCCCGAGGCGGTAGAGCCGGGGTCGACGCGCAGGCGGAAAGGGGAAGTGCGGCCAAGCCGAGAAGGAGGGTTCTGCGCTGCATCGCTGGCTCCGTTTAAAGTGGATACGGGGCCGGGGCCGGAGTGGATCAGCGGGACGCCGGGCCAAATTCCTTCGAAGGAATTTGCAAATCTTTTCGAAAAGATTTGGCCCTCGCCCGGCGGTCGCGCCCTATTCCACCGTCACCGACTTCGCCAGGTTACGCGGCTGGTCCACATCCGTGCCCTTCGCGATGGCGGTATGGTAGGCCAGAAGCTGTGCCGGGATGGCATAAAGGATCGGCGCCCAGAGCGGCTCGACCGTGGGCAGGGTCAGGGTCTTCCACGTCCCCTGACCAGCCGCCTCGATGCCGCCCGCGTCGGACAGCAGGAGCACCTTGCCGTGCCGGGCCATGACCTCTTGCATGTTCGACACTGTCTTGTCGAAAAGCGCGTCCTTCGGGGCAAGGACGATCACCGGAACGGCCGCGTCGATCAGCGCGATGGGGCCGTGCTTCAGTTCACCTGATGCATAACCTTCGGCGTGGATATAGCTGATTTCCTTCAGCTTAAGCGCACCCTCAAGGGCTAGCGGAAACATCGATCCGCGCCCGAGGAACAGGATGTCCTGCGCCTTGGCGAGGTCTTCGGCGATGCTGGCGATGGGGTCGGACAGGGACAGTGCGGCGTTCATGAAGCCTGGTAGCGCGCGCAAGGCGTCAAGCCGGGACTTCAGGGTCGCGGGATCGATCCGCCCCCGGTCGCTTGCCGCCTTCAGCGCCATGAGCGCGAGCACGGTCAGCTGGCAGGTGAAGGCTTTGGTCGACGCGACGCCGACCTCGACCCCCGCGTGGATCGGAAGTGCCAGGTCGCTTTCGCGGGCGATCGAGGAGGTGGGGACGTTCACTACCGATACGATCTTCGCGACCTTGCCTTCCGCATAGCGAAGTGCGGCCAGAGTGTCGGCAGTTTCGCCTGATTGGCTGACGAAGACGGCCATCGAGGCGGGGGAGAGGACCGGATCGCGGTACCGGAATTCCGAGGCGATATCGATGTCTGCAGGCAGGCCCGCGATCTGCTCGAACCAGTATTTGGCGATGTGGCAGGCGTAAGAGGCGGTGCCGCAGGCGACAAGGGTGATGCGGGCGATGCCTTTGAAATCGACCCCCTTGGGCAGATCGAGCCCGCCCTCGAGCGTGGTGTAGTGCTTCAGCGCATCGGCGATGACCCCGGGCTGTTCGGCGATTTCCTTGGCCATGAAGTGCTTGTAGCCCGCCTTTTCGATGCGGGTGGCGTCGATCTGGATGCGGGTTTCAGAGCGGTTGGCGCGGCGGTCTTCGGCGTCGAAGATCTCGGCGCCAGCTCGTGTGACGACGGCCCAGTCGCCTTCCTCTAGATAGGTGATCCGGTCGGTCATCGGGGCAAGGGCGATGGCATCCGAGCCTACGAACATCTCACCATCGCCCCAGCCGATGGCCAGGGGCGAGCCCTTGCGGGCGGCGATCATCAGGTCGTCCTGGCCGTCGAACAGGAAGCAAAGTGCAAACGCGCCGTGGAGGCGTTTGAGGGTGGTGCGGGCGGCCTCGACGGGCGTGGCGCCCCGGTCCATCTCGCGCCGGGCCAGAAGGGCGACGGTTTCGGTGTCGGTCTCGGACTCCTGGGCGTAGCCGTCGGCGGCGAGGTCCGCACGAAGCTCGCGGAAGTTCTCGATGATGCCGTTGTGGACCACGGCAACCCCGCCCGCGCGGTGGGGGTGGGCGTTCTTCACGGTGGCGGCACCATGCGTGGCCCAGCGGGTGTGGCCGATGCCGGCTTTGCCTGCGAGAGGTTCGTGGACCAGAAGGTCGGAGAGGTTGACAAGCTTGCCAACCGCACGGCGGCGATCGAGCTTTCCGGCGTTGACCGTGGCGATGCCCGCCGAGTCATAGCCGCGGTATTCAAGACGCTTAAGGGCCTCGACCAATAGCGGGGCGGCTTCGTGATTGCCAAGAACTCCAACAATTCCGCACATCTATGCGCCTTTCTTCGCGGCCTTGATGGCCCTTAGC
Organism: Tabrizicola sp.; assembly: GCF_051645465.1. Lineage (GTDB taxonomy): Bacteria > Pseudomonadota > Alphaproteobacteria > Rhodobacterales > Rhodobacteraceae > Tabrizicola. Next base: position 2,350 of record NZ_JBOFBI010000167.1, on the reverse strand, counting down.
TTTTCAAACAACTTGGTAGCAAGGCCGGGCTTCGTGACCTGCCTTGCTCGACCGATGGCCACCGCTTCGGCGGGGACGTCTTCGGTAATGACCGATCCGCTACCCGTCAGCGCCCCGTCACCCACTGTCACAGGGGCGACGAGCATCGTGTCCGAGCCGATGAAGACGCGCTTGCCGATGGTGGTGCGGTGCTTCATCACCCCGTCGTAGTTGCAGGTGACGGTGCCCGCGCCGATGTTGGTATGCTCGCCCACATCCGCGTCGCCGATATAGGTCAGGTGGCCGACCTTGACGCCTTCATCGAGGATCGAGTTCTTGATCTCGACGAAGTTGCCGACATGCACGTCTTCGGCAAGCTCTGCACCGGGGCGGAGCCTGGCGAAGGGGCCGACCGTGGCGCCCCGGCTGATGTGGCAGCCTTCGAGGTGGCAGAAGCCCTTGATCTCGGCGCCGGATTCCACGGTGACGCCAGGACCGAAAAGGACGTTCGGGCCGATCACCGCGTCGCGGCCGATATGGGTGTCGAGCGCGAAGAACACGGTTTCGGGGGCGGTCAGGGTGACACCGTTCTCCAGGGCGTCCGCACGGGCGCGGGACTGGAAAGCGGCCTCGGCTTCGGCGAGACTGGCGCGGGTGTCGATGCCAAGGGTCTCGGCCTCGGGGCAGGTCACGGCGGTGGCGGTCAGGCCACGCTTGCGGGCGGCGGCGGGGATGTCGGTCAGGTAATACTCGCCTGCCGCATTGGTGTTCGTCAGGCCAGAGACGAGCTCGGCCAGGACGGCCGCGTCGCAGGCGACGACGCCGCTGTTGATCAGGGTGATCGCGCGTTCGGCCTCGGTTGCGTCCTTGTATTCGACGATCCGAACGAGCGCGTCGCCTTCCATGACGAGGCGCCCGTAGCGTTGCGGGCGGCTGTCGGTGTGGAAACCTAGGACGGTGACATCGGCGGTAGAGACAGCGAGTTTCTCCAGCGTCTCGGGCGTGATGAAGGGGGTGTCGCCGTAAAGGACGATCACCTTTCCCGAGAAGCCTTCGAGGGCGGGCAGGGCCTGCCGGACGGCGTGGCCGGTGCCCAGCCGTTCTGACTGGACCACGATATGCGCGTCGGGGTTTTCGTCCAGCGCGGCTTTGGTCACCCCCTCGGCGCCGTGGCCGACCACGACGATCGTGCGGTCGGGCTGCAAGCTGGCGCTGGCCCGCATCGCGTGGTGAAGAAGCGGCGCGGCGGCGACGTGATGGAGGACCTTGGGCAGGTCGGAATTCATCCGTGTGCCCTGACCCGCTGCCAGCACGATCACTGAAACCTGCATTCTGCCCCTTCCTTTATCGTTGCGCCCGTTTTACCCCCGTGGCGCGGGGTGGCAAGGGGGCGAAGCCTCACGTCACGTTACAGGATTGCCAGGAATGCGATGTGTAGTCTTCGATCTGGACGGAACTTTGGCCGACACCTCGGCCGATCTTCTGGCGGCGGCGAATGCGGTGCTGCCGGAGCCCGTGCTGGGGCCGGGGGATGCTCTGACGGCGTTTCACGGGGGCCGGGCGATGCTGCGGCTGGGGTTCGGGCGGCTGGGGGTCGAGGCCGATGTGGATGCGGCTTATCCCGCGCTTCTAGAGGCCTATCGGGGGGCGATTGCCGTCCACACCCGGCTTTATCCCGGCGCGATGGCCGCGGTCGAGGTGCTGCGGCGGGACGGGTTCCTGGTGTCGATCTGTACGAACAAGCCGGAGGGGCTGGCGGATCAGCTCCTTCGCGAGCTCGGGGTGAGGGAGGCTTTCGGGGCGCTGGTCGGGGGCGATACGATGCCGGTCAGAAAGCCCGACCCGGCGCCGTACCTCGTGGCGGTGGAGCGGGCCGGGGGGGTGGTGGGCCGGTCGATGCTGGTCGGCGATACCGAGACGGATGCGAAGACCGGGGTGGCGGCGGGGGTGCCGGTGGCGCTGGTCACCTTCGGGCCGGAGGGGGCGGGGGTAAGCCGGTTCCGGCCCGCCGCCCTTCTCGACCGGTTCGAGGACTTGCCGGGACTGGCGGTCAGGCTGCTGGGTGCAGGGCGATAGTCGAAGATGGGCACGGTGCCCATTGGCTGGAATGCAAACTAAATCAACAGTTTAGTTTTGATCGTTAGTGAAATCTTCACCTTTGCGCACTAAGCAGCCGCAGCGGGAGATACAGTCGCAGGCTTTGTTGGCGGGTCAATTCGACGGCCGCTTTGAGCGGTGGGTTCAACTGATCGACGCAACACACTCTGCGAATCTCTCTGCTGGGGTTTGATATTGCAAGGTCTTGCGTGGTCGTTCGTTCAGCTGTCTGGCAATTGCGCTGAGTTTTGCCTGTGAATGGACAGATAGATCG
>NZ_JBOFBI010000166.1:0-6631 GCF_051645465.1 Tabrizicola sp. | reverse complement strand
CACATGGCGATCAGCCCGCGTGAGCGGTTTGATGCGCTGTTCGATGGCGGCATCTACACCGAAGTGAAGGTGCCCGAGGCGGCGGTCGACCCGCTGCATTTCCGCGACCAGAAGAAGTACACCGACCGGATCAAGGCGGCCCAGAAAGCCAGCGGCGAGAAAGACGCGATGCTGGTTGCCGAAGGTGAGATCAACCGGACGCCGATCGTCGCGGCGGCGCAGGACTTCAGCTTCATGGCCGGGTCGATGGGCATGTATGTCGGCAACGCGATCATCGCGGCGGCCGAACGGGCGGTGATGCTGAAGCGGCCGCTGGTGCTGTTCTCGGCTTCGGGCGGGGCGCGGATGCAGGAAGGGATGCTGTCCCTGATGCAGATGCCGCGCACGACCGTGGCGGTGCAGATGCTGAAAGAGGCGGGGCTTCCGTACATCGTGGTGCTGACGCATCCGACGACCGGGGGCGTGACCGCCAGCTACGCGATGCTGGGCGACGTGCAGATCGCCGAGCCGAATGCGCAGATCGGCTTTGCCGGCGCGCGGGTGATCGAGCAGACGATCCGGGAAAAGCTGCCGGAAGGCTTTCAGCGGGCCGAGTACCTGCTGGACCACGGGATGCTGGACCGCGTGATCCACCGGAAGGCGATGAAGGATGAGCTGGTGACCCTGGTCCGGATGCTTACCGGCCAGCCGCCGGCGATCAAGGGTGACCTGCCCTCGCCGGTGGAACCGAACGCCCCGGAACCGGCGGAAGCTGCTCAGTGACATCAGGTTCCGACGTCATCCTGGAACGGATGATGACGCTGCACCCGAAGGTCATTGACCTGACGCTGGCGCGCATCGAACGGCTGTTGGCCGCGCTTGGCAACCCCGAGCGATCCATCCCGCCGGTGATCCATATCGCTGGAACCAATGGCAAGGGCTCGACTCAGGCGATGATCCGAGCGGGGCTGGAGGCGGGTGGCGACCGTGTCCATGCCTACACCTCGCCGCATCTGGCGCGGTTTCATGAGCGGATCCGGCTGGCGGGCGAGTTGATTTCCGAGCCCGCACTTACCGCCTTTCTGGACGAAGCGGTGACCGCGAACGGGCCGGACGCGGTCACTTTCTTCGAGATCACTACCGCTGCGGCCTTCCTGGCGTTCGCGCGTAGTCCTGCGGACTGGACGCTGCTGGAGGTTGGTCTTGGCGGGCGGCTTGATGCGACGAACGTGATCGACCATCCGCGCCTGACGATCATCACGCCGGTGAGCCTGGACCATCAGGCCTACCTCGGCGACACGGTGGCCGCGATCGCGGGCGAGAAGGCGGGGATCATCAAGCGCGGCGTGCCGGTGATCGTCGGGCCGCAGATGGACGATGGGCTGCAGGTGATCGAGGCCAAGGCCGCCCGCATGGGTGCGCCCGTCCTTGCCCACGGCCAGCACTGGCATGCGTTCGAGGACCGGGGACGTCTGGTTTTTCAGGACGAAAACGGGCTTCTCGACCTGCCCCTACCGAACCTTCCGGGGCCCCATCAGATCCAGAACGCTGGCGCCGCGATTGCCGCCCTGCGCCATCTTGGCCGCGACGAGGCGGCTTGTGAGGCTGCCGTCACCCACGCGTTCTGGCCCGCCCGGATGCAGCGTCTACGCCATGGTCCGCTGGTTGATGCAGCACCGAAGGTGGAGCTCTGGCTTGACGGCGGTCACAACCCGGCCGGGGGTGAGGCGATTGCGGCAACTCTGGCCCGCATGCCCAGGCGCGAGACGCACCTGATCTGCGGGATGCTCAACACAAAGGACGTGACAGGCTACATGATGCCGCTTGCGCCCCAGGTGACACGCCTTCACGCGGTCTCGATTCCCGGTGAGAAGAACACCCTTCCGGCTGAAGTCACACGCGACGCGGCCCGTACAACGGGGATCGACGCGGTAACTGCCCCGTCGGTTGGCGAAGCGCTGGCCGGGATTGCCGCAACCTCGCCCGAGGCGCGGGTGCTGATCTGTGGATCGCTTTATCTTGCGGGGACGGTGCTGCGCGAGAACGGATAGGCGCCTTCAAAGCGACGTATTTCCCGGACAAGCTTTAGTGGTCGCATTTGCTGATCGAGCTTTTCCGTGGACCTTTCGCCCGCACCCAGTTCCAAACCCCGCGTCGCCCTGCTGATCGACGGCGAGAACATCCCGCCCTCTGCCGCAGGCCAGATCGTCCTGAAGGCGCAGCACTTCGGCGAGGTCGCGATCCGTCGCGTTTATGGCAACGTCGCCAAGCTTGGCGGTTGGAGCAAAGCCCCCGGCATCCGCCCGATTCATTCGGGCAGCGGAAAGAACGCAACCGATCTTCTGATGTCGGTCGAGGCGATGAGCTTTCTTCTGGACGCAAAGGCGGAAGTTCTGGTCCTTGCCACCTCTGATCGCGATTTCGCGCATCTGGCGACGCATCTGCGGGAACGGTCGGTCCGCGTGATCGGCATCGGCGAAAAGAAGGCACCCGAGAACTTCCGGCAGTCCTGCTCGTCGTTCATCGAACTCAAGATCGCGGGCGTGGAAGACGAGGCCCTGGCCAACGAAGACCTGCCTGCCCCCTCCGACCTGGATGCAACTATCGAGGAGCTTGTCCAAGAAGAAGGCGAGGCGGGGGCTTTTCCGATCAGCAACCTTGGCGGGCGCATGCATGCCCTTCACCAGATCAAGATCAGCGATCTGGAGGAAAAGTCCTGGCGCGCCTACCTGCTGGCCCGCCCCCATCTTTACGACTGCGACGCGCGGGGGCCGGACGCAAAGCTCCGCCTGAAGGTCTAAGCCTTCACCCCATACCGCGCCATGAACATGTCGACCGCACCGTGCACGCTGCGGTGGGTAAGCTCGGGCGTGATCGTTTCGGCCATGCCGAAGATCAGCTTTTCGTGGATCGTTGCCTTGCAAAGCTGGGCGAACTGGTCGGCCGCAAGGTCGACGTCGTCGATCTGAAGCTGGCCGCTCTCGACGTAGCAGCGCAGATGGTGGGCCAGCCGTTCGTGGATGAGACCCGGTCCGAAGTCGTAGAACTGCCGCCCGAGGCCCGGAAACCGCTCACCCTCGCCGACGACGATGCGGTACATGCGCTGGCCGAAGTCCGAGAGCTGAAAGGCGACGATTCGTTCGGCCGCGACGGTAAGCGCGACCCGGACGGGGACATCGCCTTCAACCATGGCCTCGGCGGCCTCGGTCTGGCGGTGGCATTCGCAGCGCGCGACCTCAAGGAACAGAAGCTGCTTGTCGGGGAAATAGGCGTAGATCGTGGCCTTCGAGACCCCGGCCTCGCGCGCGATATCGTCGACCGAGGCACGCTCGAACCCGTCGCGCATGAAGATTTTGCGCGCCCCTTCAAGCACCTGGTCGAATTTCCGGCCGCGCCGGACCCCCTGATCGGCAATGACGTTCATCGGTCCCCCTTGAGAGGACCATAGAACATCGAGGTCCGGCGCGGCAAGCAAAGTGGCGGCTTCCGTCACTCCTGCAGTTGGCAGGTCGGCGCGGCGGGATTGGCGTCGCAGCCCTTGGTCCCGGTGGTCACGTCGTCCGTGGGGAAGGTCAGGACAGGAAGAAGGGTCGACATCGACTGCGCCGCAACCGGGGCGGCAAGGGCAAGGCCGGCGACAAGGGCAAGAACAGCGTGTTTCATTCTAATCTCCATTTTGAACTACAAAGTTCAGATTCGTATCTAAACCGTGGAGTTCAGATTCGCAAGCGCAAAGTGAACTTGATAGTTCAGATTCTGGGATTGCGCCCGTCGCATGTCGAATTAGATTAGAATCATTCCAAAAACGGTGATGCCATGCTGTCTTCCCTGACCTTCCGCCGCCGCTTTTCCGATCTATCCGAGCAAGAGGTTCTGGCCCTCGCGATCTCGTCAGAGGAGGACGACGCGCGCATCTATCGCAGTTTCGCGGAACAGCTGCGGGGGGTCTACCCGGCCTCGGCCGCGGTCTTCGACGGCATGGCGTCCGAGGAAGACGGCCACCGCCAGCGCCTGATCGACCTGCACCGCACGCGGTTCGGCGAGGTGATCCCGCTGATCCGGCGCGAGCATGTGGCGGGCTTCTATGCGCGCCGCCCGCTCTGGCTGTCGCAAACCCTGTCGCTGGACACGATCCGGGGCGAGGCCGGGGCGATGGAGAAGGCCGCGCAGGACTTCTATGTCCGGGCAGCCGCCCGCACCGCAGACGCGGCCACGCGCAAGCTGCTGGGCGACCTTGCCGCCGCCGAGGCGGGCCACGAACGCCATGCCGAAGGGCTTGAAGCGACCCATCTTCCGCCCGATGCGCGGGCACGGGAGGACCAGGTCGCCAAGCGGCAGTTCGTTCTGACCTGGGTGCAGCCGGGTCTTGCGGGGTTGATGGATGGCTCGGTCTCGACGCTGGCGCCGATCTTCGCCACCGCCTTCGCAACGCAGAGTACCTGGACGACCTTCCTCGTCGGCTCGGCAGCTTCAGTCGGGGCCGGCATCTCGATGGGCTTCACCGAAGCCGCGCATGACGATGGCGTCCTGTCGGGCCGCGGCTCGCCCTGGAAGCGGGGGCTCGCTTCGGGTGTCATGACCACGATCGGCGGAATGGGGCATGCCCTGCCCTATCTGATCCCCGATTTCTGGACCGCCACGACAATCGCCTTCGCCGTGGTCTTCGTCGAGCTTTGGGCGATTGCCTGGATCCAGAACCGCTACATGGAGACCCCCTTCCTCCGCGCGGCCTTGCAGGTGGTTCTGGGTGGTGCTCTGGTCTTTGCCGCAGGGGTATTGATCGGGGGCGGGTGATGTACCGCAAGGGTGAAGTCAGCTACCAGCCGCTGCCGCTGCCGGACAGGGTGCAGCTGGACGAGGCCGGGTCGCTTGCGGCAGTCGAGCAGTTCCTGGCCTTCATGCGCAAGCGCCACTCGGTTCGCGACTACGCGACACGCCCGGTGCCAGAGGCGGTGATCGCCGCCTGCATTGCGGCCGCGGGAACGGCGCCCTCGGGTGCGAACCACCAGCCCTGGCATTTCGTCGCAATCTCGGACCCCGCGATGAAGGCGCGCATCCGGGAAGGGGCCGAAGAAGAGGAGCGCGCGTTCTATTCAGGGGCCGCGGGTGACGAATGGCTGGCGGCGCTGGAGCCGATTGGCACGGGTGTCTTGAAGCCCCATCTGACCGATGCGCCGTGGCTGATCGTCGTCTTCGCGCAGCGCTACGGGATGACCGAGGATGGGGTGCGCTACAAGAATTACTATGTGCCCGAAAGCGTCGGTATCGCCACGGGGATGCTGATCACGGCGATCCACCATGCAGGGCTTGTGTGCCTGGAACACACGCCGAACCCGATGAAGTTCCTTGGCCCCCTCTGCGGACGACCCGAGCATGAAAAGCCGGTGATGATCCTTCCGGTGGGCTATCCGGCCGAAAACGCGACAGTGCCTGCCGTCGCCAAACGCAAGAAACCTTCGGAGCAGATCATGACAATGTTCCGCGCCTGAAGGCGCGGGACAGCTGACGCGAGCAGGGCCGCGCTAGCCCAGCGCGGCAAACCGCCGGGGCACCACCGTCCGCCCCTCTTCAGCCGGCTCCGGTTCCGGCTCCTGCACCGGTTCCGGAGTTTCGGCCGCGGGCTCTGGCGCCTGGTCTGCCGAAAGAACCAGCGGAGCGGGCGGAGCGGCGCTATCGGTCTCGGGGGTCTCTGCGGCCTCTGGCGTGGTCGGCTTTGGCAGGGGGATCAGCAGATGCTCGGGCGCGACGGTCGTCAGTCGTTTCGGCCTTTGGACGACGGCAGAGCGTCTTGGCTTATCATCGGTCTTATCCCGCACGGACGCATCGTTGACCTTGATGATGGTGAAGCTGATGTTGTCCTGGTCGGGATCGCCAAGCTTGCCGAGCTCGTCCAGAAGCCGTTCCGCGATCTCGGTCGAGCGGGTCTTGCGGTAGCGCTGCAGCACACGCTCGATCTGCGCGTTGGTCAGGAACTGCAGCCCGTCCGAGGAACAGACCACGATGTCGCCTGCCCGCAGCTCCAAGGGCTTCACCGGGCAGTCGATCTTCGGGATCCGCGTCCCCATCAGCACCGAGATCAGGCAGTTGCGGTCCGGATGGTTCGCCCCGATCTCAGGGTCCATCAGCCCCGACTTCACCATGAAGTCGATCTGCGGCGCCATCGAATGGTCCTCGTTCAGCTGGCTCAGCTTGCCCGACCGGAACAGGAACAACGGCGAATCGCCCACCGAGATCCAGTAAAGCCGGTTCTCCACCAGCGCGGGCACGACCAGCGTCGCCCCCATCCCCTCGGTCTCGGGGTGGCTGCGGGTGTGCTGGCGCAAGGTCTCGTTCGCCAGATCGGCCACGTTGCGCAGGATCTCGGGCGCCTTCGCCTCGAACGCTGCGACATCGGCAAAGTGGAACTTCAGCTCGCTGAAAACCTCGGTCAGAACGATCTTGCTGGCGACATCACCCGCCGCATGACCCCCCATCCCGTCGGCCAGGACGACAAAGCCCGCCTCGGCCCCGACCGGGAAATCCGCCGTGATCGCGTCTTCCTGATAGTCCCGTGCCCCCTGGCTTATCCCAGAGGCCACGTCATAGCGCGGCTCACGCGATCGCCATATCATGCCCGTCTCCCTCGGCCTCGACCGCAGACCAGTTGAAGGCA
>NZ_JBOFBI010000165.1:0-31925 GCF_051645465.1 Tabrizicola sp. | reverse complement strand
TCCCATGGGTCGCAAGGTGCTGCCGCGCGGGGGCCTCTGAGTCGTTCGTCGCCACCCCCCGCCGCCGCCCCCGCGCGCGCAGGCCAGACAAGAGCGACCGGAGCGGCACAACCTCGGTCATCGGCGCGTGGCCCGCGCTGTCATCGATCCGCTCGGTCAGCTCGGCGACGGTCACCCCCGGCAATTCTGGTGCCAAGGCTGCAGCGATGTCGGCGGCGGTGGCCGCAATCACCGGACTGTCCGGAGAAAACGAGCCTGTTTCGAGATCGAAGCCGATGGCCCGGCCAAGCCGGTCAGCGTGGGATGAGTCCTCGGCGATCCGCGTCAGGAACCCCGCCGCCCAGCGACCCCAGCTGAGACGGAAATCGAAGAGCGTTCCGTCCTTGTCGAAGAGAAGGCCATCGATCATTGGCGGTCCGGTCCTTGCATCATGTCCAGTTCGTCATCGCGCCACCCGGCAGTGCCGCGCGTGCCAGCTGAGGCGCGGTGTAGGGATGACCATGGTGGTCGCAGAAAGCAACCACCCATCGGTCATCCATCAGAAGGAAGTCGAGAACCGCGGCAAGGAAGTCCGGGTCCGAGGCCCTTCCGCGCAAATCCGAAAGGCTTGCCCCGGTTGCGCCAAGGAAGGCAGGGAAAACCTCGTCTTCCGAGGCAATCCAGGCCAAAGCCTGCAGTGCCAGCACTTGTGCCGCATCCTGTTGCATTCTGCGACACTCCCGATGCGCCCACACCCACTTGCAGAAATATGATTACTGCGAAGCAAACAGAAAGGATTTCTTAACCTTCTCGGCGCCAGACTACACGACATACGGCGGAATAGGTAAACGGCACCGGAAGATGAGCGCACGGATCCTCATCGTTGACGACGTGGCGGCGAACCGGATCGTCCAGCAGGCAAGGCTTGCCGCAGCCTTCTATGAACCGCTGCTTGCCACGGATGGCGCAACCTGCCTGTCGGTGGCGCGGGAAGCGAGGCCGGATCTGGTGCTTCTTGATCTGGGATTGCCGGACAGACCGGGCCTTGATGTCCTGCGGGACCTGCGCAGCGACCCGGCCACGCGCGAGATTCCGGTGATTGCGCTGACCGCGACGGGGGAAAGCAGTGAACGCCTGGCCGCCTTCGCAGCCGGGGCCGACGATGTGATGAACCGCCCCGCGAACGAACGCGTGCTGCTTGCCAGGCTCCGCAACCTCTTGCGCGTAAAGGCCGAGATCGAATTCCCCGCATCTGGAGAGCTGGCGATGGCCGGCCTTGCCGACCCCCCCGCCCCGTTCGAGCCCCAGGGGACCATTGCAGTGGTTTCGGTAAAGTCCACACCCGCCAACTCTCTGCGGGATGCGTTGGCCGGTCAGCTGCGCGACCGCCTGGTCGTCCTTTCGCGCCGGGACGCGTTGGCCGAGATTTCAGCCGAGAATAACAGCTGCAATCTTCCTGAGGTCTTCATCGTCCACGATGATGGCGGGAACCCCGCCGGCACGCTGCGGCTGTTGTCCGAACTGAAAAGCCACCAGGCGACACGCCATGCCGCAGTCTGCGTAGTCGGGCCTGCGGGCGAAGGGGACGACGCGGCCATGGCCTTTGATCTGGGGGCGGATGACGCCGTCGCGCGCTACGTGACAGTCGAAGAGCTGGCTCTGCGGACCCGCGGCCTTCTTCGGCGCAAGCGGCACGGCGACCGGCGGCGCGCGCGGATGCAGGATGGCCTGCGTCTGGCGATGCTCGATCCGCTGACGGGGCTTTACAACCGCCGCTATGCCGCCCCGCAACTGACCGCAGTGGCCAAACGGTCGCACGACGACGGCACTCAGTTCGCCGTGATGGTGATGGACCTCGACCGGTTCAAGCAGGTGAACGACCACTATGGCCATGCGGCAGGCGACCAGGTGTTGATCGAAGTCGCTCGGCGGCTGACGGCAAACCTTCGGGAAAGCGATGTGCTGGCGCGGATCGGGGGCGAAGAGTTTCTGGCGATCCTGCCCAGAAGCGACATTGCCGTTGCACGCCGGGTGGCGGAACGGATCTGTCAGTCGATGGACATCCAGCCGATCAGGCTTCCGTCGGGCGAGCTGCTTCGGGTCACCGTCTCGATCGGGGTTGCGGTGTCCGGGCCTGCCGGTGAAGCGACGACCGAGAACGACGGAATCGTGAAGCAGGCCGACCTCGCGCTTCTGGCATCAAAGGGCGCGGGCCGGAACCAGGTGACCTACCGGATGAATGCGGCGTAAAGGCCGTCTGCACGCGGCATAGTCGGCTTTTGCCCCGGGATTGGCGGCACATGAGACCGATGGTCCCTACCCGCAGCGTTTGCTCTGATCCTAGTCCTTCCCGCCCTTGCGCTGCATGCCGTTCTCCAGCCGGTCGGCAAAGGCCGCGCGATCGGCGGGCGACATCTCCAGGATGCGGGCTTCGATCAGGCTGCGGCCAAGTGTCAGCCGCTCGGCATAGCGGGCTTCGATCGTTGCAAGGGCCGTCTTCGCCGCCTCGGCATCAAACGGTTCGGCCCGCAGCGTGGCAACGAGCGTCTCGAATTCAGCCCTCGCCGCCTCGCGGTCTTGGCGGAACTCGCCCGCGTGTTCTGCAAGCCCCCGGCGCAGGGCGCGGCGGTCCTCATCACTGAAGGCGGCGCTGAACGGACCAAAGGACAGGTCGCGCGGCATGCCGCGCTGCGGTCCCACGCTCAGCCAGGCGCCAACGGCAAGCCCCGCGACGGCAAGGTTCAGCGCTAAAGAAAGCGCGAACGCGATCTTCAGCCCTCGTGAGGCGGGCGCTGGCGGGACTGGGGCTGTCGGCGGCGGTGCGGGGTTTTCGGTCATTCTATCAGCCTTCGGTCGTCAGGAAGTCTTCTGCAGGAAAGAACTCGGCCGTGTCGGCCGTCGTCCCCGTCAGGTAGTCAAACGTTGTCGGGCTGAGATAGCCCACCGCCACCCCAAGGATCGCCGCCGAGCAAAGCCCGGCAAGGGCGGGCGGCCCCCCGAAGGCCGCCGCAAGACGTGCGATCACGCCAGCCTTTGGTGAAACCGATGCAGGGCGCGGCGCGGAAGCCTGCGGCTGCAAGGCAATCGCGTCGGCGAGCACCCGGTCCATCAGCGCCGGAGAGGGCGTTGGAGCCTCCCTCGCGGCCGCCGCCAGCAGGCGGTCAAGATCGTCATCCTTCATCCCGGTCATCCTCATAGCCCAGGGCCTCTTTCCGGCCCGCAAGACGTGCCGCCAGCGCGCGTTTGCCGCGTGCGATCAGGCTTTCCACCGCTTCGACCCCGATCTCCATGATCGTCGCAATCTCGGGGTTCGTCATCCCTTCCAGGTGCCGCAGCACCACCGCCTGCCGCTGCCGGTCAGGAAGCGTGGCCAGCGCGGCCCCCAGCGCGGCCATCCGGTCTGCGTCCTGCAGCCGCCCCTCGGCCCCTGGCCCGCCATCCGCCACCTCGGGCGCGTCGTCCAGCGCAAGCTGGCGTTTCCTGGCCTTCGCGCGCTGGCGGTCGATGCAAAGATTGGTGGCGACCCGGTAGGCCCAGGTCGTCACCTTCGTCTCGCCTTGTCGCCACTCGGGCGCGATGCGCCAGAGCCGGAGCATGGTCTCCTGCGCCACGTCTTCGGCCTCGGCCCGGTCGCCCGACAGAAGCCGCGAAGCATAGGCCAGCACACGGGGCGTGACGCGCTGGGTCAAGGCCAGCGCCGCATGCCGGTCTCCATTGGCATAGAGCACCATCAGCGCCTCATCCGAGGGTTCATCGCCAGCATCGAAGGCCATCTTCATCCTGCAATTGGTCTAACGCCTGCGCGCCTTCCGGGCAAAGGATCAGTTGTTGCCGTCTTCGCCGCGTTGACCGCGCTTCCGGCCCTTGTTCAGTGCAGCTTCGGCCTCTTCCTTCGAGATTGCGCCGTCGTTGTCGGTATCGAGCCGCGCAAAGTTGCGCTCGCCGGGGCCTTCCCCGATCTCGTCTTCGCTGATGGTGCCGTTGCCGTCATTGTCCATGTTGTCGATCATCCGGGCCGTGCGGTCGGCGAGCGTCTCGCTAAACTTGGCCAACTGGCGGGCAGCGAGCTCCTCGGCGCTTAGTGCACCATCGCCGTTGGTGTCGGCTGCGGTAAACTCGGCCTTCCGATGGGCCTCAAGCTCGGCCAGGCTGAGCTTCCCGTCCTTGTCCGTGTCCATAGCGTCGAACTGCTCAAGAAGCATCGCACCACGGCCGCCGGAGCCGCCGGGGCCTTTTTCCGCCAACGCCACTGACGCGAACACAGCGCCCGACAGCGCTAGGGCAACCACGGCGGTCTTCATTATTGCAGACATCATCTTCTCCTGTATCGGGGCCGCTTATTCGACCCATCTGCCCTGTCTCACGCCGAGGCTGCGGGTTTCCGTCTGGCGATCTTGCGACATCTCTTCACACTGCGGTGTTTCCCCTGTGAAGCCGCCCAGGACCCGAGTATGGTCCGCACGGACCCCCGACACGACGTGGGGCCAGACGTCAGGACCATCGCGATGAGCATTGCAGAGAGCCCCAAAAGCCTGACCCATGACCCCGAGGATCGCCCGGTCAAGCCCGCCCTCCTGCGCGGCTGGCGGCGGCGTTGCCCCAACTGCGGTGCCGGGCGGATGCTGCAGAGCTATCTGAAAGTGCGCGATGCCTGCCCGGCCTGCGGTGAGGAACTGCACCATCAGCGCGCGGACGACGGACCGGCCTATCTTACCATCCTGATCGTCGGGCATCTTATGGCGCCGATCCTCCTTTACACCTACACCACGTTCCGGCCCGAACCCCTAGTGATGGCGGTGGGTTTCAGTGTCGGCACCGCAGCGCTCTCGCTCTATCTCCTCCCCAGGCTCAAGGGGGCGCTCGTTGCGTTCCAATGGGCCAAGCGGATGCATGGTTTCGGACCTGCCCCGCATGGATGAACCGATCCGCCCGGCGGCCACGGTCGTCCTGTGGCGGGATGGCCCGGTCGGCGCCGAAGTCCTGATGGGCCAGCGCGGCGCCGGCGCGGTGTTCATGCCATCGAAGTTCGTCTTCCCCGGCGGCGGCGTCGATCCTGCCGACCATCTGAACGCCCAGGCGGGCTACCTGGCAACAGACTGCAGCCGGCGTTTGGGCGAGTTGGTCCCAGCGGGCGCACCCAAGCCGGACGTTCTGGTCGCCGCGGCCCTGCGGGAGTTGACCGAAGAAACCGGCCTGAAGCTTGCCCCGGCGGACAGCCCGGCGCTTCGCTTCATGTTCCGCGCGATTACACCGCCCGGCAAGACCCGCCGCTTCGATGCGCGTTTCCTGCTGGGCGATGCCACCCGGCTTACCGGCGATGCCGAGGATTTTGCCGCCGCTTCGGGCGAGCTTCAGCACCTGCGCTGGCTGTCCTTGCCCGACGCGCGCGCGCTGGACCTGCCCTTCATAACCGAGGTCGTTCTGGCCGAAGTCGCAGCATTGGTGGCGGGCGGGGACCAGCCCGGCGTGCCGTTCTTCGACAACTCGACCTCGACCCCGCAATTCCGCCGGATCGTCTGATGCGTCAACGGCCTTAGGTTCGACCGAACGGCGCTACTCGGCAGGCGTCTTCTGCACCGGCCATGTCGGATGCGGCACCGGGTCCTTCGCCTTGAAGAGGTACTGGCGGAAGATTTCCGTATAGTTGCGATAGACGTAAGCCTCGTTCCGCGCCTGGTACTGATCCCGCCGCGAGAAATACAACGCTGGAAGCTTGTACCAGGGGATGGTCGGGTGCATGTGGTGCACGGAATGGAAGTTGTTGTTCAGGAACAGAAAAGACAACGGCCCCCGGCTTTCGATGATCACGGTCCGCGCCCGCGCCGTTTCGTGCGCACGGTGCTCAAGATAGGTGCGGATCTTCAGAAGGCTCCACCCCAGATAGGCGGCAATCAGGTAGGCCCAGACGGGCATTGAGCCGACCGTCAGCAACCAAAGCAGAACCAGCGCCACACCCGGAAGATGCAGTGCCCACGCCAGCGCTACACGCCGGTCGCCCCTGCGGATGGCAATGACGTCGCCCTTCAGAAGTGCCCAGGCAGAGATCGCGGGCCCGACAAGCATCCGTCCGAGCAGTGTATTGTTGAACCGCAAGACGGCTTTCATGGGCGTTGAGAACTTCTCCCAGATCGCGGGGTCCAGGTAATTCGACTCCGGGTCGTCGTAGGGGTCGGTCAGCGTTGGGTCGTAGTGGTGCTGAAGATGCAGGTCCTTGAACCGCAGATAGGGCACGTAGACCGTGAGGCCGGGGAAGACCAGCGCCTCTGACCACCACTGCGACGTCAGAGGGTGGCCGTGCAGGACCTCATGGGTAAGCGAGGAGTACTGCCCGATGGCAAGCGCAGCGACAACGATGGCAAGGATGGGAGAGACGGTCCAGAGGACGGTGGTCGCCAGCGCCCAAAGCGCGTAGGTTCCGATGAAGACGATCAGCGTCGGCCATTCGATGGCCCGGGTTTCGGTCTGCAAGGTGATGCCCGATAAGGTAACTTCTATGTGACGGTATCAAAACCGGCATCTGCCGTGAATTCGGGATATTGTAAACTTAATCCCGCTCTGGTTCTGTAAAAGCGACAAGTGATGGATAAAATCGACAAACGCGACCGCGCGCCGGTGTTCCGCGCCCGTCTGGCCGAAGCGATGGCCAGCCGGAAGGTCAGCCAGGCCGAACTCGCGCGGCAGGCCGGGGTTGACCGATCGACGATCTCGGCGCTGCTGCAGCCCGGGACGCGGCTACCGAATGCACAGCTTGCCGCGGACTGCGCGCGGGCCTTGGGGATCAGCGCAGACTGGCTTCTGGGCCTGTCGGGACGGCCAGAGCCGATTGCCGATCTTCTGGCCGCGTCATTGTCGCTGACCGAAGCCCCCCGCGCCCTGATCGACGAACGCATCTTCGCCTGGCATCAGGAAGCGGCGGGTTACAAGATCCGGCATGTCCCCGCGACTTTGCCGGATATGCTGAAGACGAGGGCGGTGGTGGAATGGGAATACGAGCCGCAGCTTGGGCGGACCTCCGAACAGGCGATCGGGGCTTTCGAGGACCGGCTGAAATGGATGCGTGCGGCCGGGTCGGACTACGAAATCGCGCTGCCGATGCATGAACTTGCCGCCTTCGCCACGGCTGGCGGCTACTACGAAGGGCTTTCGGCCGAGACCCGCCTCGCCCAGCTTCGCCATCTCATCGTGCTTTGCGAACAGCTCTACCCCTCGCTCAGGCTTTGCCTCTTCGACGCGCGCAAACTGTTCTCGGCCCCGGTTACGATCTTTGGCCCGCTGCTGGCGGTGATCTACCTCGGGCGCCACTACCTGGCCTTCCGCGACACTGCGCGGGTCGAGACCATCACCCAGCATTTCGATTTTCTAGTCCGCGAGGCAGAGATCGGCGCGCGCGACATGGTCGGGCATCTTCAAGGGCTGTGCGACCGGGTGCGTTAGAACGCGCGCAGCGCACCGGTCGCGTAACCGTTGAAGTCGAAGATCTCCCGCACCGCTGCCAGCCTGTCCGCGGGGATCGCCCCCCGGTCCAGGACAAAACCGAACCCGCCCGAGGGCGTCCCGATGGCCAGCGTCCGGTAGCCGCTGTCGACCCAGAGGATCCACCAATCCTCCTGCCCGTTGACCCGCAGGCGCCCCGGACCGGCGGCGGTGGCAAGTCCGGAGACGTTTTGTGCAACGCCGTCGAGGCAAAGCGTGCCCGCCACCTGCAGGCCGCCATTCGCTGGCTGAAACTCGACCTGACCAGAGGAGCAGGAGCCATCGGAAGACTGGAACGCCGCCGCCTGCCGCCATTTCCCAGCGATCTCCATCGGCTGGAAAGCAGCGGCCGACCAGATTTCTGCTCCCGATTCCCGGAAAACCGCCGTCTTTGAGGGCACGGCCGCACAGGCCGCAAGGGTCAGAAGCGCAAGCAGGGCTATTCGAGGCACAGGGTCACCCGTCGGCCATCGTCCTGAAGAATTTCATTGCATCCATAAAGCGGCTTGATCGGTGAGCAGGTGCCGGATCGGGCAAGGCAAACGCCTTCGCACTGGCTTTCCCGCTCGCAGCGCTTGCCCGAGTCGCGCGTTGTGAAGACGCAGGCGCGCGAGTTTGCCTTTCCGACCTTTGCCCATTTGCCCTTCTTCTTTTCGCAGGCGAGCTGCAGTTCCGACTTCACAACCGCCGGAACTTCCTCGACTTCAGCCTCCGGTGCGGGCGCGGGTTCCGCTTCTGCAACGGCTGGCTCTGCCTCTGCGCCGGGTGCTGTCGGGGCGGCCTGTGGCGCGGCGGTGTCGGTACCGGCGGGCTTCGCGGCGGGGCTCGTCGGAGCCGCCGCGGCGTCGTCCGGAGGGGCGTCCAGCGCCGTAACCTCGATCTCGCCCCCGGTTACGGCATTTGGCGTGACGCCGTCTTCCGACTGGCCCGGTCGGTTGCCCTGCGGGGCAAGCTGGCAGGCCCCAAGAAGACCCGCGAAACAGACGAGAACGGCAAGACGGATTGGACGGCGCATCGGGCACTCCGGTTCGCGCCAACAAGTGCCTTGATCCGCCCCCCGCCGCAAGTCCCGTCAGTAGGGCGCGGGGAAGACCCGGTGGGTTTCCGCTATATCGTCCAGCACATCTTGTGACAGCGTGACCGACGCAGCACCAATATTGGTACGAAGCTGGTCCAGCGTTGTCGCGCCGATGATCGGGATGGTGCGGAACGGGCGGCCTCTGCAAAAGGCGATGGCCATCTGGCAGGGGTCAAGCCCGTGCCGCGCGGCGATGCCCAGATAAGCCGCGACCGCGGGGAAAACCTGCGGCGTGATCCGCCCGCCCAGATCGGGTGTGTGCACCCGCCGGGTGCCTTCGGGCGTCACGTCGCCGGCGTACTTCCCGGACAGAAGGCCAACGGCAAGCGGGGAAAACGCGAGTAGCGGCATGTCCTCGATCAGGCTGAACTCGGCCCAGTCGGTATCGAACTGACGGCAGAGGAGGCTGTATTCGTTCTGCACCGTCCCCATGCGCGGTAGGCCCATCGTATCGGCCAGGTGCAGCCAGCGAGCGGCACCCCAGACGCTTTCGTTCGACAACCCGATCGCCCGGATTTTTCCTTCTTTCATAAGCGCTTGCGCGGTGGTCAACACGTCCGTCATGTGCGCCGTCTCGGCGGCCTTGTCGGTCCCCGTTGGGGCGTAGCGCCAGGCCTGGCGGAAGTGATAGCTGCCCCGGTTGGGCCAATGGATCTGGTAAAGGTCGACGTAATCCGTCTGCAACCGCCGCAGGCTGCCTTCCAGCGCCGCACGCATCGTCTTGCCGGTAACTGGCTCTCCGGGCCGGATGATCTGCCCTTTCCCAGCGACCTTGGTCGCGATCTGGAGCCGGTCGCGTCCACCGCGGCTGGCGAGCCAGTTGCCGATGATTTTCTCAGTGTTTCCAACCGTTTCCGCCCGCACGGGATTGGTCGGGTACATCTCGGCGGTATCCCAGAAGGTCACGCCCTCGTCGACGGCCATATCCGCCTGGGCGTGGCCTTCGTCTTCTGTGTTCTGAGTGCCCCAGGTCATCGTTCCAAGGCAGATTTCGGAAACGGTCAGGCCGGTCTTGCCGAGGGTCAGGGTCTTCATCTCGCCTCCGGTGCTTTGCAGCAGGCTAGGCCGGAACGCCCGGTACGCCAAGGGTGAAGCCGACACTTCTTTCGGGCGCGTTCAGCGAGGTTTATGAAAGATGAACCACATATTGTGCGGGGGACACGACAGCGACGCCGCAACACCCCTCAAGTGCTTGAGAACGCTTGATTAATCCTTGCACTTTTCGAACGGGCTAATGATCTTCCTTTTGTCTTCCTTCCGTCTCTACGCACGTCTTGGTTTTGGGCCGTTAACCACATCAGGCGAATCGAGCTGAGCCAGGGGCTGGCCGAAACAAAACGACGAAGGCCGTGAATAAACCGTCGATGTCAGGCGTTGGAAAGACAGCAGCTGGAGGGTTCGCCAAGGCGGTTGCTTTCGTGAACCGTCCCTGTCCAGATAGGTTTCAACCGAAAGGCCATGCCATGCCCCGACCCATCATCCTTGCCCTGCTTGCCGCGCTGGCGGCAGGTCCGGCGGCCCAGGCTGCCGCAATAGACTATCAGCTTGACCCGTCGGCTTCGACCGTGGCCTTCGAGACCGATTTCGGCCCCGACCTGATCACCGGATCGATCCCGCTGGAGGTGGCGGACCTTCGCCTCGATTTCGACAACGTGAAAAACTGCACCGTTGACGTCGTGCTGGACGTCAGCGGCGCGAAGGCCAGTTTTCCTTTCGCCGCGCAGGCCCTGAAGGGGCCGAAGGTTCTGAACGCCGCGGAACATCCCCGGATGACCTTCGAGAGCACCTCGGTCAAGCGCGCGGGCGAAGGGGCGGATATCACGGGGAACCTCACGATCCGTGGCGTGACGAAGCGCGTGACCCTCAAGGCCCGCATTTCGCGGCCAAGCGGGAGCGACGCGAACGACTTCAGCCAGCTGACCGTCCAGATGACCGGCCGAGTCAACCGCAGCGATTTTGGCGCGACCGGCTGGTCTGATATGGTCGGCGACGAGGTGCGGATCATCATCACCGCCCGGATCAACGCAAAAGGCTGAAGATGGCGCTGCGCAACGGACCAGACGAGTTCGGCCTTGTCACCCGGGTGATGCACTGGGTCATGGCGATCCTGATCCTGGTCATGCTGGCTCTTGGCCTACGGATTTCGTCGATGGAGCCGGGCCTGTCGAACCTCTGGCTTTACGGGCTGCACAAGACGCTGGGCCTCACGCTTCTGGCGCTGGTCGTCCTTCGCATCCTTTGGCATCTCGCCTCTCGCCCACCCGCCCCGATCGGCCCGCCGGGGCGGATGCGGCTGTTCGTCAAAACCTGGCACTGGACGCTTTACGGCCTGATGATCGCCGTCCCGATCAGCGGCTGGGCCGGGTCTTCGGCCAGCGGGATCGACACGGTTTTCGCCGAGACCTTCGTCGTACCGCCGCTGGTTCAGCCCAGTGAAAGGGCCGAATTCGTCTGGTTCATCCTGCACGAGATCTTTGCCAAGACGCTGCTCGGGATGGTCATTGTGCACATCCTTGCAGCGTTGCGGCGCGAGATGGGGGGAGATGGCACGTTGACCAGGATGCTCCGCGGCCGGGCCTGAACGCCATATCGAATTTTCGACGAAAATTCGTTGATGTCCCTGCCGCTGGCCCTTTGCAAAAGCATGGGTTAAGGAAGCGCTGATTTACTGTTCAAGGCACGCGCATGGCACGGATTCTGATCACCTCCGCCATTCCCTACATCAACGGTATCAAGCACCTGGGCAACCTGGTGGGCTCGCAGCTGCCCGCCGACCTCTTCGCCCGCTTCAACCGTGCGATGGGGCATGAGGTGATGTTCATCTGCGCCACCGACGAGCACGGGACACCCGCCGAGCTTGCCGCCGCCAAGGCCGGGAAGCCGGTCGAGGAGTACTGCGCCGAGATGCATCAGGTGCAGAAAGACCTTGCCGCTGGGTTCCGCCTGTCGTTCGACCATTTCGGACGGTCCTCCAGCCAGCGGAACCACCGCCTGACTCAGCATTTCGCCGGGAAACTGGACGAGAACGGCCTGATTGCCGAGGTCAGCGAAAAGCAGGTCTATTCCA
The DNA here is from genome assembly GCF_051645465.1 of Tabrizicola sp. Classification (GTDB taxonomy): domain Bacteria; phylum Pseudomonadota; class Alphaproteobacteria; order Rhodobacterales; family Rhodobacteraceae; genus Tabrizicola. Next base: position 20,328 of record NZ_JBOFBI010000165.1, on the reverse strand, counting down.
TCGACGACGGCCGCTTCCTGCCGGATCGCTACATCACCGGGACCTGCCCGAACTGCGGTTATGAGGCGGCGCGGGGCGATCAGTGCGAGAACTGCACCAAGCAGCTTGACCCGACCGACCTGATCAACCCCCGCTCGTCGATAAGTGGCTCGACGAACCTTGAGGTGCGGGAAACCAAGCACCTTTACCTCAAGCAGCGCGCTTTGCGGGACAAGCTGGAGGCCTGGATCGACAGCAAGACCGAATGGCCGATCCTGACCACGTCGATCGCCAAGAAATGGTTGAACGACGGCGACGGGCTGCAGGACCGGGGCATCACCCGCGACCTGCACTGGGGCATTCCGGTGAAGAAGGGCGACCAGACCTGGCCGGGGATGGAGGGCAAGGTCTTCTACGTCTGGTTCGATGCGCCCATCGAATACATCGCCGCCACCGCCGAGTGGGCCGATGCCAACGGATATGAGGATAGTGCATGGGAGCGCTGGTGGCGGACCGACAAAGGTGCCAATGATGTTCGATATGTGCAATTCATGGGCAAGGACAACGTGCCCTTCCACACGCTTTCCTTCCCCGCCACGATCCTGGGGTCGGGCGAGCCATGGAAGCTTGTCGATTATCTGAAGTCCTTCAACTACCTCAACTATGACGGCGGCCAGTTTTCCACGTCGCAGGGGCGCGGCGTCTTCATGGACCAGGCGCTGTCGATCCTGCCGGCCGACTACTGGCGCTGGTGGCTTCTGTCGCACGCCCCCGAGAGTTCAGACAGCGAATTCACCTGGGAGAATTTCCAGACCTCGGTGAACAAGGACCTGGCGGATGTATTGGGCAATCTTGTGAGCCGGGTCACCAAATTCGCCGTCTCGAAGTTCGGCGATACGGTGCCTGGGGGTGGGGAGTTCGGTGCGCTTGAGACCGGCCTCATCGCCGATCTTGGTGCGCGGGTCGCGGACTACACCGCGCTGATGCAGGCGATGGAGGTCCGCAAGGCCGCGGCCGAGCTTCGGGCGATCTGGGTCATCGGCAACGAATACCTGCAGTCGGCCGCCCCCTGGTCGGTGGTCAAGACCGACCCCGAGCAGGCGCAGGCCATCGTCCGTCTCGCGCTGAACCTGATCCGCGTCTATGCGATCCTGTCCGCCCCGTTCATCCCGGACGCCTCGGCCACCATGATGAAGGCCATGGGGTCGGATGACTGGACCTGGCCGCATGACATTTCGGATGCGATGCGGACCCTTCCCGCGGGCCACGGCTTCAGTGTGCCGGAAAACCTCTTCCGCAAGATCACCGACGAGGAGCGCGCCGACTGGCAGAACCGTTTCTCGGGCGTGCGGGCCTGAGGCTGCCGCCGCAGAGCAGAACAGATTTCGTTCGCACTTGCAGAAACCGCCCGATGACGGGCGGTTTTTTGCTGATCCGGCTCAATCGCAGGAAGAAATTCCGCCGAGTCGCAAAACTTGGGGAGCCACACCATGTGTCAAGGTGGTAATGTCCCGTGATCGGACCCGAGTCGCTGCCACGTCAGGAGAGCCCGAATGTCACATGTTCTGCCTTCGCGAACCCGCCCGAAAAAGACTTACGCAGCCGTTGCCCTGTTTCTTCTGGTCTATCTGGGGGTGCTGGTCTTCGTCTTCGCCCCGAAGGACATGATCTCTGTCCAGTCGCCGACAGAGCTGCTCGCAACCGACTGACAAAAATCAGATAATCGCACCCTCTACGATCGGTTGCCCGGCGGCGATCCGGTCGTAGTGGAATGCCGACAGGTCCAGCGTGCGGTAGCCGCCATGGACGATCCACTCTGCCGTGCCCCGCCCCATTGCCGGGGCCTGCTGCAACCCGTGGCCCGAGAAACCGTTCAGAAGCAGGAAGTTGCCGACCTGCGGGTGCGGGCCTGTGATCGCATTCTGGTCGAGCGTGTTGTAGTCGTAGTGCCCCGTCCACTCGCTGATCACCTTGACGGCCTCGAAGGCCGGGATGCGGGTGGCGATGGCGGGCCAGATCTTGTCCTGCCAGATCTCGGGATCCATCGCGAAATCGTCGAAATCCACCGCGGGGTCCGGATCGCCGTGCCCCCCGATCATGTAGGTTCCGCCGCCGATCTCTCGCATGTGGATGCCCGAGGGGTCGATGGTCAGGGGCAAGGGCCGGTCCAGCGGGTGCCTGGCCTGGATCACCCAAGTGTAGCGTTTCCGGGGTTCGATGGGCAGGCTGATCCCCGCCATTGCGGCGGTCTTTGCGCCCCGCGGACCCGACGCATTCACCACCGCCCCGCAGGCGATCCTACGGCCCGACCGCAGATCGACCGAGACCACCCGGTCGGCTGCGGGGGAAAGGGTCATCCCCACCACCTCGTCCGCCACATACTCCACCCCGGCCTCGCGCGCCTTGCGGCGGAACCAGTCGAAGACGGTCGAGCCGTCGAAGTAGCCCTCGTCGTGGGTGTTGATCGAGCCAAGGACCAGATCGTCCACTTCGTAGAACGGATAGGCGGCCTTGATCTGATCGGGCGTCATCAGCCGGGTCTCGGCACCAGCCGCCGCTTGAATCTTCTGGTTCCGGCGCAGGACCTCGGCAAAGCCCTCATCCGCGGCCAGGTACATGTAACCGAAGTTCTGGATGTGAAGTTCCGGCACCCGGTCGTCGTTCCCCATGAAGCCGCGCAGGTTCTGCACGAACTCCGCCCCGAACTGGGAAATCCTGATGTTGAGCTCGGTCGAGAACTGCTGGCGGATGCAGGAATTGGTGTGGGTCGTACCGGCCTGCGCATAGGACGGGTCGCGCTCCAGCACCAGGACGCGGCCCCTGAAGCCCTTGTCCTGCATCAGCCACCACGCAGTCGACGATCCCATGATCGCCCCGCCGATGATCACGACGTCATAGGTGTCGTGCTTCGGTTCCGCCGTAAAGCTTTGCATGTCTCTGGTCGCCCTGCCCCTGTTCCCGCGGGTGTAGCCTACCCAACCGAAAGCGTAAATCGCGGGCGCGCGCTCACCCCTGGGCAGGTGGCACGTCGACCGAGGTCAGCCAGGGCTTGATGTCCAGAAGCGGCGTGCCGTCGAAGGCATCAAGTGCATCCACAGTCAGGACGCCCGTGACCGGATCAATGGCCAGGATGCGCACCACGCCGACGGCAATCGGATTCGGTCGGGCGGGCGAGCGCAAGGCAAAGACGCCGGTCGGGCCGTCACGATGCGCGGGGCTTTGCACGATCAGGTCGCGACGCGAAGAACCGGTCCAGTAGAGCAAGATCACCGGCTGCCCGACCGCCAGCCCGGCAAGCCCCGGTCGGAACGACTCGTCAATCTCGATCCGGAAGGTGCCGCCGACTTCCCGCGCCTCGCGCAGGTTCTTCGGGCAATGTCCGCGGGACCAGGGGCTTCGCAGGCGCCCGATGAAGCGAAGCCTTGCGTCATCGGCCGTGCGGGCGGGGTCGAACGACAGCGCGACCTCGCCCGGGCGTTTCTCAGTTGGGGGCAACGACATATGGGCCTCATGGTCCGACGACCCACTCTCTGCCAAAACGGCCGAAGCGCGCAATGGCTTCAGTCGGATGAGGGTGGCAGGTCAGCCGCCTGAATGACTGTCGTGGTCATGGCCGCCCTGCCCCGTCGGCGGATCGATCTCGAACTCGATTTCAACCCGCCCGGCCTTTTCGAAAATCAGCACGGCCTTGCGCATCTCGCCCTTGGTCAGCGGGCCAGTCAGCCCCATGAACATCACGTGATAGCCGCCTTGCTCGAGGTTGACCGTCTGGCCCGGCGGGATTTCGATGGCCTCGACATGCTCCATCGTGCCCATGCCACCGGCGTCGACCTTGCTTTCGTGCACGATGGACTTTGCTGCGAAGTCGCTTTCCACGCCGATCAGCCGGTCAGGCTCGGTCCCGTTGTTGACGATCGCCATGTAGCCCCCGGCGGTCTTGGCCGATACTGCTGGCTGGGGAATGTAGGGGTGGACGATCTGCAGATCGCCCACGGTGATTTCGTGCGCCATTGCGGGCAAGGCCAGGAGAATGGCTGCGGCAAGGGCGAGGATGCGGTTCATTGGAATGGTCCTTTCGGGTGAGACGTTTTAGTACGGGGGCGGATCAGCTGACCAGCCGCTTCAACGGTGGAATGGTGGATAGGATCACGAGGTCCAGCACGATCACGGCCAGAAGCGTGAGGCCGAGCATCGGAAAGGCGAGCGACAGGGCGAGCGTAATCAGAAGGGCGCCTTTGGCGTAGGGGATGTCGGCGGGTCGGGGCGGCGCGCCAAGACGGTTGCCAGCCGGGCGGCGTTTCCACCAAAGCACAAGGCCGGAGACGGCCATCAGGATCACGCCCAGACAGAACGCGGTGTTGAGCGCGACGTTCCAAAGCCCGAGATCGCCTTCGTGGAAGGCAATGCCCCAGGCCATGGCTTTGGCATAGGCGCTGTAGTCGGCATAGCGGACATCGGCCAGTACATTGCCGGTGTATTGGTCAATGTGGATCGTCCGGTCTGCGGCGGGGTTCGGGCCGTCGTTTGACATGCTGTCATGGCTGATCGTCCAGACGCCGGTGTCGCCGTTGGGCAGGTTCAGCTGATAGCGGCGGTCGAAGCCAAGCGTTCCGGCGAAGTCGGCAACACTGTCGATGGTGACCGGGCCCGTGACGGCGGCAGTCCCGGCAAGCGAGCCTGATTCCGGGAGCGGCGTCTGTTCCAGGGTCCAGGGCACCTCCTTGGCGGCACCATGATTCATGCTGGCGTGGGTTGCGTCGGAAAGGGGCACCGCGTCCCATTTGTCGGCCGGGAAGGTGGACCAGGCCTGCACGAACCTCTCGCCCCAGAGACCGGCCCAGCTGAGGCCCGAAATCAGGAAGACCACCAGGAGAAGGCTGATCCAAAGACCCACCGCGCCATGGAGCGATTTCCAGAACGCGCGGCCTTTGGCGGCGGTCTGAAGGGTCAGCGACTTGCCCCAGCCCGCGCCGTTCCGGGGCCAGTGGAGGTAGATGCCGGTGATGGTGAGCAATAGCCCAAGGCTCGCCGCCGCCTCGATCAGCCAGTCGCCGGTGTCGCCGATCAGAAGCGTGCCGTGGATGTCGTTCATGAGGTCGTACCAACCTGCGCGCCAAAGAAAGCTGGACAGGACCTCGCCGGTGTAGGGGTTCAGCGTGACGCCCGTGCTTGCGTCGCCTTGCGCGACAACGACCGTGGCGACGTGGTCGGGCGAAAGGGGGGCGATGTACTGGGTCGCCGTGCTGCCGGGGACGGTCGCCTCGGCTGTCGCGACGAGGCCGCTGACCAGAAGCGGCTGGTCACCACGGGGGATCGTCATCCGTTCGTCGCTGACGCCAGAGATGACGGCGATCCAGAGCATCGCGAGGCCGGTTGCGGCCAGCATGACAAGGAACGGAATGGTGTAGAGCCCGGCGTAGAAGTGCCAGCGCCAGGCGGCGAGATAGAGCCGGTTCCGGGATGTGGTTTCGGTCGACATGGGTTTGCCTTCGGGTCGCGTGAATGGATGCAGCCGAATTGGCTGCGGGGACACGGGGGAAGGCGGCGTCAGGCAGGAAGGCCCCGCTGGGGCGGTTGCAGCGCCGCCGGTCAGGCGACGGGCGGACCCTGGGGGGAGTTTGCGGGGTCAAGAACGCGCTGCAGCGCCCGGCTTTCGCGCGGGGCGATGACGGCGGCGTGGAACGCGAGCTCCAAAGCGACCACGGTCGGTTGGGCAGAAGGGAGGTTGGCGGTCGCCGCTATCTGGCAGGCAAGGCAGTGCAGCCCGCCCTTTGCGCCACCTCCGGCCTCATCGCCGCAGAAGTCGGCAATCGTCGCGCCGTTTGCAAGCGCGAGGGCCAGTGCCTGATCCTGCGGGGTTGGCATGCGATGGCCGTACCCGGTCGCAATCAGCGCGACGGTGAGCAGGCTGAAGAGCACCGGTCGAAGCAGGCTGATGAGGGCCTTGATCCACATAGGCATGGCATGGCCCAACTTGGTGCCACCGTCAACCGCAGGCGCATCATTCGGCGTTGCGACAGATCGCCCACCTTGCAGGCCGGTCGCAAAAGCGAAAGAGTTGCGCGACTTTGCCCCAACACCCGGATCCCGCCATGCCCGAACGCGTCGCCGTCTTCGATGGCCACAACGACATCGTCCTGAAAATCGCCGCTGCAGGCGCGGGGCGCGAAAGGCTTTGGCTGCATGGCGAAGGTGCCGGGCATCTCGACCTGCCGCGCATGCAGGCGGCGGGCTTTGCGGGGGGCTTCTTCGCCGTCTACATCCCCTCGCCCGACATTGGCGATCTGCATGCGCTGGAGCGGCGGATGGACAACCCGCCCTACGACTTGCCGCTGCCTGAGCTGATCAGCCACACCGCCGCCCAGCCCGTCGCGGTGGAGATGCTGGGCCATCTTCTCTGGATGGAACGCGCATCCGGGGGCCGCTTCCGCTGGTGCCGGACGGCGGGCGAGATCCGCGCGGCCATGGCCGAGGGCGTGATCGCCGGCGTCCTGCATTTTGAAGGCGCCGAGCCGATCGGCCCCGACCTGGACGCGCTCCACCTCTTCCATGCCATGGGTCTGCGATCCCTCGGGCCGGTCTGGAGCCGCCCTACGGTTTTCGGCCATGGCGTGCCGTTCCGTTTTCCCTCGTCCCCCGATACCGGTCCGGGCCTTACACCCGCTGGCCGCGATCTGGTGCGGGAATGCAACCGGCTGCGGGTCATGATCGACCTTAGCCACCTGAACGAAGCGGGATTCTGGGAGGTGGCAAAATTGTCGGATGCGCCGCTGGTCGCGACCCACTCGAACGCCCATGCGATCACCCCCTCCAGCCGCAACCTGACGGACCGGCAGTTGCAGGCGATTGCCGAGACGGGCGGGATCGCCGGACTGAACCTTGCCACCTGTTTTCTGCGCCCCGACGGCCGGGAAAGCCCCGAGATGACCCTCGACCCGGTGAAGCGCCACATCGAGCACATGCTGAAGACGGCGGGCGAAGATCATGTCGGCATCGGTTCGGACTACGACGGTGCTACCACGCCAAAGGACATCGGCGGGGTGGACGGCCTACCGGTTCTGGTTGAGACCATGCGTGACATGGGCCTTGGCGAGGCACTGATCGCGAAGATCGCCCACGGCAACTGGCTGCGCGTGCTGGAGCGGACCTGGGGGGCGTAAGGGGGCTGCTCATCGATGACTTCGTCACTCTTCGCGGGCTGCCTCCGACGAGGAGACGAAGTCGAACGAGGAGGGACCGCTCAGGAAAGCCCCGCCCGCAAACCTTCCGCCAGTTCGCCGTAGCGGTCGGACAGCGGATTGCTTCGCCGCCATACAAGGCCGATGGTCCTGCTTGGGCGCGGCTCTGGCAGTCGGTGGAGCACCACCGGGGCCGACCGGCCCTCGACCGCTGCTGCCATTTCCGGGATCAAGGTCACCCCGAGCCCCGCGCCGACCATCTGCACCAAGGTGGAAAGCGACGAACCCTCCATGATCTCGCCCGAAAAGTTCCGGGGCAGCTTGCAGAAGGCAATCGCCTGGTCGCGGAAGCAATGCCCTTCCTCCAGAAGGAGCAGCGGCATTTCAGGAAGGTCCCGGATATCCGGAAGCGGCAGATCGGCGTCGATCTCGCTGCGGACCAGAAGGAATTCTTCTTCGAACAAAGGAACTTCGACCAATGACGGTTCGGACATCGGCAGGGCGACAAGCGCCAGGTCCAGCCTGCCCTCGGCAAGATCACGGACCAGTTTCGGCGTGATCGCTTCCTTGGGGTGAAGGTCGAGATCGGGAAACTGACCTAAGAGAAGCTGCATCAGCCGCGGGAGCAGATAGGGCGCGACGGTGGGGATGATCCCCAGCCGCAACCGACCGGACAACGGCCCGGTCGAAGCCCGCGCGAGTGCGCCAAGCTCATCCACGGCGCGCAGCACTTCACGGGCGCGCAGGACAAACTCCTCGCCCAGGGCGGTCAGCCTGATCTGCCGCGGCCCCCGCTCGACAAGCCGCGCCCCAAGGATATCTTCCAGCTCTTTCACCTGCAGCGACAGGGCGGGCTGCGAGATCGCCGAAGCCTCGGCCGCACGCCCGAAATGGCGGTGCCTTGCCAGCGCGTCGAAATAGCGCAGGTGTTTCATGGTGATCAGCGTCATATGTTTTTCATATCGCCGTGATTGGAAAATGAAAATTCCTATTATCACCACGAGGTGCTAGCGATAGTTCATGACCAAGACCGGCGAGTCGCTTCCCCAGCCTGCCAGGGCGGGTTTGCGGCGTTTTCGGCACCCAAATTCAGCCAACGAGGAGAGCGAGATGGACGGCAATGACGTTGGACGCAGCGGAAAGTGCCCGGTGATGCACGGCGCAATCACCACGACCGAGACCACGGTGATGGACTGGTGGCCGAAGACGCTGAACCTCGACATTCTGCACCAGCACGACACCAAGGTGAACCCGCTGACCGGGTTCGAGTATGGGAAGGAAGTCCAGAAGCTGGACTTCGAGGCTCTGAAGCGCGACATGATCGCGCTGATGACGGAAAGCCAGGACTGGTGGCCCGCCGACTGGGGCCACTACGGCGGGCTTTTCATCCGCATGTCGTGGCACGCTGCGGGGACCTACCGCATGGCCGATGGCCGGGGTGGTGCTGGCACCGGTAACCACCGCTTTGCGCCGCTGAACAGCTGGCCGGACAACGCGAACCTCGACAAGGCACGACGCCTTCTCTGGCCGATCAAGAAGAAATACGGCAACCGGCTGTCCTGGGCCGACCTGATGGTGCTGGCCGGAACGGTAGCCTACGAATCCATGGGCCTGAAAACCTTCGGCTTCGGCTTCGGGCGCGAGGATATCTGGCACCCCGAAAAGGACACCTGGTGGGGGTCGGAAAAGGAATGGCTGACCGACCAGCGCTATCCGAACAAGGAGGACCGGCAGTCGCTGGAAAACCCGCTCTCGGCGGTGGTGATGGGGCTGATCTACGTGAACCCGCAAGGGGTGAATGGCCAGCCTGACCCGCTGCAGACCGCCAAGGACGTGCGCGAAACCTTCGCCCGCATGGCCATGGACGATGAAGAGACTGTGGCCCTGACCGCAGGCGGCCACACAGTCGGCAAAGCGCATGGCAACGGCAATGCCGCGCTGATCGGCCCGGAGCCGGAGGGGGCTGCGCTGGAAGAGGCGGGCCTTGGCTGGAACATCCACGCCGCCCGCTCGGTCGGCCGCGACGCGGTGACCAGCGGCTTGGAAGGCGCCTGGACGACGCACCCGACCAAGTGGGACGGCGGTTACTTCCACCTGCTTCTGAAATACGACTGGGAGCTGGTGAAATCCCCCGCGGGCGCCTGGCAGTGGCAGCCGATCAACATCTCGCAGGAAGACATGCCGGTGGACGTCGAGGACCCGACGATCCGCCGGATGCCGATGATGACCGATGCTGACATGGCGATGAAGGTCGACCCGACCTATCGCGCGATCAGCGAGCGTTTTGCGCAGGATCAGGCGGCGTTCAGCGATGCCTTTGCACGCGCCTGGTTCAAGCTGACGCACCGCGACATGGGGCCGAAGGTCCGCTACCTGGGGCCTTGGGTCCCGCGGGAGGACCTGATCTGGCAGGATCCGGTTCCGGCGGGGTCCACCTCGTGGGACGCGGCGGCGGTGAAGGCGAAGATCGCGGCCTCAGGCCTGTCGGTTTCCGACATGGTATCCACGGCTTGGGATGCGGCCCGCACCTTCCGCGGGTCTGACAAACGCGGCGGCGCGAACGGAGCCCGCATCCGCCTTGCGCCGCAGAAGGACTGGGAGGGGAACGAGCCCGCGCGCCTGGCCCATGTCCTGTCCGTCCTTGAACCCATCGCCAAGGCCGCCGGTGCTTCGGTCGCTGACGTGATCGTGCTGGCGGGGAATGTCGGGGTCGAGCACGCTGCAAAGGCCGCTGGCATCGACGTGACCGTGCCCTTCCACGCCGGCCGGGGCGACGCGACAGACGCTCATACCGACGCCGACAGCTTCGGCGTGCTGGAGCCCCTTGCTGACGGTTTCCGCAACTGGATGAAGAAGGACTACGCCGTCACCGCCGAAGAGCTGCTCCTCGACCGGGCGCAGCTCATGGGCCTGACCGCGCATGAGATGACCTGCCTCATCGGCGGCATGCGCGTGATCGGCACCAACCACGGTGGAACAACGCACGGGGTCTTCACCGACCGCGTCGGCGCGCTGACGACGGACTTCTTCGCCGGGCTCACGGACATGACCTACAAATGGGTGCCGAAGGGGACGAACCTCTACGACCTCGTCGACCGCAAGACCGGCGCGGTGAAGTGGACGGCGACCCGCGCGGATCTGGTGTTCGGCTCGAACTCGATCCTCCGGGCCTATGCCGAAGTCTACGCCCAGGATGACAATGCCGAGAAGTTCGTCTGCGACTTCGTCTCGGCCTGGGTGAAGGTCATGGAAGCCGACCGTTTCGACCTGCAGGCCTGAGCGGGGCAAAAGGACTTTGGCCCGGGCATCAAAGCCCGGGCCTTTCTCTGCGCGGTCACAGCCGACTGCAACTTCTGGTGCCCGCGGCCGGACTTGAACCGGCACGGCCTTACGGCCGGGTGAGTTAGTGGATCGACGTGGTCTATCCTATGCCTAGCCGACACTGCGCCAGCACCGAGAAGACCGCCTCGGTTGCGCCCGCCGCTCCAAGCATGTGGCCGGTGGCGGATTTTGTGGAACTGACGGCCACGCGGGCACCGGTCGCCCCGAAAATCTGCGTAAGGGCCGCAAGCTCGGCCGCGTCTCCCACCGGGGTGGAGGTGGCGTGGGCATTGACGCAGCTGATCGCCTCGGCCTCGCCCGACCGGATCAGGCGCAGCGCATCGCCGATCGCCTGGGCTGAGGCAGCGCAGGCGGTGACGGGCGCGCCGGAGGGGCGGTGAAAGCCATAGCGGATAGAGACCTGGCCGGTCGCAAGGTTGGGAAGAAACGAAGGCACGACGAAGGGGGAAAGACGTCTGACGCCTTCCGTGCGGATGGTCTCCGTGGCAGCCGTGATTGCGGGAATGCCGCCGACGCCGGTTGCGATCACCGTGGCGGTCCGGGTCCTTTCGTCCAGTGCCTCGGGTCGCCATCCGGCCTGATCCAGCGCCTCGTTGGCGGCGGCCACCGCGTAGTGAATGAAAAGGTCGCTCTTGCGCAGATCCTGCGCCGACATGGCCGTCGCGGGATCAAAGCCAAGCGGCTTCGGTGGCGGACGGTGTGAACAGAGCTGTCATCGCAGCAGGTCCGGGTGCGTCCGGTGATCAGCGGATTCCCGCCCTGTCGAGCAGACTAGGGGTCAAGGGCGGGAAAAACCCCACTTGAACCGTCGGTCGCCAGTAGCACATTCCAACCCTGTGTGATGGTCGCATCGGCTCTGCGTCTGCCCGCCTCTTCCAGGGCACATGACGGCAGGTTCCCTGGGAATGCGGCTACGTGGGCGTCACGCCTGCTTTACTGACGAGTGCTTAAGCTTCAGACCGAAGAGGAGCCCCGCCATGAACGCATCTTCCGATTTCCTTCAGGCCGAGCGAATCCTGCGCATCGAGACGTCGCTAGGCGCGGATCAGCTGCTGGCCGAGAAGCTGAGTTTCCGCGAGGAAATCTCGGGTCTTTTCGAGGGTGTCGTGGTGGTGCGCTCGAAGATTCTCGATCTGGCGCCGGATCAGGTTCTGGGCAAGCCGGTGGATGTCAGCCTGGAGCTGGGCGATGGCGCGCGGCGCTTCTGGAACGCGATCGTGACCAACATGATTTCCGGTCCCAAGCAGACGCGGGGGCTGCAGAACTATCAGCTGGTGCTGCGGCCAGAGCTTTGGCTTCTGGGGCAAAAGTCCGATTGCCGGATCTGGCTGGACAAGACGGCCATCGATGTGGCCGAAACGCTGTTGTCCGAGCATGGGATCGCAGCGCCTGACACCTCGGGGGTCGTGGATGCAGTGCCACCACAGCACTATTCGGTGCAGTGGAACGAGACGGATCTGGCCTACCTGACGCGGCGCCTGGAAGAGGACGGGCTTTTCTACTGGTTCGAGCACTCGGCGGGTGCTCACAAGCTGCATATCGCCAGCCATGCCTCCGGTTATACCAGCGATGGCATGACGGATATCCGATATTCGGCGGGCTCGACCGACCGCAACCACATCAGCCGGTTCGAGACCCAGTTCAGCTATACGCCGGGGCAGCATGCCGGGCGGGACTGGAATTTCGAGACGCCGGGGCAAGTTCCCGAAGGCGACGCGCCAAGCCTGGTGAAACTGCCGAAGAACGGCAGTTACGAGCTTTTCCAGTACCCGGTTCAAGCGGGCTACGGTGCCGGCGGCCGCGCATCCGAAGGGATTGACGACGCCGCAGTGGCGCGTGTCGCGAAACTGCGGATGCAGGCGTTGGAGGCCGAACATGCCCGGGTCGAGGGCGAATCCATGGTGCGGACGCTTGCAGCAGGTCGGCGGTTCAAACCCTATGACCTGGCGAACCCCGACACCGTGTTCGAGGAGCATGTGATCCTGGCGATCACGCATGAGGCAGTGGACACCAGCTATGAAAGCGTCGCCAACCAGGCGGAGTATGTGAACCGCTTCATCGCGATGCCGTCCTCGGTGCCCGCAACCCCGCCGCGGATAACGCCGCAGCCCCGGATCGATGGTGCACAGGTGGCCATTGTGGCAGGGCCGGAGGGGGAGGAGATTCACCCCGACGAATACGGCCGGGTGAAGCTCTGGTTCCCCTGGGACCGGCGGGCGAAGAAGGACGGCTCGGACACCTGCTGGGTGCGGGTGATGCAGAATTGGGCGGGTACCGGCTGGGGCGGCCAGGTGATCCCGCGGATCGGGATGGAGGTGATGGTCAGCTACCTCGACGGCGACCCCGACCGGCCGGTGGTGACTGGGGTCGTGCCGAACTCAAGGCAAAAGGTGCCCTACCCGCTGCCGGGGCACAAGACAAAGACGGTCCTGCGGTCGAACAGCCACAAGTCGGAAGGCTTCAACGAAATCTCGTTCGAGGACGCGACAGGTGCCGAGAACATGGCGCTTCACGCGCAGAAGGACCAGACGCTGAAGATCCTGCACAACCGGATGAAGCGGGTCGACAACGATCAGGTTGAAAGCGTCGGTCAGAACAAGGCGATCGACGTGGGCCAGAACCATCAGGAGAAGATCGGCGGGTCGATGAACCTGACGGTTGGTGGCGGCGGGTTCATGGGTGCCTTGGGTCTCATGCAGGCGCTTGGCGGGCTGCTGGGCTCGGGGACGTCGACGATGGCGGCGGGTGCGAGCAAGGTCGAGGGCGGTGCTTTGGGCGCGCTGGTAAGCGGTCTTCTTGGCAGCACGCTGGCGGGCGAGCTGATCTCGAGCCCGGGCCACAGCGGTTTCTCGTCAGCGGGCCGCAACCGCGAGGAAGCGGGGCTGGATCAGGCCGCAGCCGGTACCGCGCTTGGCAGTCTGGTCGGACAGATCATGCCGATCTCTGGCATCCTGAACACGGTGATCGAAAAGGCCAAAAGCGACACCATTGGATTGGCCCGGACCGAACAGATCGGGCTTTTGAAGAACACCTTCGTTGGGCAGGTTCACACCACGACCATCGGCAAGAAGCAGTTCACCACGGTCGGCGACGAGCAGCGACTTCAAGTCGGAAGGATCAAGACTGTCGACGTTGGCGAAGAGTACACCACGCATAGCGGCAAACGATCGGCCCATTCCTCTGGATCCCTGTTCCAGATATCGACAAAGGAAAAGTTCGAAGGCACGGCGCGGGTCTGGGAGATCAAGGCAAATGACACGCTCTTGATATCCGCGCCTGGCGGATATGTCGAAATCTCCCGGCGCGGTGTGAAAATCCGCGGACTGAAGGTCGAGATCGAGGGCAACTCGATAGACTTTAGAAGGGGCGGCCCCGGCGAAGGTTCGAAGTGCCTGCGCGCAATGGCCGAATCTGCAACACCTTTCGTGATGTGACACATGACCCATATAGATGATATTCGCACAGTTCTGCTTGGGCTGGATCCGAAGGACGGGCCCCTCTTTGCAGTTCTTGACGGCGCCAAGTTCGACAATCTGCCGAACGAGCTGGTTCTGGGCAAGTTCATATCACGCCCGCTTTACCTTGACCGGGGCAACAACAACCCCGAACAAGTCATCACCGCGCCGCAGATGGTTTCGCTGGATGAGCTGGCCGAAATGGCGATCGGCCGCCCCAGGGACAAAACGATCGATGCAATCTTTGACTTGATCGGTGACCGAACTGCCGCGGTCTTCTGGCAATGTCCTGGCGGCGCGGATGCACTGTACCGGCATTTGCGCGGCATAAACATGGTGTCAATCCCGAAGTGGGCCGCCGAAGATAAGATTGAAGAAAGCGAAGCCGACGCGGAAGAGCCTCCTGAAGAGCAGGACGAAAGCCAAGACAATTCGCATCGGCTGGTTCTTTTCCGGCATGCCGATCCCAACGTCCTTGCTCAGGTTGTCCCAGGGCTATCCGCCGAAGAACTGGCCCGGCTTATGGGACCGGCGCAGCGACTGATATTCGCGCCCGATCCTATCTGGTCTGCTGATGGCGGGGCTGTCTCAGTCAACATAAAACCTGAAGGCATCGTGCCGCCGCCCGGCAATCTGCGGCTGTCCGACCGGGCGCTCGATTCGGTCGAGGACGCTCAGCTGGTCGCCTCGCGCACAAGGGTGACCGACTACCTGCGGACGACGGCGCCGGAATACACTTCGGCGCTGACAGAGGATGAACTACGAGACCTCGTCCTTCAATCAGAGCAAACCGGCGACGAGATCGGTTTCAGGACGGAGCACGCTCACGGTCTCTGGGCGTTCCTTGCTCTGCTTACCGGTGGCGAGACGCTACATAACGCTGTCGTTCGTGAGCACTTTCAGAACGATCCGCGCGACCCCGCGACGGTGCTTGAGGAAGTCTACGACCAGGTCATCAACGCCTCTGACGAAGAACTGGAGGCCTTGTAATGCCCCTACCGATAATCGCCGGGATCGTTATTCGCGCGGCAGTGGCCTTTGCGGCCAAGCAGGCGGCAAAATACGCAGGCAAGAAGTTGGCGAAGCGTGCGCTCAGGAAGCTTCTGGAGCGTGGAAGAAAACAAGGCGACGAGATCCTGGAGCGCGAGATCAATCGCCGTAAGGCTTGCAAGACCTGCAAGAAGCTTGATGATCTGGCCGACCCATGCCAGTTCTTGCGCTCGGGAACCGGGAGCAAGTACAATGGTGGCAGCTACGCGGGAACGAAGAAGTCTGGGATCGAATCGCATCATATGCCGGCGGAATCTTCTTATCCCGCCGGTAGCATGTCGCAAGGCAAAATGCCCGCAATTGCCATGGATCCGGCTGATCACAAAAAGACCGCGAGTCATGGAAGCTCCGATGCAGCCAGGCTCTATCAGAAGCAGCAGAAAGCTGTTCTTAGCGGCAAGGGCGGCCTTTTGGGAGCCTTCGCCATGGATGTCGCAGATGTAAAACTCAAGTTTGGTGACAAGTACGATCAGGCGATCATGGAAGCATCTGCCTATGTCGCGTGCATCAGCAAGTACCCGGACAAATATCCAGTTGGACAGCAGACTAGAAGGAGAAAACCGTGAGCTGGGAGTTCGTTCCATTTGAAAGATACGGGCCATTGAAATTTGGTATCGATCAGGCTGCGGTCAAAGTCATTTTGGGTGAGCCGGCTTCGGCCAAAACCTCCTATGAGGTCATGAAGCCATATCTCGATCCAAGTGTCGTCGAGAAGGATCAGATCGACTATTTGAAAAGAAGGCTTACATTTTCCTTTTTCGACTCCGCATCTAATTCACAGACGCCAGAGGTTGTCTTTTTCGATGGCATCCTTTCGGAGATCCATCTGCTTCCTACCAAAGATAGCCTGATTGTTGATGGAATAGACCTTTGGCAGAAAGACAGGGTAAAACTGATCGTAGCGCTTGCGCGCCGTGAGAAGGTCGCGCTGTTCAGCGGCAGCGATTACTATTTTGAAAGCATCGGGGTTCGGATCACAGCTCCAAAGTTCTGGAAAGATCAGGGGAGCATAAGCTTGTATTCGCATACTGGCCAAGCTTTGGAATTCAAGATGACAGAGGTCTATGAGTATGAGCCGGACGAAATCACCGGTAAGGAAAGCTGACCATCGGGTTGAGATGTATGGCAACCACATAACCAATCCGGGTCGCCAAAACTGAGGTAAGGACTGCACATGACCAAACCGATAGCCACGCTTGGACACATGCATGTTTGCCCAAAGGTCGATCCGGGGCCAAAGCCGCATGTCGGGGGGCCGGTCTCAAACGCGGGGCAAAGCCTGGTAACTTTCAATGGAATCCCGGTCGCGGTGGAAGGTGGCGACTGTCTGTGCACGGGGATGCCTGGACCAGACGGTATGTCCAAAGGTTCCAGTCTTGTCAAAATCAACGGCAAGGGTGTCATGCGGATCGGTGACAAGACCGCGCATGGAGGCGTGATCACGACTGGTGTGCCGGGGTTCCAGGCTGACTGAAATCCGCCCTCCGGTCGCTGGAAACGCCAGTTGCGGTGCGATCTTCCGCCCGGCGTAGCGGGAAGAACCATCCGACGGCGATAGCAACATGACGCCGGCCGAATGACCCTTCGGCGACAAGCACGATATGCCTACGACGCAGCCCACCGCCGCATCTGCTTCTGCCGACCACGGTCTGCTGCAACAGGCGCCGAACGCCGATGCGATCGTCACTTTCCAACGCGACAAAGCCGCCCAGGTGATCGCCGAGACCATCAACGGCACCAGAACCGAGACCACCTGGGATTGCTGCGGCCGCCGGACAGGCCGCACGATCGGGGATGAAACGGTGACCTGCCGCTACGACCCCGCCGAATGGCTGTCGGCCGTCGAAGTCGGCCGAGTGTCGTCGATGGGCTTCCGCCTGCAGCAGCGCTTCAACGCTGTCGGACTGCTTGTCGACCGGCGCATTGCCTCGGCAATCAAGCCGCCGACCGGCGCTGAGGGCAAGACGCTCCGCCTTGAACCGGGGCGCAGCTATCGCTGGAACGCCTCGGTCGAATCCGTCCCCGCCCCCGTACAGACCGGTCCCGCGACCTTTGTGGCGGGGACGCGAGGCGGGCCAGTTCCGGGTCCTGCAAGTCGGGGGTGTCGGCCTGCTCATGCCCATAGCTGTCAAGATGGATTCACAAGATGAATCCTGTCAGCGCACTTGTGCAACAAGGCCCAGCCCGTCCCGGAACGGTCGATCCAGACAGAGCCGCGAGGCAAGCTTGAAAATCTGCGAAAGGTCCTTTCAGGCTCGCCGCAGCCGCAGGCTTACAAGAGCGGCCATAGCGATGACCAACCACAGAACTAGCCCCGAGGCTGCGAACACTCCGACCGAGACCAGGCCAGCGGATGCGTCTGCCAAGCTCGGGCTGAGGCTGACCAGCCAGCCCGGCAGGGTGCCGGTCACTGCGACCCATAGCGGCAGGGCCATCGCCAAAAGAACGACCCCCACGACCCCCACGCCAAGGGCCAGCCGCAACGTGGGCCAACCGCCCCGAACGACCCGCCGTAAGGCGCGCAGCGCTTGCGATACGTCGGCCTGAATAGCCATCACGG
The DNA here is from genome assembly GCF_051645465.1 of Tabrizicola sp. Taxonomy (GTDB): domain Bacteria; phylum Pseudomonadota; class Alphaproteobacteria; order Rhodobacterales; family Rhodobacteraceae; genus Tabrizicola. The sequence goes on along the minus strand of NZ_JBOFBI010000165.1, from coordinate 2,764 downwards.
CGGGAACCACGATCAGGACCAGCACCATTCCGAACCCCAGTCCGAAGACCAGGGTGATCACCGTAGGCTTCAGAAACTCGGCCTGCGAACTGCGCTCATACAGAAGCGGCGCCAGACCCAGCACCGTGGTGAGCGTCGTCAGCAGCACCGGACGGAACCGGTCGGCAACCCCGTCGATGATCGCGGCGCGCTGGCCCCGGGTCTCGGAGTACTCGTCGACAGTGCTGACCAACACGATGGAGTCGTTGATGATGATCCCCGACATGCCGATCAGACCGACGATGGAGAACATCGACAGCGGCACGTCCCAAACCCAATGGCCAAAGATGGCGCCGACCAGCCCGAACGGAATGACTGACATGACCACCAAAGGCCGCGTCCAGTGCGCAAAGATCCAGGCGAGGGCCAGATAGATGCCCAAGAGGCAAAGGACCAGCGCCACCGCAGCCCCGCCCAGAAACTCCCGTTCGTCCTCGGCTTGGCCCGAAAGCTTCCAGCTTAGCCCATAGTCCTGCGCCACCCTCGGCACGAGCTCTTCGCTCAGCGCGCGTTGCACTTCGGTGGCGCGGGTGGGGTTGTCTTCGGACAACTCGCCGGTGACGTTGACCATCCGCAGGCCGTTCTCTCGAACGACAGAGGAAAACCCCGACCGGCTTTCCACCACCACGACATCCGACAGCGGCACATAGACCCCGGCCGAAGCGCGGATCAGGGTGCGGTCAAGAAAGTCCGCCGTAAGCTCGCTTTCCGGCAGTTCCACCCGGATCGAGGCTTCGCGCGGGCCGTCCGGGAATGTCGCCGCTTCAATCCCGCCTAACCGCTCTCGCAGGACCTGGCCCAGGCTGGCTGTGTCAAGGCCCAGACTTTCGCCCTGCGGCGTGAGGGTCAGGATCAGCTCTTCCTTGTCATAGGAAAGGCTATCCTCCAGCCCCGATACCTCGGGGTAAGCGGCCAGCGCCGTCTTCAGCGTCTCGGCGGCGGCCTTCAGGGTCTCGGCCTCGCCACCGTAAAGATCGACCGAAAGCGAGGCACCACCCGGCCCGAAACGCGCATTGCGGAAACTCAGCTCCTCCAGCAGAGGATGGGCCACCACCTCGGCCTCAAGCGCCGCAATGAACTCCGACGTCGGATAGGACCGCAGGTCTGGGCTGATCAGCTCCATCGAGATCGAGCCGAGGAGGTCCGGCCCCTTGGTCTCGGCACCGGCAATGCTGCGCCCTGCCCCGCCACCGATTTCGGCCAACACGAAGGTGGCAGGATTCTCGCCATGCTCGGCCTCAAACCGCGCAGTCACCACATCCGTCGCGCGCTGCAATTCGCGCAGCATTGCCAGCGTATCCTCACGCGTTGCACCGGGAAGCATGGCGAAACTGCCCGTGACCGAGGCCTGTTCCGGCGGGTTGAAGAAGCGAAACTGCACGTCGCCACGCAGAAACAACGCCGCCTGGAACGCCAGCGCCAGTACGCAGGCCGCGAGCATGGGATAGCGGGCAAAGATCACGAAGCGCAGCGCCGGACGGATCGCATGGACCCGCAGCCATTCAAGGCCCCGGTTTGTCTGGCGCGAGGGCCAGTCGTACCAGCGGTTCCGACCGATATCCTTCACCGCATGGGCCAAATGGTTCGGCAGGATCAGAAAACACTCGACCAATGAGACGGCCAGAATGATGCAGACCGTTATGGGAATGTCGAGGATCAGCTCGCCGAACCGCCCCCCGATAGCGACCAGACCCAGAAAGGCGATAATGGTGGTCATGGACGAGGCGAAGATCGGCCCGGCCATCCAGGTGGCGGTATTCTCGGCGGCCTCTTGCGGGGATTCGCCCAAGGTGCGCACCCGGTGATCCACGTTTTCCGCGACCACGATAGAATCGTCCACGACCACCCCGATCATGATGATCAGCGCGAAAAGCGAGATCATGTTCAGGGACATGCCAAAGGCATACATCACGGCAAGCGCCGAGAGCATGGCGATGGGAATGCCGGTCGCCACCCAAAAGGCGATCCGGGCGTTCAGGAACAGGAACAGGATCAACAGCACCAAAAGAAGGCCCGACGTGCCGTTGTCCATGAACAACAAGAGCCGGTCGTGGATCTGTTCGGCCCGCGTCCGTACCAGCTCGACCGTGACACCTTGCGGCAAGCCCAGCTGCATCTCGGCCGCCACCTCAGCCACGGTGGCCTGGATGCCGATCGCGTCGCCGTCGGCGTTCCGGTCAACCCGAATGGCCATGGCGGGATTCTCGCCCACGAAGGCCGCACGGACTGCGTTCGGCTCATTGGCGCGGATCGTGGCGATATCACCAACCGTGAGCGTGCTGCCATCGGCGCCCGATCGCAGAGCAATGGCCGCAATCTCGGCAGCGCTGCGCCGTTCGGTCCCGGTCCGCAACCGCGCGCCATCGCCAAGCTCGCCCGCAGGCGCATCGGCCACGGCAGCGGCAATGGCCTCGGCCACCTCCGCCATCGTGATGTCGTGCCGCATAAGTGCGGTCGACGGAACCTCGACAATCGTCTCAGGGCTGGCCAGACCAGTGATCGTGGCCCGCGTGATCCCTGCAGCTAACAAGCGGCCGGTCAGCTCATCGGCAAAGCGGGCCAGCTGGTCGACCCCTACTGGACCGCTGATCAGCACATCCGTCACCCGGTCACGCCAGGCGGCCGAAGCGACCTCCGGCTCATCCGCGCCCTCGGGCAGAGAGGTGATCGCATCAACGGCGGCCTGCACCTCTTCTTCGGCGACCGCCAGATCGTGGTTCGGCTC
>NZ_JBOFBI010000164.1:0-6557 GCF_051645465.1 Tabrizicola sp. | reverse complement strand
CCTGGGGTCAAAGATCATCGGTCTGAAACGTGTCGCAATCGGCGATCTGGCCGGACTGCAGCCCGACCATGAACCAGCGCGACCGCTGTTCCGAGGTCCCGTGGGTGAACGTATGCGGCATGGGGCGCTGACCGGCGTTGCGCTGGAGGGTGTCGTCGCCGATCTGGCGGGCGGCGTTCACGGCTTCTTCGAGATCGCCGCGCTCCACCACGCCTAGGGTCTGCACTGCCTCGCGGGCCCAGATGCCGGAGAGGCAATCGGCTTGGAGTTCGACCCGGACGGAGATCGCGTTCGATTCCTCCTGGCTCACCTGTTGGCGGACGCGGTTGGCCTCGCCCAGGATGCCGAGCTCGTTCTGGACGTGATGGCCGATTTCGTGGGCCACGACATAGGCGGCGGCGAAATCTCCGCTGGCGCCGAGGCGCTGGTGGAGCGTCGTGAAGAAGGCGGTGTCGAGGTAGACCTTGCGGTCGGCCGGGCAGTAGAAGGGGCCTGTGGCCTCGGATGCGCCGCCGCAGCCGGAGCGGGTCGCTTCCTTGAAGAGAACGAGGGTCGCGGGGCGGTACGTTTTTCCGAGCTGGTCCTGGAAGACGTTGGTCCAGATCTCTTCGGTGTCGGCCAGGACCACCGAGACGAAGTCGCCCTCGGCCTTATCCTCGGCGGTGAGTTCGGCGGGTTGCCCGCTGGTCTGGCTTCCGCCCTGATCTCCGGTGCCCAAGAACTGGTTGGGGTCGACCCCGAGGAAGAGGGCGAGGAGGACGACGATGATGGCCCCTGCCCCGCCGATCCCGCCGACTTTCGCCGCCCCGCCACCCATCCGGCGGCGGTCCTCGATGTTGCCGCTTTGCCTACGCCCACGCCAATCCATTCTGTCACCCCTCCCCATTGGACCCGGCGTAACGCTGAGTTACGCCCGTCCGGCGCTAACAAAAACAATGCTTTGTCGATAGGCATCAACGAATCCTTAACATTCGCCGGCACCGGTCGGTACAAGTGTTACTTGCTGGCCCGCTTTATCGGAAGCGGGAAAGCTGCGCCAACAAACCCGTGTCTTTCCCTTGGCCGCGCGCGGGCCTATGGTCGCTGCCAGATTGATCCCTGAAGGCATGCCATGACCCTGACCCGCCAGAACCTGATCCTGATTGCGACTTCTGGCTCGGTCGGGCTTCTGGGCGGAGCCTTCGCGTTCCAGTACATCGGCGGGCTTGCGCCGTGTCAGCTTTGCCTCTGGCAGCGCTGGCCGCATGCGGCGGCGATCCTGATCGGGGTCGTGGCGCTGGCCACCGGCTGGCGGGGTCTGGCCTGGCTGGGGGTGCTGGCGGCGCTGGCCGCGGCGGGGCTTGGCGTCTTTCATGTCGGCGTCGAGCAGCTTTGGTGGGAGGGCCTGGCCACCTGCACGGCGGGCTCGATCGAGGGTATCTCGACCGCCGATCTTCTGAACCCTGCGGCCGATGTCGCGGCCCCCGTGCGCTGCGACGAGATCGCCTGGTCGATGTTCGGGATTTCGATGGCGGGGTGGAACGTGATCCTGTCGGTCGTTCTGGCGGGGGTCTGGGTGAAGGCGGCACGCACGGCCTGAGCCCTGATCTGCTGAGCCGTTGCCCCCCACCCCCGGCCCCTCCCCACCAGGGGGAGGGGAGGCGCGGGTTGTACCGGCGGGAAGAATGCCGGGCCTGGTCGCGGGTTGGGACGGTTTTCAAATTGAGCGCTTACGCGCGAAGACTCTTTGTCTCGCTTCTGCGCGTGAAGAACGCGCAGAGGCTCGGGTTTTGCGCGCCGCGCGGGGATATTTGGGCAAAGATGAAAGGCTAGGCGGGCGTGTTGGGGCCACAGAGCCGCTGGTGTTCCTGAATCGCGAAGCGGTCGGTCATGCCGGCCACATAGTCGGCGATCACGCGGGCGAGTTGGGTTTCGTCATTGGCGGCCTGGACGTCGGCCTGCCATTCCGGCGGCAGGAGAGCGGGGTTTCTGAGGAAGAGCGGAAAGAGGTCGTCCAGCTTCCGGGTGACCTCGGCGCGCACTTCCATGACGCTTGGGGCGCGGTACATGCGGTGGAAGAGGAAGCTGCGGACCGCCTTCAGGTCCTGATAGAGCGGTTTGGAAAAGCGGATCACCGTGGTTCCGAGGTGCCGGATGTCGTCGACCGACTTCGGCTGGGCGCTTGTCAGGCGGTTCTGAGCCACCGCTATCACATCATCGACCATCCGCCCGAAGACGCGACGGAGTGCCTCATGTCGGCGGCGCATCTTTTCGAGGCCGGGGTAAAGGCGGTCGACCTCCTCGAAGGCGGGGCCGGTGACGGGAAGCTCCATCAGGTCGTCTTCGGTGAAAAGGCCTGACCGCAAGCCGTCATGGAGGTCATGGTGCGAATAGGCGACATCGTCGGCGATGGCGGCCACCTGCGCCTCGGCCGAGGCATGGGTGTCAAGTTCGAGATCCCATTGCTGGTTGACCTCGGCAAGCGCGTAGGGCAGCGGGCCATCGTGCTTCTTGTCGGCATTGGGGCCTGTAACTGGCCCATTATGTTTCGCAATGCCTTCAAGGGTTTCCCAGGACAAGTTCAACCCATCGAAGTCGGCATAATGGCGTTCGAGGCGCGTGACGATCCGGAGCGCCTGGGCGTTGTGGTCGAACCCGCCATAAGGCGCCATCAGGCGTTCCATCGCGTCTTCGCCGGTATGGCCGAAGGGGGTGTGGCCAAGGTCGTGGGCAAGGGCCACCGCCTCGGCAAGGTCGGTGTTGAGACCGAGGACCCCGGCGATGGTGCGGGCGACCTGCGCGACCTCGATCGTATGCGTGAGGCGGGTGCGGTAATAGTCGCCCTCATGTTCCACAAAGACCTGCGTCTTGTGCTTCAGCCGCCGGAAGGCGCTGGAATGGATGATCCGGTCGCGGTCGCGCTGGTAGGGCGAACGGAAAGACGACAGCCGTTCCGGCCACAGCCTTCCCCGCGAGGTGTCGGGCAGACAGGCATAGGGAGCGAGCATCGGGGCCTTCCCTTGTTCGGGGCTTCTGCCTGTCATATATTCACTGACAGTGCGGAAGGATACGTGAACAGCCATGGAACTGACGCTTCCCCCCAGAGTGACGGACCGGGCCTTTGCCCGTCTTGCGGAAATCGCCGAACTGACCGGCGAGACCCGGCCCCTGCGCGTGGCAGTGGACGGCGGCGGGTGTTCGGGGTTTCAGTACTCGATCCAGCTGGACGCCCCGGCTGCGAACGATCTGGTGCTGGAGAAAGACGGGCAGCGGGTGCTGGTCGACAGTGTCAGCCTGCCGTTCCTGCAGAATGCGGTGATCGATTTCACCGATGAGCTGATCGGCGCGCGCTTCGTGGTGGAAAACCCGAACGCCAAGTCGAGCTGCGGCTGCGGGACAAGCTTTTCGCTCTGATCTCAGCTGGCAAGCCGCCCGCGCAGATGCTCGCGCACCCGGATGTCGAGCCAGTAGTTGGTATGCCCGCCGCGACCGATGGGGATTTCATCAGGCGACGTGGTCAGGACATGGGTGCCGATGAAATCGTCGATCCGGAAGATGTTCGTCCAGCGGTTCACACCGGGGGGCGGGGCGTCAAGGTCGGGGAAGGCATGTTCAAAGTAGCGGTTGTAGAGATGCCGCCGGGGTGAGCCCATGGTGATGAGCGTCAGCTCCCGCCCCCGCCCCCAGTACCTGCCCTTGGTGGCCAGAACATCCAGCGCGATGACCGTACCCTGGCTGTGACAGACAAAGTCGATGCGGTCGGGCTCTTCCGTCCGGATCAAGTCGTTGACCAGATTTCTGAGCCGCTTCTGGATCCGGGTACGGAAGATATAGCCATGGGCGGGGACCGGGGCATTTTGGCGGACGCTTGCAAGGGTGGGAAAGGTGATCTCGGCGAAGGTGCGGCTTGGGGGGGCGTGGGGTGCGCGGCGCCAGAGGAAATCGTTGAGGTAGATGATCACATCGCCCGCGACGTTGATCCCGAGGGTGAGCGGACGCAGGATGAAGGGGGCGATGGCAGCGATGCCGGTGACGGCGGAGGCGAGCAGGGGAAGCATGAATTCTTCGAGCATGCAGAAAAGCTTGCCCGCTGCGTCGGTGCTGCAGTGATCGGCGGGGTAAAGGGCGCTGGCCCAGATCAGGATCAGAATGAAGATCGGCATCAGGATGAGGGCGGCGCGGAGGGCTCCGGGAACGACGAGGCGAAGCCGGTCGGCGTTGCGGTCGGCATCGGCAAGGTAGGTTTCGGGGGTGACAGTGCGGAGCGCAAGGCGGCGGTAGAGGAGGTAGAGCGCGCTTGCGGCGATGAGGATCAGGAGCATGGCCACGGCGGCCCAGACGCCCCGGAGCGACGTGGTGAAGAGAACCGCGCGGTCGGAGCCGAAGTAGCAGTCCGAGTTCGGGAGGAACGGGCCGAAGCCGCAGGGCTCGCTTGGCGGGGCGACGGTGCGGGTGAGTACGCCGGGGCCGATCTGGCCGTAGGCGGCGGCGACTGCGGCCCAGGCGAGGCCGATGAGGAGGAACCACAGGAGCATCATCAGCGACAGCGTCGGCATCAGGAGGTCGCTTCGGCTGAGGGGATCGCGGCGGAAGATGGCGGCGAACCACCTGATGCCGAAGATCAGGGCGGTGACCGCGAGGCCGCACCAGATGAGCACCATCAGGCCTTGAAGGCGCATCGCGTGCAGGAAGGGTCCGGCGACGTGCTTGCCAAGGCAGGTGGTGCTGTCCGTCGCGGACTTCCAGGAACAGAGCGCCTGGCGGAACGACTCGTCGATCCAGGGGAGCGCGTAGGGTATGCCGGCGGTGCCGTCGAGCGAAGTGAAGAGCAGAAGGAGAAGGCCTGCGACTGCGAGATAGGCGCCCATGTGGCGGACGAGGAAGCTTTGGCTTCTGATCTGGAGGAAGACGGCGAGGCCGATGCAGGAAAGGGCCGTGAGGAACGATACCCAGTTCGTCTTGTCGCCGAGGAGGACGATGAAGAAAAGGCCGATGAAAAGCGTGATGTTAAGCGCGAAGACCGGGCCGTGGATTGCCAGTGCGGCCCCCCGCGCGAGTGCTCGCCAGGCGGCCTGGGGTCGGGAGGTGAGGTCGGGGAAGACGGTCAGGGCGTTCTCGCGCACGACATGGGCGAGGCCGAGCATGATGCGCCCAAGCCCGACCAGGACCGCTGGCGCCGAGGACGCAGAGCCGCCGACATCGCCCCAGTAGAAGTCGGTGATCACGCGTTCTGGGCTTTGTGGGTCCGGGAACTGCCCGCGGAACTGCCTGAAGCGGGTCAGCCGGGCCGGAAACGACTTGGCGATAGGGTCGGAGCCCTTCAGCGGCTTCTCGAACAGCTGAAAGTCATCTGAGGCTCGGCGGCGGAACGAGCCGTCAGGCCCTGCCGCCTCGGCGCCGTCGAGGGCGCCTGCGACGAGATCGGAACTTTCGCCCGCCGCCCGGATGCCGACACCGTGCACCACGACGATCAGTTGCTTTTTCACTGGTTTGATGGGCTGATCTGGCATGATGAGGCATTCTGCTGAACTGACGCCAGGGAAACCTAGCACGGCATAGTTCCCGGCTTGTGCGAAAAAGCCGTGAACCCCGGGGCTTGCGCGACGCCCCCGGGCCTGAGACAAAGGCTGCATGAAACTCGCGACATTCAACATCAACGGGATCAAGGCGCGGATCGAGGCGCTGACGGCCTGGCTGCAGACGGCGGCCCCGGATGTGGTCTGCCTTCAGGAGATCAAGTCGGTCGACGAGGCCTTTCCGCGCGCGGAAATCGAGGCGCTGGGGTACCAGGTCGAGACGCATGGCCAGAAGGGCTTCAACGGGGTGGCGATCCTGTCGAAGCTGCCGCTTGGCGACATCCGCCGCGGTCTGCCGGGCGACGACAGCGACGAGCAGGCGCGCTGGATCGAGGCGGTGGTCGACGCGGGGCGCCCCGTGCGGGTCTGCGGCCTATACCTTCCCAACGGAAACCCCGCGCCGGGGCCGAAGTATGACTACAAGCTTGCCTGGATGGCGCGGATGGAAGCGCGGGTGCGGGAGCTCTTGGCCGCAGAGGAGCACTTCGTTGCCTTGGGCGACTACAACGTGATCCCGCAGGCAGCGGATGCCGCGAAGCCCGAGGCCTGGGTGACCGATGCGCTTTATCTGCCCGAGACCCGTGTGGCGTTCCGGCGCATTGCCCATCTGGGGCTGACCGATGCGGTAAGGGCGCAAAGCCCCGGGCCGGGGGTCTATACGTTCTGGGACTATCAGGCCGGCGCCTGGGAGCGGAACAACGGCATCCGGATCGACCATGTGATGCTGTCACCTCAGGCGGCAGATAGGCTACAGGAGACAGGCATCGACAAGGCCGTGCGAGGGGGCGACAAGCCTTCGGACCATGTGCCGGTCTGGGTGCGGCTGGCGGCGTGAGGAACAAAATCCTTAAGTAAGGATTTTGGCAAAGGGTCTACCCTAGCTGAGTGTCCTGAGGGGTTTCAGTCTGCAGGCTTTGAGGAGGATTTTGTAGAGGTCCTCGCGCCTGTTGTTGAAGCGGAATTCGGTTTCCTTGAGGAAGACGGGGAAGCTGGTGGGGCGGA
>NZ_JBOFBI010000163.1:0-3086 GCF_051645465.1 Tabrizicola sp. | reverse complement strand
CGAGGACATCCCCTATGCCAAGAACCGCTACCTCAAAGAGATCACGCGGCACTATACGGTGATCAACGACCGGCTGGGGGTGACGAAATACCTGGGCGGCGACACCTATTCCATCGCCGACATCGGCGCCTGGGGCTGGATGAACTTTGCGGGCTACATCTTTGACGACGGGCTTGCGGGGTTCCCGAACGCCAAGCGGCTCTTCGACGAAATCTCGGCCCGCCCCGCCGCTGCGGCTGTCCAGAAGCTGCGCGAGAAGTTCAGCTTCAAGCAGGACTTCGACGATGAAGCCAAGCGCGCGCTCTTTCCGCAGAATGTCGACCGGGCCGCATAAGCATGGGGTCGCTCGTCGATGCACTTCGTGCACTCCTCGCTGGCGCTGCTCCAGCGAAGAGCGTCGAAGACATGCGATGAGCGGCCGGTCAGGCCCTTAGCGTGCCGCCGGTCGCTTTCGTCACCTTCTCGATGATCTTCGCGGAAACCGCCTCGATCTCGGCCTCGGTCAGGGTCGCGGCGGTGGGCTGCAGCCGCACGGTCAGCGCGATGGACTTCCTGCCCGCCCCCATCTGCGCCTCGGCCTTGTCACCGGCGAACTGGTCGAAGACCCGAACGCTTTCGATCAGCGCCTTGTCGGCGCCCTGCGCTGCGTTGACGGCGGTCAGCGCCTCGACCTTCGCGTCGACGACAAAGGCGAAGTCGCGTTCCACCGCCTGCAGGTCGCTGATCGCCAGCGCCGGGCGGGTCGGTGTCTTGACCTTCGGTGCGGGGACGTTGGCCACGAGCACGGTGAACGCCACCGCCGGACCCTTGACGTCCATCGCCTGAAGGATGCGGGGGTGAACCTCGCCGAAGGTCGCCATCACGGTCGGCCCAAGGCCGATCACGCCCGACCGGCCGGGGTGCCACCAGTCGGCGACCTTCCGGGTGATCTGCGTGCGGGCGGGGGCGCCAAGGGTGGCCAGCACCGCCTCGGCATCGGCCTTGGCATCATAGACGTCGATCATCCGGCGGCTCCCGTGGGGGTCGCGCTGGGCTGCTGCCCCGACCAGAAGGCCCGTGGCCTGCAGGTGCTGCTCGCCGGGCTCGCCGCCGTGGAAGGCGGGGCCGATCTCGAACAGCGCCAGGTCCATGAACCCGCGCGCCTGGTTCCTTGCCGCCGCCGCCAGAAGGCCGGGGAGGAGGTCGGGCCGCATATGCGTCATCTCGGACGAAATCGGGTTGTCCACCCGGACGGCATCCGTGCCGCCGCCGAAGAGGGCCGCGGCCCTGGCGTCGATGAAGCTGTAGGTGACGCATTCGTTGTAGCCAAGGGCGGCCAGCGTCCGGCGGGTGGTGCGCTCACGTACCTGCAGGGGCGTCAGGATCGGCTTTGGCACGCCAGGTTGCGTGCGGGCCATTGGCGCGCCCTTGAGCTTGGTCAGGCTCGCGATCCGGGCGACTTCCTCGACCAGATCGGCGTCGCCCAGGACGTCGGGGCGCCAAGTCGGCGGGGTGACGGCGGTGCCGTCAAGCGTGAAGCCTAGCGCCTCCAGCGTGGCGCGCTGGGTGGCTTCGGGGATGTCCATCCCCACAAGACTGACCACCCGGGCGGGGTTCAGCTGGTAGGTGCGTTTGGTGTCGATGGGGGCACCGTCAGCGACCACCTCGGACGGCTCGCCGCCGCAGAGGTCGAGGATCATGCGGGTTGCAAGCTCCAGCCCCGGCAGAGTGAAGGCCGGGTCGACGCCGCGCTCAAAACGATAGCGGGCGTCGGAGTTGATCTTGAGCGCGCGACCGGTGGCGGCGATGGTGATCGGGTCCCAGTAGGCTGACTCGAGGAAGACGTCGGTTGTCTCGGGGGTGCAGCCGGAGGCTTCGCCGCCCATGATACCGGCGAGCGATTCCGGACCGTGGCTGTCGGAGATGACCATCTGGCCGACAGCCAGCGTGTAGGTCTTGCCATCGAGTGCCAGCAGCGTCTCGCCCCCTTTGGCGGGGTGGATGCGCAGGTCGCCGTTCACCTTGGCGGCGTCGAAGACGTGGAGGGGGCGGTTCAGGCCGAAGGTGAAGTAGTTGGTGATATCCACCAGCGCCGAGATTGGGCGAAGGCCGACTGCCTTCAGCCGCGCCTGCATCCAGTCGGGCGAAGGGCCGTTCCTCACGCCGCGGATCAGGCGGCCGGTGAAGTGGGGGCAGCCCTTGGCCTTCAGCGCGGGGTCGATCTTCACGCCGATGGGGCTGGGGAAGCGGCCGGGAACCGGGGTTACCTTCACCGCCTTCAGGGTGCCAAGGCCCCGCGCAGCAAGGTCGCGGGCGATGCCGTGGACGCCCAAAGCATCGGGGCGGTTGGGGGTGACCTTGATCTCGATCACTGGGTCGTTCAGCCCCTTCCAGTCGATGTAGCGCACACCCAGCGGTGCGTCGGCAGGCAGTTCGATGATGCCGTCATGGTCCTCGGACAGCATCAGTTCGCGCTCGGAACAGAGCATGCCGTTCGAATCGACGCCACGGATGTTACCGGGCTTGAGGTCAACGCCCGTGCCGGGGACATGGGTGCCGGGGGGGGCGAAGACACCCACCAACCCGGTCTTGGCATTGGGCGCGCCGCAGACGACCTGCACCTCTTCGGTGCGGCCGCCGGGGCCGTCGGGCCAGGTCTCGACCCGGCAGACGCGAAGGCGGTCGGCGTTGGGGTGCTGAACCGCCTCGATCACCCTGCAGATGCGGAAGGCCCCCAGCTGAGCGGTCGGGTCTTCCACGCCCTCAACCTCAAGCCCGAGGTCGGTCAGCGCCTCGGCGATGGCGTCGACGGGGGCCGTCGTGTCGAGGTGATCTTTCAGCCAGGCGAGGGTGAACTTCATCGTGCGGGTTCCCGGTGCGGTGCGGCACCGGGCTTAGCGCAAAGGGCGGGGAAGGGGAAGCGGGTCGGGGGCCGACTGGTGGATCAGCTTGAATATCCGCTTTGCGGGGTGGGTTCAACTGATCGACGCAACACACTCTGCGAATCTCTCTGCTGGGGTTTGATATTGCAAGGTCTTGCGTGGTCGTTCGTTCAGCTGTCTGGCAATTGCGCTGAGTTTTGCCTGTGAATGGACAGATAGATCGGT
>NZ_JBOFBI010000162.1:0-11615 GCF_051645465.1 Tabrizicola sp. | reverse complement strand
CGAATACATCCCGACCCCGGCCCGCGCTATCGACCAGCCGTTCCTGATGCCGATCGAAGACGTGTTTTCGATCTCGGGCCGCGGCACGGTTGTCACGGGGCGTATCGAGCGCGGCGTGATCAACGTCGGCGACGAAGTGGAAATCGTGGGCATCCGCGACACCAAGAAGTCGACCTGCACCGGTGTCGAGATGTTCCGCAAGCTTCTCGACCGTGGGGAGGCTGGCGACAACGTCGGCGTTCTCCTCCGCGGCATCGACCGTGAGGGCGTCGAGCGCGGCCAGGTTCTGTGCAAGCCGAAGTCGGTGAACCCGCACACGAAGTTCGAGGCTGAAGCCTACATCCTGACCAAGGAAGAAGGCGGCCGCCACACCCCGTTCTTCGCGAACTACCGCCCGCAGTTCTACTTCCGCACGACGGACGTGACCGGAACGGTTCAGTTGCCCGAAGGCACCGAGATGGTGATGCCGGGCGACAACCTGAAGTTCGTGGTCGAGCTGATCGCTCCGATCGCGATGGAAGAAAAGCTCCGCTTCGCCATCCGCGAAGGCGGCCGCACCGTCGGCGCGGGCGTCGTCTCGAAGATTATCGCTTGATGTAGGACGGGCGGTACCGCCCGCTCCACGCTCGTCAATAAGACAACACGACATCTCACGAAGGCCGCCTCAGGGCGGCCTTTTTGTTGCCATCCTCAAAGGCGAACGGGTTTCCGACAAGACAACCTGTGATCGGTACGAGTATCAGATGGCCGCATTGACCCGAAAAACGACCTGGCAGACGATCCTCATCCTCGGACTCCTGATTGCCGCCGGCTCGGCCTACCTTCTTTTCGCGCTGGTCGGAGGCAACGGCGAAAACGCCAGGGCGCTGGAGGCCGGACAGCCAGCTCCCGTCGCAATCGAGACGTTCACGAAAGCAAAGGACATCCACTTCGCGCGCGAGGTTCATGTCAGCGGCCGGATCAACCAGGAGCACACCTACGAGCTGGTCGAGCGCGACGGTACCTCGATCAGGCAGACGCGGCACATGTTCGTGCTGTTTGCTGAAAGCGATCCTGAGGACAGCAAGGTTGCGCGCGCCGTCATCCTGATTGACGAGGGTCAGTTCGCCTCGTTGCAAGCCCAGGCTCCCGGGCTTTCCCTGTCGACCGCTCCGGGCAGTGTCGATGCCGTAGTGAACGGCAGATACGAATGGATCGCGGGTCTTTCCGGGCTTGCCAAGGACGCTCTTGAAAAAGACGGGCTGAGCATGGCGCCCGAGTTCATCTTCATCGAACCCTGGTCGCGCAACCGCGAGGCTGACCTCGCCCCGTTAACGCCGGAGGTTTACTATATCCCCGCGGTCGGTGGGGCCATCGGCCTGATCCTGCTCTCGCTTGGCGAGTTCCTGCGGCGCAGAAACGCAAGGATCATCGCCGGGTTTTCGTCAGAGCAGATGTCGCTCTACCGCGCAGGCGAGGCGGCAGAGAAAGAGCGCTTGGCAAAAAGCAGGAAACGGGCGCTCCTTTACTTTCTTGCTGCGGCCGCCTTGGCTATCTGGCTCAGCAATCGATAGCAGGCCGCCAGATCGCCTTCGGAAGACGGCCTCTCGGGCCGCCTTTTTGATTCCGTCATGCGGCGCTGCTACACTTGGCCATGTTCAAACTGAACCACGTCGCCCTCACCGTCGCCGACCGCGAGAGGTCTGCGGCTTTCTACGGCAAGTACTTCGGCCTGACCGACCGGGTTCATGACGACCCGCATCTTCTCATCCTCGCTGGACCTGACGGCGGCCTCCTCGCGCTCAGCGAAGGCAAAGTGCCGCCAGCCCCGCCCCGGACCACCCACTTCGGGTTTCAGGCCACCTCGCCGCGTGCCGTGGAAAAGCTGCGCGCCGCCTTCGCCGCAGATGGCGTACCAGAGGCGGAATGGCAGGACGACGGTCCAATGCGTGTCCAGGTCTTCGACCCGGACGGCTACCGGGTCGAGGCCTACGCTTTCGACTGAGGCGAGGTAACGTGGTGGTCCTATCGGGGTGGCCCGTTGCGCGCCGGATTCCGGGAAAGCACTGTCGCGACTCCGCAAAGTCAGCTATGTTCAGGCATCAGGACTTTTTTCAACGGATTTCTTTTCAATCACAAGGTTTCAAGCCATGGCCTACAGTGCCTCCAATGCCCTTTCATTTTGCCAACGCCAGGTCGGTCGCTACCGCGACGGGGAATGCTGGACCCTCATAGAAGACGCCGTTGTCGGGGCCGGTGGCCGGTCGTCCCGCGTTCTGACCCCGCGCTTTTCACCCAACGCCTCGTTCGTCTGGGGCACGGTCACGCCGGTGATCGGCCTGCAGGCGGGTGACGTGTTGCAGTTCAGCGGCTACAGCTGGACGCGCACCACCGTCACCGAGGTGTCCAACCCCGATGGCAGCGGATCCACCAACGAGACCTTCACGACCGAAACACGCGGTGCTCCGCAGCATACGGCCATGGTCGTCCGCGTGGTGTCGGCCGGGGTTGTCGAGGTGATCGAACAGAACGTGCCCAGCCGTGTCGGCAATGTGCAGACCGTCATGCTTGTGCTCAGTCAGCCTGCGCAGCGGGTGACGACAACGCGGACCCCCATTGCCGGGGGCGGAGAGACAGTCACCACTGTCACCGTCACGGATACCGTCTCCAACCCGCCGCGCTGCTATCGACCCATCGCCGCATAGGGGCCGGGACAGCGCTGACCGTCCTGCAAGGCCGGGTTCATGGGCTTGTCGGCTATCGGCCCTGAACCTGCAGGGTCGTCTGCTGCCCCTGGTCTCAAGCTTGATTTGACAGTCCGGCTCTTCGGCTTCACAATCGCACTGCTGACCACATGGGGGGAGCCAGCGATGTGTCAGATGTTTGCCGGGCAAAACCCGGCCCGCTACGAATATGTCACGCGCCGCCTGCGGCTGAATGGCCAATCCACCTCGATCCGCCTTGAGCGGGCCTTCTGGGGCATCGTCGACCAGATGGCCGAGAAGGATGGATGCTCGACGCCCGCGTTCCTGTCCAAGCTGCACGCCGAAGTGCTGGAACAGCACGGTGAAGCCACGAACTTCACTTCGCTTCTGCGTTGCGCCTGCACCATCCACCTTGGCGAGCTTGAGCAGGTGCCGCAGCCCGGCGCCAGCCGGATCGCGGCGGAATAGGAAAATGCGTCTGTAGTACACCGCTACTACCCGCACCCGAAATTGGTCTGGTAATCTTACCACATCGGCGCCAGTTTCGGGGGAGCAATGGCTAGACTGATTCACTCCATGGTTCGTGTGCTGGAGGAAGCGCGCTCTGTGGACTTCTACAAGGTTGCCTTCGGGCTTCAAGTGGCGGACCGGCTCGACTTCGAGACCTTCACGCTGATCTACCTGTCCAACGCCGAGCAGACGTTCGAGCTTGAGCTTACCGTCAACAAGGGCCGGACCGAGGCATATGACCTTGGCAACGGCTATGGGCACATCGCGGTGTCGGTTGCGGATGTCGATGCGGAACACGGACGTCTGATGGCGGCCGGTCTTGCCCCCCGCAAGATCGTCGACTTCAGGAACGGTGACCAGACCGTCGCCAAATTCTTCTTCATCGCTGACCCCGACGGCTACCAGATCGAGGTCATCCAGCGGGGAGGCCGCTTCCTCTGAGAAGAGAAGAGCGACCGACCAAGCCAGACACAAGGGAGGAACCACATGACGAAACACGAGCTCAGAGGGCTGACCCGGCGGCAGCTTCTCTCGCAGGGCCTTGCCGCCGCAGGTGCCCTGGCAGTGACCGGGGCGGGCTTCATCGCGGCCCCCAGCGCCGCCTGGGCCATGGAGGTGACCGTGATCACCCCGGAACAGATGGCCACACTTCTGCAGATGGCGCGCGACATCTATCCGCATGACCAGGTGCCGGACCAGCTCTACGCCGTCGCGGTCAAGGGCTATGATGCCGAGGACCACAAAGTCATGGTCGCCGAAGGCGTGGCCGCCCTTGATGCCGCGGCCCAGGCTGCGGGTCACGCCAGCTATCTGGCGGCAGGGTGGGAGGAAGACCGCGTCAAGCTCCTCCAGTCCATGGAAACCACGCCGTTCTTCCAGACCATCCGCTCGGGCCTGGTGACCGGGCTCTATAACCAGAAAGAGGTCTGGCCGATCTTCGGCTACCAGGGGGAAAGCTTCTCTCAGGGTGGCTACATCGAGCGCGGCTTCAACGACATCGACTGGCTTTGAGGGGGGACGACAATGGCTACGTTTGATCTGAACGACGACCAGGTCGTCGTCGTAATCGGCACCGGCGCCGGGGGAGGCGTGCTGTCGAACGAACTGGCGCAGAAGGGCGTCAAGGTAGTGGCGCTGGAAGCGGGCGGGCGCTACCTGCCCGAGGACTACGTCAACGACGAATGGGACAGCTTCACGCAGTTGGCCTGGCTCGACGCCCGCACCACGTCAGGCAACTGGCGGGTCGCGAAGGACTTCGCCGGGCTTCCGGCCTGGATCGTCAAGGCTGTCGGCGGCACCACGACCCACTGGGCCGGCGCCTCGATCCGCTTCCAGGACCACGAATGGAAGGCGCTGACGAACTACGGCCCGGTCGAAGGGGCGAACCTCCTCGACTGGCCGATCGACGGGGCCGAGATGGCACCCTGGTACGAGAAAGCCGAGACCAAGCTTGGCGTCACCCGCACCGGCGACCGCGAGGGCCTGCCAGGGAACAACAACTACCTTGTCTTCGAAAAGGGCGCCAAGGCCCTCGGCTACAAGGAAGTCCACACCGGCCGCATGGCGATCAACTCCAAGGACTATGACGGCCGCATGGCCTGCCAGCAGACCGGGTTCTGCTTCCAGGGCTGCAAATGGGGGGCCAAGTGGTCCGCCGCTTACACGGATATCCCCGCGGGAGAAGCGACGGGGAATCTCGAGGTGCGGGAACGCGCCCACGTCGCTCGCATCCTTCACGATGACAGCGGCAAAGTTACAGGCGTCGAATACTACGACAAGGACGGCGCCTTGCAGATGCAGAAAGCGCGGATTGTTTGTGTTGCCGGGAATTCGTTCGAGTCCCCGCGTCTCCTGCTAAACTCGGCCAGCCCGATGTTCCCGAACGGGCTGGCCAACTCCTCCGACCAGGTCGGGCGCAACTACATGCGCCATACCACCGGGTCCGTCTACGCCGTCTTCGACAAGCCGGTAAAGATGTGGCGCGGCACGACCATGGCCGGAATTGTACAGGATGAAGCCCGCCACGACCCCTCGCGAGGCTTTGTCGGCGGCTATGAACTCGAGACACTTTCCCTCGGTCTCCCGTTCATGGCCGCCTTCCTAAACCCCGGCGGCTGGGGCCGCAGCTTCACCACCGCGCTCGACAGCTACGAAAACATGGCCGGCATGTGGATCGTGGGTGAGGACATGCCGCAGTCGACGAACCGGGTCACTCTCAGCGAGACGAAGGACCAGTACGGCCTTCCGGTCGCCAACGTCCACTTCGACGACCACCCGAACGATGTCGCGATGCGCAACCACGCCTACAGCCAGGGCATCGCGATCTACGAGGCCGTGGGGGCAACGCGAGCCTTCCCGACCCCGCCCTATCCGTCGACCCACAACCTCGGCACCAACCGGATGTCGGAACGGCCGGAGGATGGGGTTTGCAACAAATGGGGCCAGACCCATGACATTGCGAACCTCTTCATCTCGGACGGCTCGCAGTTCACCACCGGTGCGGCCGAGAACCCGACGCTGACCATCGTCGCACTTGCCATCCGCCAGGCCGACCACATCGCCAAGGAAATGGCGGCGGGCACCATCTGACGCAAAGCCGCCGGGGCCGGGCCCTTAGCCCGGCCCCGGATGGCGGGCGGGCGCTGCAGCTCCCCGCGGGCGCCCGCTTCCGCCGTGACGGTCCGGCCCCGGGACCGGATAGGGTTTTCATCCCTTGCTTTTTCGTTGCCCGGCGGCTCAATGGAAGCCGTTGGTCCGCGATGGTGATTTGATGATCGAACGTCTTGTCTTCAGGTTCATGCCCTGGTGGGTCTTCGCCCTTTTCGCACTTGTTCTGCTCCCCTTGACGTTCGGCATCTACACCTCTTCGCAAGAGGAGAAGGCTGAACTCGAGGCGATGCGCGCCGCGCCACAGCCCCCGATGGTGACGATTGCGTCCTTCGATCCTGCCCAGGACATCCATCCCTTGGGCGAAGTGCATCTGAACGGCATCTGGCGCAGCGATCTTGGCGTGATCGAGCTTGAGCAGAAGGGCGTAAATCACAGCTACCTGCTTCTGTCCGACGAAGATGCCGCCTCCGGTTTCGTGGTGCTTCATTTCCCGTCGTATCAGCTCGACACCATCACCGGATACCTGCGGGCCAACACGGATGCCGCAGGCCGCGTCGCGGTTGGCGGCTTCCTCGTCAAGTCGTCGTCCGACGTCAATCGGGTCGAGCAGGACCTGATGCTGCGCGGTCTTGAGACCATGGCAGTGGTCGAGCCGTTCACTGGGGACCGGATCGCCGCGATCGACGAGAAAAGCTCGACCGAGAACATCGTCCTTATCATCATGGCGGTTATGAATGGGGCTGTCGCCCTCGTCGCGCTGGTGAAGTTCCGTGCATGGCGCGCCCGTGTCGCGGCGCGCCGCCCGCAGCCTGCAAGTGTTGCCGAACCTGCTGCAGTTGCAAAACCTGCGGCGACAAAGGCAGCTCGACCCCAATCGCCAAAGGAGCCGCCGAAGAACGACTTCACCGGTGGCCCGATCGTATCGAAAAAAGGCTTCTTTCGCTGACGCCGCTTAAGCCGTCAGCCGTGCCACGATCCGCCGCGTGATCGGGGCCACCACCAGTACGGTAGGAAAGGCGATTGCCCAGCTGACCGCCCAGTTGCCCAGCCAGACCGCCACAAAATCGTCCACCCAACCCAGCGCCCGAAGCGTCGACAGGCCCGAGACGATAAACGACATCAGCCCCGACAGGATCAGGCCGAACAGGACCGGGGCGAAACGGGCAGGGATCATCAGCACCTCCACTTTCACCTCAAGATGGGCTTGCGCCAGCGTCTTCTCAACCCCGGCTGCAGCGCCGCCGAACTTCCCCGATTTCCTCTGGATGATGCCAGATTTCCGCCACAGCACTCGCCGATAGGTAGAAAAACACTGCGGGGACAGCATGCGCTTTATCATCTCTTTTCTGTTTTTCACGCCGTTCTGGATGCAGTTCCTGATCGCTGGTGGATTTGTGTACTTGGGTTTCGACCAACGCCAAGAGACCGAAGCGGCCCGCACCGAGCTGCTCGCCCGCTTGGAAGAACCGCCACCCGCAACGGTTCCGATCGCCGATTTCCAGCCCGAGGCGACCGGTGAGGCCCCGCGAGAGTTCTCCGTCTCGGCCCAGTTCGCGTCCGAGCACAACACCCGGCTGGTCGTCACGGACAAAGGCAAGACCGTGGATGAAGACCTGATGATCGTGCTTGTCGATCCTGACGCCGCCGCAGATGAAACCATCGCCCGCGCAGCCATCGTGTTCGAGCCCGAACAGAAGGACGCGATGGTCGGCTGGCTGACCGCCAACATGACGGGGGAGGGCGGAGCCGGCCCGGTTGTCACGGTCACAGGCCTGGTGACCAGCTCGTCCAAAGGTTCGCACGTATCAGACGCGCTGCGCGATCAGGGCATGATGAAAGCTTCTGACTTCTTTTATGTCCAGCCCTTCATCGACGGACGTGAGGCGGGGCTGAAGGCCCAGATCGAAACCACCAAACGCCTCGATGGATCGGCTCTTTTCGGCATCGCCGGCATTCTGGCCCTTATCGGGATTGCCAAGCTCATGTTCGGTCGCGCCAACTCTGCCGCGACCCGGGAAACGTCGCTGCAGGGCGGGGCGACCGGCGGTTTGCTGGCACCCTCTTCTCTTCACGGTCTCGCCCAGTCACCTATCGCGTCAGCCGCTTCGCAAAACGCGGGCGGGATGCCGGACTGGGCCGCCGGCCGCAACCCCGGCGAGACGGTCGCTGCCCGGTTCGCGCAATCGGCCACAACACCGCAATTGCCCCGTTCCAGCGGCCCGCAACCGGAATATCTGGAGGTCCCCGCGAACATCTCAACCGCCTCGCTCGAAAGGATTGCCAGGAAAGATCGGAAGCCTGCCGAACTGAAACTTGGCTCGATCGTAGGAGTGATGGTGCTTGTCCTTTTGGCTGCCAGCTATATGGGCGGCGAATGGATTCAGTCCCGCATCGTCGGGCAGTTCGCCGAAAACCCGATTGTCGAGCAGCTTTCGAAGGCTGAGAGCACTGCCCCAACAGCCACCTCCGAGGCCGCCCCCGTCGTGGACCAACCGCAGCCCGACGCGGAAGCAAGACCCGCGACTGGCGGGTTCACCGAGCCCTCGCTGTCGACCATGGGCCTGATGTTCTTTATCGCGCTGGGCGGGTTCATCATCGTTCAGCGCCGGAAGGCCAACCGCTTCTGATCCTGCGGGCGGCGCGGTTGGCTTCGTCCCTCGCGCCGTCATCCTCCACCTTCGCGCAGCCGCCCGGCATGCCGCATCTGCCAGCCCAGCCGCACGCCCGGGTTCGCCTTGATCTCTGACAGCATCGCCTTGAACTGGGCCCGTCGGATCATCCCCTCATGCCAGTCCGCCGCCGCGCGGACCCGCTTCATCAGCGCCCCGTCCGTCAACGTGTCAGTCCGCGCCGCCTGCAGCGCAGCCTCGGTCACCGGCTTCACGCAAAGGAACACGACGCAGACCTTTGCCACCTTCGCCAAAGGCACGAAGTGGTCCGCCAACGCCACCATCTGCGCCGAAATCCAGGGCTGCACCGACATCAGATAATCCTGCTGCACCAGGATCGACCGGCCCGGCACCAGCGCCGGAAAGAACTGCGCCGCGATATGGTCGGCCATCGCCGAACCCTTCGCCGCATCCACCGACAGAATCTCGATCGGCCCGCCCGTCCAGCGCATCTCCCCGATATCGCCGGGGTAAAGCGTCACCCGGTCACCCCAGGGCGCGAGATGCCGACGCACGAGCGGCAGAAGGTCCGCGTCGTCCGTCGCGGGCAGCGGCTCCTCCGGCATGTAGCGCGCCCAGAAGGCCCGCGAGGACCGGAACCGGTCATAGCTGTGAACCTGATACGACTGCCCCGAAACCGCCAGCCCCGACAGAAGCCGCGCCGCCGAACCGCCCGCATAGGCGCCCAGATCGACCGTAGCACCTTGGCCCTCTGCCCGACGTCCCAGCCAGTGGTAAAGCTGGCTCTCCTCATGCGTCAGCATCGACGGCACCGCCAGCCCCGCCGCCATCTCGGCGTCGCCTACGGCCGCCCAGGGCCGGGCCGCGAACTCGGCCACGATTTCGGATATGCTCCGCCCGCCCAAGCGCTGCTCCCGCTCCTGCCTGCAAGGCCAGACCCTAGCGCTGCCGATTCTGCATCGCCAGCCGAAACGCTGCGGATAGCCTCTTGATTTCCCCCGGCACCTGCCGTAACCCCCGGCCCCAGGCCTAGGGGTATAGCTCAGCTGGTAGAGCGACGGTCTCCAAAACCGTAGGTCGCGGGTTCGAGCCCTGCTGCCCCTGCCACCCAATCCACACACCTTCAACGCCCGGACCGTATCCAGTCGGCTACTGCCGATCCAAGGCGTGAACAAATCTCCATGGCAGGCCCGCGCCTCGGATGATGCAGATCAACGACACCTCCTTGCTCAGACCGTAGGTGGTCTTGTCAGGTCTGCGAAAGCTGAAGTCGGCGGCGGTCTGATCGAGCTTCGGGCCAGGGTGGTCCCGGGGGGTCGGCACCTTCATCAATAGGCGGGTCAATTGGCGGGAAGAAGCAGCACCGAACGGGCGCCAAGCGCCTCTCGTTCACCGATCCGAAAGGCGGGGCGCATTGTGGGCATCATCCTGACGGTCCTTGCGGCCATTGTCGTGGCTTTCGCCGTCTTTCTGTGGCTCCGGAGCCCCGGCACGGTCAGGCCGGTTCTGGATGCGGCGGGAGATCCGGTTCCGGGCAGCATCGCCGAGAAGGTCTTCGTGACCATCAACGGCGTTGAGCAGGGGATGTTTATCCGAAGCGCCGACCTCCGGCACCCAGTGCTTCTATTCCTGCATGGCGGGCCGGGAATGCCGACCTACGTGCTGGAACAACGTTACCCCACCGGTCTCGAACAGGACTTCACCGTGGTCTGGTGGGAACAGCGGGGCGCGGGGCTTTCCTACAGTCCCGACATTCCGCCCGAAACCATGACGGTTGACCAGATGGTCGCGGATACGGTGGCGTTGGCCGACCACCTGCGCGACCGGTTCGGCAAGGAAAAGATCTACCTTATGGGCCATTCCTGGGGCAGCTTCATCGGCATTCAGGCGGCAGAGCAGGCGCCCGACCGCTTTCACGCTTATATCGGTGTGGGGCAGCTGACCAATCAGCTCGAGTCCGAGCGTTTGGCCTATGACTACATGCTGGCGGCGTTCAGGGCGCAGGGGAATGCCGACATGGTGCGGAAGCTGGAGGCCGCGCCTTATGAGGCGACGATACCTCTGCCAGGCGCCTACATGGCGCTGCGTGATGCGGCCATCCACACGGCCGGCATCGGCACCACGCGGGACATGCGGTCGGTGATAAGCGGTATCTTCGTGCCGTCGTGGCTGGACCCCGAATACACGCTGCAGGAAAAGCTTGGCATCTGGCGGGGCAAGTGGTCTTCGTCCTCGGTGCAGTTGTGGAACGAGGTGTTGAAGACGGACATAAGGGTCGAAGTACCGAAGCTTGACGTCCCGGTCTACTTTCTGCACGGCAGGCACGACTACACGACGTCATATGCGCTGGCGAAAGCCTATCTGCAGCAACTGGAAGCGCCGGTGAAGGGGTTCTACACTTTTGAGGAATCGGCTCACAGCCCGAACTTCGAAGAGCCGGAACGGACGCGAGCCATTCTGATCAGCGATGTACTCGCCGGGGCGGCCGATCTCCGAGTTGTCGAGTAGCAGGTGCTGCGTTGCCGCCCGCAAGCGGGTGGCGGGTCTTTTCATCCTGCAGGATGCCACGGTCCCCCCGTTTGACGCGCCTGAGAGGGGCCGGGGCCGCAAACAGGGTTAACAAGACCTGACCGCATTCCCAATCCATTGATACTACGAAGATATTCAATTTGACCCACCGTGGGACACCTTCTCCCTTGCGGCCCCGCTTGAAATCCCTCTCCCAAACCCGTATCTCCCCCTCAACCCAAGTCCGGAATCCCCAATGGCCACCACGAACCCCCTTCAGTTCCTCCAGCAGGTCCGCGCCGAAGTCTCCAAGGTCGTCTGGCCCACCCGGCGCGAGGTTCTGCTGACCACCCTGATGGTCTTCATCCTCTCGGCCCTCGCGGCCACTTTCTTTCGTTTGGTCGACCTCGGTATTGATACCGCGCTTCGGTACATCATCGGCGTCTGACCGGCTTTCCCTCTTGAAATGACGGCGGGCAGGGGGTAACTGACCGCCAACCAAAGGGACACCGGCGCGCATCGATTCGGGGTGCGCGCTGTTTTTTGTTCCGGGCAATACCACCAAGGCGGGCCGAAGGGCCCCGGGCAGCAAGGAAGCAGGCAAGATGGCGAAGCGCTGGTATTCGGTAAGCGTTCTCTCGAATTTCGAGAAGAAGGTTGCCGAGCAGATCAA
>NZ_JBOFBI010000161.1:0-7861 GCF_051645465.1 Tabrizicola sp. | reverse complement strand
TTCTTCAGGGCACGGAGAGCCTGTTCGACGTTATTGTCGCGGACGCTGACCTGCATGTGGTTGTCACCACCTTCCTAGGTTAAAGTTGCACTGACTTGTGCAGGCCCGCGGCCTATAGCAAACGGGGCCGGGCTTGTCTACCTGATGACCGAACGGAGGCTGCGATGACGGACGATGACACGAAATCCCGGATTCTTGATGCGGCTCTGGCGCATGTGCCGTTCGATGGCTGGTCGGAAACCACCCTCCGCGCCGCCGTGGCCGATTCGGGCATGGCCTACGGATTGGCGCGCGCGCTGTTCCCCAGAGGCGGGGTTGACCTGGCCCTGGCCTATCACGCCCGGGGCGACGCCGAGATGGCAGCGCGGCTGGCGGCGACCGACCTTTCCGCCCTGCGCTACCGTGACCGCATCGCAACGGCGGTCCGAATGCGTCTGGAATTGGCCGACCGAGAGCTGGTGCGGCGCGGCACCACATTGTTTTCGCTGCCCGTCCACGCCCCCGACGGCGCGCGGGCGATCTGGACGACGGTCGACCGGATCTGGACGGCGCTTGGCGACACTTCGACCGATTTCAACTGGTACACCAAGCGTGCCACCCTCTCGGCGGTCTACGGATCGACCGTTCTCTACTGGCTCGGCGATGAATCGACAGGGCAGCAGGCGACGTGGGAGTTTCTTGACCGGCGCATCGACCAGGTGATGCAGTTCGAGAAACTGAAGGCCGGTTTGAAAGAGAATCCTCTGGGAAAGGCGCTTTTCGCCGGGCCGCTAAAGATTCTGGAAACGGTTCGTGCGCCAAAGCTTCCGGATGAGCTTCCGGGCCGTTCGCTGTTCTGAGGCACCCAGTCCGAAAGGCCCGTTCAATGTCGCTGTCGCACAGCATGCTAGCCATCGAGATTTCGACGCCTGGCGGGCCTGATGTCCTTCGCTCTTGTTCCAGGCCGGTTCCGGTGCCGGGGCACGGTCAGATCATCATCCGCGTGGCCTATGCCGGGGTGAACCGCCCCGACGCCCTTCAGCGCGCCGGGGCCTATGCGCCTCCGCCCTCCGCCTCTCCGCTGCCGGGCCTCGAATGCTCGGGCACGGTGGTGGAGGTCGGGCCGGGTGTCACCCGCTGGCAGATCGGTGACAAGGTCTGCGCGCTTTTGCCGGGCGGCGGCTATGCCGAATACGTCGCCACGCACGAGGCGCACGCCCTGCCGATCCCGCCCGGCATGTCGATGCGCGATGCCGCCTGTCTGCCAGAGACGTGTTTCACCGTCTGGTCAAACATTGTCATGCGCGGCGGTCTGACCGCAGGCGAACGGTTCCTGGTCCATGGCGGAACCTCCGGTATCGGCACAACGGCGATCCAGATCGCCTGCGCCTTGGGTGCGCGGGTCTTCGCCACCGCCGGAACGGCCGAGAAATGCGCCGTCTGCCGCGATCTTGGCGCCGAAGCCGCGTTGAACTACCGGACCGAGGATTTCACCGCCGCGCTGCAGGCCGAGGGTGGTGCAAACCTCATCCTCGACATGGTCGGCGGCAGCTACATCGAGAAGAACATCAAGGCGCTGGCCGACGACGGGCGGCTTGTGCAGATCGCGTTCCTGCAGGGGCCGAAGGTCAGCCTCAACTTCGCCGAACTGATGATGCGCCGACTGACCATCACCGGCTCCACCTTGCGCCCGCAGTCCGATCTCGCCAAGGCCCGAATCGCATCCGCCGTGCAGACGCATGTCTGGCCCATGATCGCGCGCGGGGCGTTCCGCGTCGTGATCGACAGCGAGTTCCCTTTGGCCGCCGCCGTCGCTGCCCACTGGCGGATCGAGGACGAAGGACACGTCGGAAAGATCGTTCTTGCGGTCAACCCATGAGCGAATGACGATAGCCTGACGCTCATTTGGTTGATTCACGTTTTCTTCACGCGTAATTGAACGGCGGTTCGGGTAATAGTATTTTCAGGCGGGATCGGAGTTTCGATCCAAACTTTAGCCGGTAAGCAGTTCCCCAGCTGCCATCCGGAACCGAACTTTGAACGGCAGACGTTTTCCCAGTGTTACCGCAATTCCAAGTATTTTCCTTACCGGTCCCGCCCCCTTTTACCTTACCGGTTCCAGAACGGCATCCGACAGGCGGCAGTCGCGGATGACATCCTCGCCGCAGCGGCGGGGTTCCAGGTCTGCAGTCAGGCAGACGCGGACCTCCTGGATCAATCCTTCCGAACAGGTCACGGTGATCTGATCCCGCATCAGACCAGGGTTCGCCTCAAGAAATGCGTCCTCAACGACTTTCGCGGGCACCTCCAAGGTCTCGTCAACCCGAGAGAACAGGCCGGGGATCTCGATGCCATCATGGGCGGCCCGAGCGGTGGCGAAGTAGTCCTTCGACGACAGGCCCGAACAGCGGCCATGTTTCTTCCACTGGTAGAACGCCAGCCCGGCACCCCCCATGATATCCGCCATCGCCGCCGTCTCCGCCCGGGACGGATCGCGCTCCACCGTGCGGCAGTAGGACGGCCAGCCGTCTTCATACTGCGGCCAAAGCCCGTGCAGAACGAAGGTCAGCCCGCGCCCGGCGTCGCATTGCGGATCGTCCCGCGCGTCGCCTTCCAGCGCACACCAGGCGGCTGACCACGACAGGGACATGACGTAGTAGTCGAAATTACCGGCCTTTTCGCCCTCGGCCTGCGCCGCAGTGGCCCAGCACAAAGCCGCAAGGGCGATCATCATCCGGCGCATTTCCGCTTCCCCTTTGTTCAATCCCGCCCTATATGGACGGTGAATTCCCTGAAAACGTGGAACTCGCGGGCCCCGCCCGCCGCCGTTTTCCCGGCCCGGGAGAGATTTGTAAAGGAGAGATCCGATGTCGAAGCCGCTCATGGCCAAGGCCACCGCCGTCTGGCTGGTGGACAACACCACCCTCAGCTTTGCCCAGATCGCCGACTTCTGCGGCATGCACGAGCTTGAGGTGCAGGGGATTGCCGATGGTGACGTGGCGGGCGGGGTGAAGGGGTTCGACCCCATCGCCAACAACCAGCTCGACCCGATCGAGATCGACCGGGCGCAGGCCGACCCGCTCTACCGGATGAAGCTGAAGTTCAACGCGGCGGCGGTGGGCGAGGAAAAGCGCCGGGGGCCGCGCTATACCCCGCTGTCGAAACGGCAGGACAGGCCCGCGGCGATCCTGTGGCTGGTGAAGTTCCATCCGGAATTGTCGGACGGGGCAATCGGCAAGCTGGTGGGGACGACGAAACCGACGATCCAGTCGATCCGCGAGCGGAGCCACTGGAACATCTCGAACATCACGCCGATTGATCCGGTGGCCTTGGGGCTGTGCCGGCAGACCGAACTGGATGCCGCCGTTCAGGCTGCGGCGCGGAAGAAGGCGGCCGAGGGCGTGGTGATGTCGGACGACGAACGGCGGAAGCTGGTGTCGACCGAGCAGTCGCTGGGGATGGCGCCCGAGCCGAAGATGCCGGAACCGCTGACGGGGCTGGAGGTGTTCGGCGACGAGGAGAAGGAGGCGGCGGGAGATTTCTCCGACGCGGAAAGCTTCTTCAACCTGCCGCAGGGGGATGACGACGAGGACGAGGAAGAAAACGACCGCCGTCGTTGAGGCCGCTCAAGAACCATTTGCGAACCCCGGTCCAAGTGGCCGGGGTTTGTTTTTTTTGGGGTTGACCCGCAGTGGGTCACTTGGCTGGTTCGAATGAATTCAACGGATTAATAGGAGATATCAGCACTCTGTTAAGGTTCCTCGCAGACACTTACGAGAATACTGGTTTCACTTGCCGCCATCAGGAACATCGCCAGTGGGGAAGATAACCAATCGATTGATGAGATAACTTGCCATTGCGGCAAGCGCCGATGCGCCCAGATAGACGATCACGTCCGGCCAGAACGATCCCCGCGCCAGAAGGGCGCTGGCGAGGGCCACGATTGTGATGCCGAGGCATTGGGTAGCTGCGTACAGCCAAAGCGCGTTTCTGTGTGGGGTATCGGCCCGGAAGGTAAAGCGGCGCTGGCACCAGAAGGCCAAGGGAATGCACATTACCCAGACAAGACCCGCCACCAAGGGGCCGGGCAAGGGCACATGCAAGGTTGAGAAGGCCGTCAGCACCGAATAGAGCAACGACATGCTGCCCCCGACGAACAGGAAGCGCAGCAGCGTGTTGCGGTACAATTCACTCAGCGTCATGGATTGTGGGCTTGGCGTTTCAATATCGCCTTGTCAACTTTGAGCACCATTACGTGCTGGCGATCGGCGGTCACATCTGTCAGCCAATCCGGAAGGTTGCCCGAAAGAAGTACCCCTGCATAAGGCATCTCGCGCTCTTGGGACGAATCGCGACAAAGGACCACGTAGTCCGCCTTTGATGCGTCAAGCGCCGCGAGCAAGCTCTCGTTGGTATCGAAGGCCTTGATTCCATTCCAGAAAGCCGCAGCGCTTCGGTGGTACGCAGCCGAGGCCACCGCGTGCGGTGTATAGGCGATGATCATCGGGCTGCGATTCAAGGTCGAGAAGATCACCGATTGCGGCAGGCTGGAAATCTCCGCCAGAGCGGTTGTTGTGCGACACTCTGAAGGCAGTCCTGCAACATCTGTCGCCGACGGG
Source organism: Tabrizicola sp. (assembly GCF_051645465.1). Classification (GTDB taxonomy): domain Bacteria; phylum Pseudomonadota; class Alphaproteobacteria; order Rhodobacterales; family Rhodobacteraceae; genus Tabrizicola. Next base: position 3,263 of record NZ_JBOFBI010000161.1, on the reverse strand, counting down.
GGTCCACCCATCACGGCGTCGGCGGCCAGATGAGGCGCAATCTGGTTGGCGCCAAGCTCTATGGTCGCAGGCATGGCCAGAACCAGCAGCACAATCGCAGGCACGCGAATAGGGCTCGTCCGCGGAATCAAGGTGAACGCGTAGATCAAGAATCCTGCGAGGAACGGTACCGCTGGCGCCAGAAGATTGGTTGCGCGAATCTGGATCACGGCGAATGCAAAGCCCACAACCACCACAAGCAGCGCCTGTATCAGCGCGGTCTTCTGCACGGTGCTCAAGCGGTTACGCAACCCAAGAGCGGCAGCCATTGCCAAAGTAGTGATAATCACCGCGGGCAACAGGATACGGGCCAAGAGTTCCGGGTTTATGCGCAGCAGGCTCGGGGCGGACAGCGCCTCGTTCACTCGAGTCTCGATGATCTGGCGCACAGCAGGCGGCACATCGGCGTAAGGGCCGGCAACACAGCGGCCAAGCAGCGGATAAAACAACCACAGGCCAAGGGCGGTGATCGTCACCATCACCAATAGTCGCCCGCCCGCACCGGTCAGAACACGCCCGGCGAGTACGGGCACCAGCGTTGCCACGACGCCAATTCCGCCCAGGACCAACACTGGTGGGGCCAGCACATCACAGTGGTTGACCAACCAATCGGCCGCTGGTGTCTGCCCGGCCAAAAGCAATGGCGCGGCCAGCGTGATCGCCACGCCATAGCCCAGCAACCAATCGCCAGCCTGTGGCTGTCCGAAGGCGTACCGCAGCGCCATCGAGCCCCAGATCAACGCGAGGAAAGGCAGCATCTCCAGCCCCACGGCAAGAGAAAACGCAGTAATCGCCCCAGCCAACGCCCCAAGTGTCCGTGCCCGGCCCGGCACCAGCGCCAGATAAAAGATCGCCGTGGCGCAAAGAAGCTGCACATTATGGTGGTCAATTCGTGGTGGAACGAACTCTCCTCCCAGCTTGCTCCAACTGAGGAATACGGCCAAAGCGCCCACGGCCGCGCCTTTGCCCAGCAGGCGGTTTGTGCCGTGGGCGATCACAACCACCATCAGACAGCCGAGGAGACTTGGCCAAAGCACAACTGTGGCAAGTTCCGCCTGGGCCGGTGGCAGAACCCACGAGGCGGGCACCAGAATGGCCGCAATCCCGACATCGACATACCGCGACCAGTGCATCGAAATTCCTTCGGGCGGCAGTACCCGGTATTGGCGCATGTCGAACCAGCCTTGCCCCGCCAACCAATCGCGCACCTGAACGAGCCGCATCAGATCGTCGCCATCTGCTTCCAGCAGCAGCTGAGAGATCTGCGGCAGGCTGCGGATAGCGTTGACGAACACAAGCGCCATTCCGGCAAGGCAGATCCACCAGATCGGTTGGATTTTGGATGGAAGACGCAGTTTCAGTTGGTCCAACATCGGGCCGTTTCCAGAGATTGTATGAATTCCTGCTGTTAGGCCGAGTACCGATGACGCAGCAAACAATCATCAGTATGACGCGATTGATCCGGTTCTAAGTCGCAAAGCTGCCACGGTCATCATTGCAGCGAGATTGCGTCCCATTTTTGGCACAGTTGGGGGTTCTGCTCATCTTAGACTGCAAAGTGACGCGATTCTTTCGACAAGGATTCGGCGATGATCGAGCTGACCATTCTAATGCCCTGCCTGAACGAGGCCGAAACGCTTGCGGCCTGCATCGTAAAGGCGCGCGGGTATCTTGATGCCTCCGGCATCCGAGGCGAGATCGTGATTGCCGACAACGGGTCGACCGACGGTAGCCAGGCCATTGCCGAGGGGTTGGGCGCCCGCGTCATCGCGGTGCCCCGGCGGGGATATGGCGCGGCGCTCATCGCAGGGATCGAGCAGGCGCAAGGCCGCTACGTCATCATGGGCGACAGCGACGACAGTTATGACTTCTCGGAGCTCGATGGGTTTGTGGCGCGGTTGCGTGCGGGGGCCGACCTGGTGATGGGCAACCGGTTCAAGGGCGGAATTGCGCCGGGGGCTATGCCGCCGCTGCACCGCTACCTGGGCAATCCCGTCCTTTCGACTATCGGTCGTCTGCTTTACCGCACTCCGGTACGCGATTTCCATTGCGGGCTGCGCGGGTTTTCGCGCGCCGCGATCCTGCGGCTGGGGCTGACGACGCCGGGGATGGAGTTTGCTTCGGAGATGGTCATCAAGGCCTCGCTTGCCGGGTTGGAGGTTGCCGAAGTTCCGACAACGCTGTCGCATGACGGGCGGTCGCGTCCGCCGCATCTGCGGTCGTGGCGCGATGGCTGGCGGCATCTGAAACTGCTGCTGACATTCGCGCCCTTCAGCCTGTTTCTTTATCCCGGGCTGGTGTTGCTAGGCGTCGGTGGAACCTTGTTCCTGCCACTGCTCTTCGCGCCCCTGTCATTGGGCAGCATCACCCTTGATACCGGCTCGCTGATCTTCGCCGCGACGTTCATCATGACGGGGTTCCAGCTGGTCTGGTTCCACCTCTTGGCGCGACTGTTTGCCGTGCGGAGCGGCCTTTTGCCTACGTCTGCCCGCTTCGAGGCGCTGCGGTCGCGGCTCTCGGTCGATGCGGCATGCCAGATGGGGGCGGTCTTTTTGCTGATGGCCTTCGCGGCCACCGTGATCGCGGTGGGCTTCTGGGCCTATCACGGCCTTGGTCCGCTGGATGCCGGTGTCATTACGCGCACGGCTTCGCTGGTGGCGGTGCTGTCGGCTTTGGGCGTCCAATCGGTGACCAACGGTTTCCTCTGGGGCCTTTTGAACCAGAACGCGCCATTGGTCGATCGAGCAGCCCTTGCGGATGGCGGTCGAGCCGAAGATGTCGGAGCCGCTGACGGGGCTTGAGGTGTTCGGCGGCGAGGAGAAGGAAGCGGCGGGAGATTTCTCGGACGGGGAGAGCTTCTTCAACCTGCCGCAGGGGGATGACGACGAGGACTAGCAAGAAAACGACCGCCGTCGTTGAGGCCATTCGGAGGGCCGTTCGGGAACCCCGGTCCGAGTGGCCGGGGTTTTGTTTTGGGGGTTGACCCGCAGTGGGTCAACGGATCAATCCTATTAAAATCAATATGTTAACTTTGGTTGATTAAGGCTTTGTCAAGAATTGTCTTTCAGCGGGGAAGTGTTCTGACGCTTCTCGTCGTTCGACTTCGCCGCTCCTCGTGCGCCCCCGACGAGAAGCCGAAGGCGCACGAGGAGGGACTTTACCCATGCTTCACCATCACATGCCGCACCACCGTATAATCCTCCAGCGCATAAGCCGACATGTCC
>NZ_JBOFBI010000160.1:0-4186 GCF_051645465.1 Tabrizicola sp. | reverse complement strand
CAGCAGCATGATCGAGGGCATGACCCTGCCGATGCCGGGCGATCACAACGTGTCGAACGCATTGGCGGCGATTGCGGTGGCCCGCCATCTCGGCATGAAGAAAGAGGAAATCCGCGAGGCCCTGGCCAAGTTCGGTGGCGTCAACCGCCGGTTCACCCGGGTTGCCGAGGTGAACGGGGTCACCATCATCGACGACTACGGGCATCACCCGGTAGAGATTGCGGCGGTCCTGAAAGCTGCGCGGCAGGCGACGAAAGGCCGGATTATCGCGGTGCACCAGCCGCACCGCTATACGCGGCTGTCGCACCTGTTCGAGGACTTCTGCACCTGCTTCAACGAAGCGGATGTCGTGGCGATTGCCGATGTCTATGCGGCTGGCGAGGAGCCGATCCCGGGGGCCGGTCGCGACGATCTGGTGGCGGGCCTTGTCGCGCACGGCCACCGCCGCGCGCTGGCGCTGGAGGGCGAGGCCGATCTGGCGCGGCTGGTCAAGGCAGAGGCGCGGGCGGGGGACATGGTCGTCTGCCTTGGGGCGGGTACGATCTCGGCCTGGGCCAACGCGCTGCCGGCAAAGCTTCTGGGGCAGGCGGCATGAGGGACACGATTTTTCTGCGAAAAATCGTGCTTGGGCCCGAGGGCAGCGCGCAATGCTAGGCGTGGTCATGCCGCTTTTCGTCGGGTGCCTCTGGATCCTGGCGGCGGCAGTGGTGGCGATGCTGCCGATGCGCCGCCAGATGGTTCCGGGCGTGGCGCTTCTGATCGCGGCGCCGGTCCTGCTGGTCTGGATCGGCTGGGTGCATGGCTGGGTGTGGCTTGCGGTCGGCCTTTTCGCCTTCGTCTCGATGTTCCGCAATCCGCTGATCTACTTTGCGCGGCGGGCGCTGCGCCGTCCTGCTCCGCTGCCGAAGGAGCTGGAGAAGTGATCCTGCCGCTGAGCCTGTGTCTGGTCTGGCTGATCGCGGCGAACGTGATCGCGATGTTCCCCTCACGGGATTACCACTGGCGCGCTGCCTATGTGCTGATCGCGATCGGCGTGCCGCTTCTGGGCTGGGTCACATATGAAGGCGGGCCGATCATCGGGCTGGTGCTTCTGGCGGCGGGTGCGTCGATCCTGCGCTGGCCGGTGGTGTTTCTGTGGCGCTGGTTGCGGCGCAGGGTGGGGTAGGGCGATGAACACGTACCTTTATCTCATGATCGCCGCGAGCACAGTCTTTGCGGCAGTCATCTGCTACGGGCTTGCGCGCCGGTACGGCTGGATCGCGGCGCTGGTGCTGCCCGGTCTGGCTTTGGTGGCGATGGTCGGCATGGCCTGGCAGTCGGGCACTGCAGGCTTTGACAATCTGTCCGGGTTCCTGGGCATGACGGCGATCTTTGCGGCGCCGACGCTGGTCGGTGCGCTGATCGGCACGGGGATCGCCGTGTGGCGCGGCCGATAGGGTCGGGGTTGCCGTTGGCCACATCAGCAGTTCGATCGTTAGGGAATTCCGTACCGCGCGTCAGACTGTTCGGACGGGCGGCGGAGCGGTAGACCTGACACTGGCACCCCTGCCCGAAGTTTTGAGAAGGATATGCGGCGCATGCCATTCATTGTGATCGGAATGGTAGTTACGGTCCTGGCCGGGGTTCTTTCGCGGTATCTGGGCGCTATCTGGGGGCTGGCACTTCCCGTTTTCATCGTTGTCTACACGATTGCCGCGGCGAACATGGAGGTCCATCCTGAAGGCAGGATGGGGCAGGGAATGCTGGTGATGTTCATTCTGCTGCCCTATTGCGCCGCGACCCTTATCGGATACGGCGTCGGCCTTTTGATCCGCAGGCGCAGTATGCGCGCGCGCCTTTGATCGGCTCTTGCACAAAGCGCCAAAGCGCCGCAGAACCCGCTGAGCATGACTGCGCTTCCCAACCCTCGTGGCGTTCTGACGCCTGACCGGCCTCTGGCCGACCTCACCTGGCTGCGCGTAGGCGGGCCTGCCGACTGGCTTTACCAGCCGGCGGATGAGGCGGACCTCGCCGGGTTTCTGGCGGCGCTCGATCCGGCGGTTCAGGTCTTTCCGATGGGGGTGGGGTCGAACCTGATCGTGCGGGATGGGGGGATCCGGGCGGTCGTGATCCGCCTCGGTCGGGGGTTCAACGGGATAACGGTCGAGGGCGAGCGGGTGATCGCCGGGGCGGCGGCGCTGGATGCCCATGTCGCAAGGCGCGCGGCTGAGGCGGGGCGGGACCTGACGTTTCTGCGCACCATTCCGGGGTCGATTGGCGGGGCGGTCCGGATGAATGCGGGGTGCTACGGCTCCTACGTTGCGGATGTGCTGGAGGGGGTGCGGGTTGTCACGCGGGACGGGCGTGTGGAGGTGCTGCCTGCCTCGGCGCTGGGTTTGCGGTATCGGCAGAGCGATTTGCCGGAGGGTGCGGTGATCATCGAGGCGACGTTCCGCACGAAGCCGGGCGATCCGGCGGCGCTGGAAGCGCGGATGGCCGAGCAGATCGCGAAGCGGGACGCGAGCCAGCCGACGAAGGACCGAAGTGCGGGGTCGACCTTCCGCAATCCCGCGGGTTTCAGCTCGACCGGCCGGGCGGATGACACGCATGAGTTGAAAGCCTGGAAGCTGATTGACGACGCTGGAATGCGGGGCGCCCGTGTTGGCGGGGCCGAGATGTCGCGGATGCATTCGAACTTCCTGATCAACGCCGGTGGTGCGACTGCCGCCGATCTTGAAAATCTGGGTGAAGAGGTGCGAAAAAAGGTTTTCCAATCAAGCGGTATCACGTTAGAGTGGGAAATCATGCGGGTCGGAGAATACCCGCACGAATAACAATCACGGGTCGGCAACAGACCCGGATGAGGCAGTAAATGGCGGGCGCATCGAGCAGGATGGCCCCCAGAGTGGCGGTACTGATGGGTGGGCTTTCCGCTGAGCGGGAGGTGTCACTTGTCTCTGGGCGCGAATGCGCCTCGGCGCTCAGGGAGGCGGGGTATCGGGTGGTCGAGGTCGATTGCGACCTGGACCTGCCTGCGCTTCTGTCCGAGATCAAGCCCGACGTCTGCTTCAACGCGCTCCATGGCCGGTGGGGTGAGGACGGCTGTGTCCAGGGCATTCTGGAATGGCTGCGCATTCCCTATACGCATTCGGGCGTTCTGGCCTCGGCGCTGGCGATGGACAAGGCCAAGGCCAAGGAGGTCTATGCCGCAGCCGGTCTGCCGATCGTGGAAAGCGTTCTGGCGGCCCGCGAGGCGGTTGAGGCCGGGCATGTCCTGAAGCCGCCTTATGTGGTGAAGCCGAACAACGAGGGGTCTTCGGTCGGGGTCTATATCGTCCGGGAAGGGGCGAATGCGCCGCGCATGGCCGAAGCAATGCCCGCGACGGTGATGGTGGAGACTTATGCTCCGGGTCGGGAGTTGTCTGTTTCGGTCTTGGGCGACCGGGCGTTGGGGGTGACGGACATCATCACCGACGGCTGGTACGACTACGATGCGAAATACAAGCCGGGGGGCAGCCGGCATGAACTGCCCGCGAACATGCCTAAGGATGTTACCGAGGCCTGTCTTGACTATGCGCTGCGCGCCCATCGTGCGCTTGGCTGTCGCGGCCTTTCGCGGACCGACATTCGCTGGGACGATACCCGTGGTCTGGACGGGCTGATCCTTTTGGAGACGAATACCCAGCCCGGAATGACGCCTACATCGCTTGCGCCCGAACAGGCGGCGCATGTGGGGATCAGCTTTCCAGAGCTCTGTGCCTGGCTGGTGGAGGATGCGTCATGCGATCGCTGACCGCCCGCCGTCCAGGTGATACGGCTGCGGGCCGCAATGTCCGCCGCGATCCGGCGCCGTCGAAATGGGCCTATCGTCGGCAGCGTTGGATGCTGACGCCTTATTTCCGCGTTTTCCTGCTGAAAGGCCTGCCGACGCTGGCGATCGTGGGCGGGATCGCGCTTTGGTTCGGGCATGAGCCGAACCGGCTGGCGCTGACGGGGCAGCTCACGCATCTGCGCGAAGAGTTTGAAGCGCGGCCCGAGTTCCGCGTCTCGCTGGCGCGCGTCGAAGGCGCCTCGCCCGAGCTGGCCGAGGCGGTGCGGGCGAAGTTGGAGCTTCCACTGCCGATGTCGTCCTTTGACATCGACCTCGATGCCGCCCGCGCGCGGATCGAGGCGCTGGATGCGGTGAAGCGGGCCGATCTGCGGGTGC
>NZ_JBOFBI010000159.1:0-16086 GCF_051645465.1 Tabrizicola sp. | reverse complement strand
GTCGCGCATCAGGCGCTCTTTCCGGAGGGGCCAGCTTTCCCACGTGACGATGTGGAGGTTGAACTGTGGTGGGCCGTCGCGTGACAGAAGGAAGCGGTCGCGCATTCCGGTCGCGATTACCGAGTAGCTTTTGCTCTTGTGCACGGGAAGCAGTCCCTTGATGTCGTCCAGCCGGGCCACGGCTGCCATCATGTCGATCACGGGCTTGGCCGCGAGACCGGGGACAGCGGTGCTGCCGATGTGTTCGAGGACCAGGAGCGGCGGGGCGAGGGCCCGAAGTTCGGCGGCCTCGGAGGCGAAGTGTTTGGGCCAGGTCGGATCATAGGGCAGGACATCGATCATCGCGGGTGCCCTGTCGTCAAAGCGCGCGGTTGTAGCGGATGAAGGGGGTCACCTTGGCGATCCGGTCGTAGAGGAGCCGCGCTTCGTGGTTGAAGTCTTGCGTCAGCCAGTAGACGGCGGGCGCCCCGGCGGCGTCGGCCTTGGCATAGACCGCCTCGATTAGGGCCCGGCCAAGGCCGGTGCCGCGGGCCTCGGGTGCGACGTAGAGGTCTTGCAGGTAGCAGGTGTCCTCGATCTTCCAGCAGTGGCGGTGGAAGAGGTAGTGCGTAAGGCCCATCGGGTGCCCGTCAACCTCGGCGATCAGGCCGTTGAAATCGCGGGGGTCGTCGCCCAGAAGCCGGGCGAAGGTGGAGGCGTAGACGGGTTCGGGGACCGAGGTCTTGTAGAACTGCAGATAGGCGGTCCAGAGGCGGCGCCAGTCGGCTTCGTCTTCGGGCTGCAGCGGGCGGATCAGGGTGGGCATGGGCAGTCCTTCTTGCGGGTCGGGGAAGCTTGGCCTGCAGCGCGGGCCTTGGCAACAGGTGGGAAATCCTGACTATGCGCGCGGGCGGCATGCCGGACTATCAGCGTGCAGAGCGGGAGGGGTGGGGATGACCGATCAGATTATGGCGCGGGTTCAACTGGCTTTGGTAGGCGGCTTCGGCGGGCTTCTGCTTTGGGTGGCGATCGAGGCATCCGAGCGGGAGTGGATTGGCGACTATGCCTCGCTGGTGCTTGTCGGGTTCATCCTGACGCTCTTCGGCGGGCTTCTGGCGATGGCGGGGCCGCTCGGGCTGCTTCGGGCCGTGCCCCGGGCGCTTGGGCTGGCGGTCGTCGCGGCGGCGCTCGTCTGGCTGACGAAGCTGCGCTTTGCCGGGGTGGACGACTTCTTCTTTCGCAGCCCGACGCAGGTGCTGGCCGGCCTGACGGTCGCGACCCTGCCGGTGCCGTTCCTGATCGCGGCGGCCAAGTCGGGTTGGCGCGATTATCCGGCGCTTTTCATGGAGGCCTGGTCGATCACCTTGCGCTTTGCGGCGGCGGGGGCGTTCACGGGGCTTGTGTGGCTGGTGATATACCTCTCGGACGAAGTGCTGCGGATCGTGGGGATCGAGGTGATCCGGGACCTCCTGCAGCATGAGGTGGTGCCGCTGGTGCTGAGCGGCGCGGTCCTCGGGCTGGGTCTGGCGGTGGTCTATGATCTGGCCGAGCTTCTGTCGCCTTATGTGGTGTTGCGCCTCTTCCGGCTGTTCCTGCCGCTGGTGCTGGCGGTGATGGTCATATTCCTGGTGGCCCTGCCATTCCGGGGCTTTGAGGGCCTCGTGAGCGGGCTTTCCCCGGCGATGCTGCTTCTGACGATGGCGGCGGGCGGGATTGCGCTGGTGTCGATCGCGGTTGACCAGAGCGATGCCGAGGCGACCGAGAGCCCGGTTCTTGTTCGCGCGACGCAAGGCATGGCGCTTCTGTTGCCGATCATCGCGGCACTCGCGCTTTGGGCGATCTGGTTGCGGGTGGGGGATTATGGCTGGACGCCCGAGCGGGTGTTCATCGTGGCGGTTGCTGTGGTGGGGATCGGCTATGGGCTGGTCTATGCGCTGGCCGTCGTGCGGGGTGCCGGGTGGATGGAGCGTATCCGGCAGGGCAACATCTGGATGGCGCTTGGGGTCGTTGGGCTTGCAGCGCTGTGGATGACGCCGGTCCTGAACGCCGAGCGGATCTCGGCGCAAAGCCAGCTGGCGCGGTTCGAGGCTGGGGTGGTGCCGGTGGAGGAGCTGGACGTCTACGCGCTGCGCTCGTGGGGGAAGCCGGGGGCAGCGGTGATTGCGGTGCTGGAGGCCAAGGCGAAGGAGCCGGGGCAGGAGGCCCTGGCGAAGCTTCTGTCGGGCGAGAGCGCTCCTTCCACGGCAGACCGGGACGCGCTGGCCAGGCGGCTTGCCGGGCTGATGCCTGTGCAGCCCGCCTCGGCCACGGCGACGCGGGACCTGCTGCTGGGCGCGGCGGAGCCCTACATGCTGGAGGACTGGCTGCTGGTGTGCGAAACGGACGTTCCCGAGGGCAGCCCGCCTTGTGTGCTGGTCGTGGCCGATCTTCTGCCGCTGTTGCCGGGCGAAGAGGCGATGCTGTTTCTGGGGCGGAGCGCGGACTACACCGAGATCGCCGGGCTCTATCTGGACGACCGTGGGCTGCTGCAATACCGGCAGGTGGCGCGCCCGGACGGAGCCCCGATCGACAGCGCCGAGGCGGCCCGGTTGATGCGGCAGTACCAGACAACTCCGCCGCCGGTCACGGCAGCACTTGTCAACCAGCTGGGCACTGGCGAGAGTGGGCTTATCATCCATCCTTGACGCTGGGGATTCTGTTAACGGATACGCGGTACTGTCGGTCCGAAGATCGCGGCGGGGACGGACATGGATGCACTTTTGTTGCGGGCACTGCAGGGCTACGTGCTGGACACATTCGGCATTGCAAGCTGGCAGGAGGTATGCCGAAAGGCCGAGCTGAAGGTCGAGACTTTCGAGCCGATGTTGCGCTATGATCCCGGCACGGCGGACCGGATCGCGGAAAGCGTGGCTGATGTTCTGGGGCGGCCCGTCGAGGCAATATGGGAAGACGTAGGAACCTATCTGGTGACCAACCCCGAGCGTGAAGGTGTGCGCAGGCTCTTGCGTTTCGGGGGCATGTCCTATGCCGACTTTCTGTATTCGCTGGAGGAACTGCCTGGCCGCGCGCGGTTGGCCATGCCCGATCTGGACCTGCCTGAAGTGACGCTGGACGAGGTGGGTCCCGACCGGTTCGAGCTCCATTGCCAGTCGCATCTGCGGGGCACGCAGCGGGTGCTCGTCGGCCTCTTGACCGCGATGGCCGACGACTATGGCGCGCTTTGCCTGATCGAGCCTGGCGTCCGGGACTGCACGACAATTTCGGTGCTCGACAGCCGCCACGCAAAGGCGCGGCGCTTCGACCTTGCCTTGCCGGAGCGCTAAGCCATGCATGCAGAGCTTCCAGGCCACCGGCTTGATCTTGATACCCGCACCCTTGCGCATTTTATGCCCATGCATCTGCTTCTGGACAGCGACGGGCGGGCGCTGAGCTTTGGGCCGACGCTCGCGCGGGTGCTGCAGGACGACGCGATCCCAGGCGCGCTCTTCGAGGATCTGTTCGAGGTGCGCTCACCCGGCGGGGCGGTGACGGTGCAGGAGGTGCTTGCACGCGGCGGGAACCGGTTCCGGCTTCTGCCGCGCAACGGGGTGCGGGCCGGGCTCCGGGGCCTTGGGATGCGGCTTGGGGATGAGGGGAAGATCCTTCTCAACCTCTCGTTCGGCAACGATCTGATCGCGGCGGTCCGGGAGCTTGCCCTGACGGATGCCGATTTCGCGGCCACCGACCTTGCGATGGAGCTTCTCTATCTGGCCGAGGCCAACTCGGCCGTCACGCGTGAGCTTCGCGGGCTGAACCTGCGGCTGGAAGGCGCAAGGATGGCGGCAGAGGAAGAGGCGATGACCGATCCGCTGACCGGTCTTCGCAACCGCCGGGCGGTGGACCTGGTGCTGGAGCGGATGTGCGCAGCACGGGCGAGCTTTGGCCTTCTGCAGATGGACCTCGACTTCTTCAAGGCGGTGAACGACACGCTGGGCCATGCTGCGGGTGACTTCGTGCTGGGCGCCGTGGGCCAGATCCTGCGTGAACAGCTTCGGGCCGAGGACTGCGCCGCCCGGATCGGCGGCGACGAGTTCCTGGTGATCGTGGTCGGGCGGAGCGACCCCAAGACGCTGCAGGGCATCGCCGAACGGATCATCGCGCGGATATGTCAGCCGATGGAGTTCGAGGGCCAGCCGTGCCAGGTCTCGGCGAGTATCGGGATCGTCCGGTCGACCGACCTTGCCGATCCGCAGGCCGCACAATTGCTGGCGACCGCCGACCGCGCGCTTTACTCCGCCAAACATGCGGGACGGGGGCGGGCGGTCCTCCTGGTGTCGCGGGGGGAGTAGAGCGACCGCAAGCGCAAGGGGCTGCTCGTCGAGCACTTCGTGCACTCCTCGCCGGGTGCGGTGCCCGGCAGGGATATTGGGCGCTGGAGAGGATGGGGCCCGCGGGTTCTGCCAGCAGCTTGAGGGATCAGGACGGTGCGGAAAACAGGTGCCACGCGGGGGCGTCGGACGGTTGCTGCATTCCTCGCCGGGCGCAGTGCATGGCCGCGAGACGGGGCACCCGGCGAGACAAGGTGCAGGGCGGCCCTTCCGGTGTCGCGGGGCGACCACGAACAGGGTGCGAGATACCTGCGCGGGCGCTCGTCGAGCACTCCTCCCAGGGCGCAGTGCATCGTGGGGATACAGGACGCCTAGGGAGATAAGGCGCGGGGGCGATCTTTCGGGTGTCGCGGGCGATCAGTAACAGCGCGGGAGATGCTTGCGCGGGCGCTCGTCGAGCACTTCGTGCACTCCTCGCCGGGCGCGGTGCATCGTGGGGATACAGGGGCCAAGGTAGATAAGGCGCGGGGCCGTCCTTCGGGTGTCGCGTGGCGACCGCGAACAGGGTTGGAGATACCTGCTTGGGCGCTCGTGGAGCACTTCGTGCACTCCTCGCTGGGCGCGGTGCATCGTGGGGACAGAGGGCGCCGGGGAAGATAAGGCGCGGGGGGCCATACTTTGGGTGTCGCGGGGCGGCCGCGAACAGCGTGAGAGGTGCCTGCGCGGGTGCTGGTCCAGCGCTTTGCTCAGTTCTTGACGGGGACGCGGTTGCCTGGGGCCTCGCCCGACGGCCCCCTCGGCGGTGTGGTGGCCGGCCTTGGGGTGGGCTGGCCCGCTCTATGGCTTTGCAGGCGACGGCAGGAGCCACAGCGCATCGGGGGGGAGCGCGATGGCGATCTCGGTTCCGGAGCGCAGGTCTGCGGCCTGATCGGGGGTGGTGAGCGCCTGAAGCGTGGTGCCGGAAACGGAAAGCTCGACCCGGGTCTGGGTGCCAAGGAAGGTAATGCCGTCGACGCGGGCCTCGCGCGGGTTGGGGCCGGGGCCAAGGCGCAGGGCCTCGGGGCGGATGGTCAGGAGGGCGTCGCCATCAATGACGCCCCGTGGCAGGGTCAGCGGGCCGAGCGCGGAGTGGAAACGGCCCGCCCGCGACTGGCCGGGTACGAAGTTCACTCCGCCGAAAAAGCGCGCCACGGCCTCGGTTGCGGGGCGGCGGTAGAAGTCTTCGGGCGGGCCATGCTGGGCGAGCTTGCCGTCAAGGAGAAGTGCGATCCGGTCGGAAAGTGCTACGGCCTCGGCCTGGTCATGGGTCACGACGAGGGTGGTGATGCCGGTCTCGCGCTGAAGCTCGCGGATCAGGCTTCGCATGTCGTCGCGCAAGCTGGGGTCGAGGTTCGAGAGCGGCTCGTCGAGGAGAAGGACATCCGGTTTCAGGATCAGCGCGCGGGCGAGGGCGGCGCGTTGCTGCTGGCCGCCGGAAAGCTCAATGGGGCGACGGTGGTCGAGGCCTTCGAGGCGGACGCGGGCGAGCATGGGGTCGACTTGGGCAGCGATCTGGGCAGGAGAGAGGCCGCGCATCCTGAGGCCGAAGCCGACGTTTCCGGCGACGGTCAGGTGCGGGAAAAGGAGCGGGTTCTGGAAGACCATGGCGACGCCGCGCCTTTCGGGCGGAACGCCGACGATCGACCGGTCGTTCAGCCGGATGTCGCCGGCGTCGGGGGCAATGAGCCCTGCGATCAGCTTCATCGTCGTGGTCTTGCCGCAGCCCGAGGGCCCGAGGAGTGCGGTGAGGGTGCCGCTTTCGACAGTGAGGCTTAAGCCGCGGACTGCCGCCTGGTTCCCGCCGGGGTAGGTCTTGGTGAGGTCTTTCAGGGTGAGCGCGGTCATGGCCTCAGCGCCCCGGCGAGGGCAGCGCCGCGGCCGGTGATCTGGCGGGCGGTCACGATCAGGATGAGGAGGCCGGGGAGGATGTAGAGGAGCGCTATGGCGCCGGTCACGTCGTTCCGGCCGGAGTTGGAGAAGCTGAAGAGGAGGAGGGGGAGCGTCTGCACCCGTCCGCCGCCGATGGCGAGGGTGAGGAGGTACTGCGACCACGAGACGAGGAAGGCGAAGAGCGCCCCGGTGAGCAGGCCGGGGAGAATAGCGGGGAGGGTGACGTTCCTGAACGTCTGGATTGGCGAGGCGCCGAGGGAGCGGGCCTGGGCCTCGAAGTCCGGGTCGAAGCGGGAGAAGACGGCGGCCATGACGAGGGTCATGTAGGGCAGGACCGGGATCAGATGCGCGAGGATGACTCCGGTGGTGGTGCCGGTGAGGCCGAGGCGCAGGAAGATGCCGTGAAGGCCGAAGACGACGGCGATGCCGGGGAGGATCGCGGGGGCCAGGAGGAGGAGGGTGACGAGGGCTTTGCCCTTGAACCGGTAGAGGCCGAGGGCGCGGCCTGCGGGGACCCCGATGAGGGCGGCGAGGAGGGTGGTTGTCAGGGCGATGAAGGTGGTGAGGGCGAAGCTTTCGAGGACTCCGGCGGTGTCGGAGAGGGCGTAGGCCCAGGCCTTGGTCGAGTAATCGCGGGGCAGAAGGTCGGGGAAGCGCCAGCCATGCGCGACGGACCAGATGGCGAGGGGGAGGAAGGGCAGGATCAGCCAGCCGGCGAGGACGAGGGCTGCCAGGGTTTTCAACCGGTCAGCGCGCATTTCTGCCCCCGACGCGTGCGTAGAGCAAGAGGAGGCCGAGGCCGATCGCCGCGATGATCACGGCCATGGCCATCGCTTCGGGCCGGGTCGAAAGGTCCGTGTCGGTGTAGGCCTGCCAGGCCAGGACGGGGAGCGCCTTCGGGGTGCTGGCGCCGAGGACGAGGGGAACCTCGTAAGCGCCGAAAGCGAAGGCGAAGACGAGGGCGGAGGCGGCGAGAAGGCCGGGCATGAGCATGGGGAGAAGGACGTGCCGGAAGGCCTGCCAGCGGGTGGCGCCGAGGGAGCGGGCGGTGGCCTCATGATCCTCGCCCAGGGTTTGCATGTTGGCGAGTAGGATGAGGGTGATGAAGGGAAGCTCTTTCCACACGTAGAGGAGGATGATGCCGATGGCGTAGGGGTCGTGGGTGAGGGCGGGGAAGTCCTGTGGGCCGGTGATGAGGCCAGCGGCATGGGCGAGGCGGGCGAAGGCACCGGACTGGGAGAAGAGGTAGAGGATGCCCAGGGCGCCGACGATATGGGGGACGGTGAGGTTCAACTGGAAGAGGAAGCTGATGAGGGCGCGGCCGGGGAAGGTCTGCCGCAGGAGGAGGGCCGAGGCGAGGGCAAGGCTGGCGGCGATGAGGGTGGAGGCGGTGGCGATCCAGAGCGAGAGGGCGAGGGACTTGAGGAAGCCGGGCGAGGTGAGGATCGCAGTGTAGGCGGCGAGGTCGGGGTCGGTCAGCCCGAGGCTTGGCATGTAGCGGAAGGACCGCAGGAGCGTGAGGCCGAGGCCGGTGAGGAACAGCCCGCCGAGGACGATCAGGGCGGGCGTCAGGAGAAGGAGGATGCGGTGGCGGTCGGTCACTTTGGTCCTTCCCGGCTTCCGCGAAGTTTGCGCGATGCCGGGCGGGTGGGCAAGGGCGGGGGCTCGTCGAGGCACTTCGTGCGCTCCTCACGTGGGTTCCGGCGGTGGGCGCGGGTCGGGTAGGGGCGAATGGCTCTGCGGAGCATTGGGCCTCGGTATTCCGGCGGCTCTGTCACTTCGGGTCGATCGCCCTGTGGTCGGTGAAGGCGTTGGGGATGACATAGGAGCGGCGGTCGGGCGGGTGGTAGGGGGGTTGGGGGAGGCTCGTCGATGCACTTCGTGCACTCCTCGCGTGGGTTCCGGCGGCAAGCGTGGAGCTGTAATCGCCGGATTTTGCGTTTGGTGCCGATATCGCGGTGGTTCTTTTCCGCGCGTCGCGCCGATTCTCGCGACATCAGCGAGGACGAGCCGAAGGCGAAGGAGGAGCGGGGGTCAGTTTCCGACGTTCTCTGCCCAGCCCTTTTCGATGGCGGTCAGCCAGTCGGCCTGGAGTTCCGGCAGCGTGGCCTTGGCAAGCTGGGCGGCGGGGATGACCGAGGGGTGGCCCTTGATGGCGGCGAAGCCGGCCTGGACTTCGGGCGAGGTGCGGGTGATATTGATCGCGGGGGCGGCGCCCCAGACCTCGGTTTTGGCCTTCTCTAGCTGCGCCTCGCCGGAGAGGAGGAGGTTCTGCACGACCATCGCGGCGGCCTTGTTGGGTGAGTTGAAAGGGATCAGCGTGTAGTTGGTGTTGCCGATGGTGCCGTCCGAGAGGCCGAAGCTGCGCACGGTGTCCGGGTAGGTCCCGGCCTGGACTGCGAGGCCGAACTGCGAAGGGTCGTAGTTGAACGTGAAGGCCACCTCGCCATTGGCGAAAAGCTCGTTCAGCTGGGTGACGGTGTTGGGGTAGGTCTGGCCTTCGCGCCAGAGGAGGGGCTCGATCTCGTTCAGGATCGCCCAGGTTTTCGTGGCCACCTGATCGAACTTCGCCTGATCGAACGGGCCAAGGAGCGCATCGGGCCCGCCAGCGGCATGGGTGAAGACGTGGCGGATGAAGGCCGAGCCGGTGAAGTCCGGGGGGGCAGGATAGGTGAAGCGTCCGGGGTTGGCCTTGATCCAGGCGATCAGCGCCGCCATGTCGCGGGGCGGTTCGGCCACGGTGGCGCTGTCGTGGGCGAAGGCGAACTGGACGGTGTTCCAGGGCACCTCGCAGCCTTCGACCGGAACGCCGAAGTCATTGGCGATGGCGGGATTGTCCCAGTTGACCAAGGCGTTGTTTGGCAGAAGACCGGTGTAGCCGCAGAAGACGAGCTCGCCCTGCTTCATCGAGCGGAAGTTCTCGCCGTTGATCCAGAGGAGGTCGACAGTCCCTGCGTCGGTGATCCCGGCCTCTTTCTCGGAGAGGATGAGGTTCACGATCTCGGCTGCATCGGTGATGGGCACCCGGTTCAGGGTGATGTCGTAGTCGCGCTTGAGGATCCCGCCGACGTAGTCCGAGACGTAGATGTTGATGTTGTCGGCGCCCCCCCACATGAACCAGTTGACCGTGCCGCCGCGGGCCTCGTCCACGATCTGATCCCAGGTCATGGCTTTCAGGGCTTCGCCATCGGCGGTGTCGGCGGTCGCGGTTGTGGTCAGGAGAAGAAGGGCGGCTAGGGGGCGCAGCATGATGGCTCCGGGCTGGTGTATGTGCGCCCATGAAACCGATGGCCGTCGCAAAAGCCAGTCACATGGGCGTTGGGGGATTGTAACGGAAAGGGCAGGGCTGGATCGGCGGGGAGGGGGGGTAACGCTGAGTTACGCCTGGAGGCCGCAAGGGATTCCAAGGGGTTAGGTGGGGGGCGTTCAGGATTTGTTAAGGTTTCGTTGGGCCTGGGCCGGTGGCATTGGCCCCGTCTTCCTGCTGAGCGGGAGCGACGCTGTCCGGGGGCACGCCAAAGAAACCCCCGAGCACCGGATGTTGCTTTGAGCCCCCTGCGGACGTTCGCTCAATTGCAGCGAATGTCCGTTCTGGTTCAAATCACCGCCACCGCTTCGATCTCAAGCTTGAATTCCGGAGACGCGAGTGCGCTTACGCCGATGCCTGTCAGTGCAGGCGCCTGTCCCTCGAACAGCGCTGCGACGGGTGCCATGAGTGACGGGATCCGTTCGGGATCAAGATCGACGACGTAAATCCGAAGAGACACCACGTTTTTCGGTGCGGCACCCGCTGCTTCAAGGGCGTTGACGAGGTTGCGCAGCACAATGGACAACTGGTCCGCCAGATCCGGGGGAACCGGTGTGCCGTCGGTCGACACCGCCACTTGACCCGAGACAAACACCATCTTGCCCTGCGTCGCAGTGACAACCTGAGAATAGCCCAGAGGACCGGCATCGGGCAGGCTTGGGGGGTTCAGTTTCTCGATTTTCGCGGTCATGGTCGCATATCCCTGTTTGGTATCCTCTACATATGTAGAGTATTGGAGGCATCTTGGAAACCACCCGTCGCGAAAAAATTCTTGATGCTGCCCTTTCGCTCGTTGCACGCGAGGGGCTTGCCGCGCTGACTCACCGTGGAACAGATGCTGCCGCGGGCCTGCCGCTAGGCTCTACCTCGTACTACTACCGCCGGAAGAACGACCTTCTGCAGGCGATCATCGACAGACTCGCCATCCGCCTGCAGAGGGAATCCGAGGTGTTGAAAGACACTTTCACCGCCATTCTGGCTAATCAGGGGCACGAGGTGGCGTTTTCGTTCGTGGCGGATGAATTGGTTACCTGCGCCAATGAGGATCGCGACCTGCTGATTGCCCGGCTCGAGATCATGCTCGCTGCCTCGCGCGATCCAGATTTGAACGGTGCGACTGAACGGCTGGCCCAAGCAGCCATGCGACCAATGCTCTTCTATCTGGACCTTTTGGCAGGACAAAGGGCCGATCCAGACAGCGCTATGTCCTGTGCGGCACTGCTAGACGGCCTCATGTTGCCGTATGCCACCGGACAAGGCACGCCCCCGACCGCCACACAGCTCCGAGCCGCATGTAGCGCCCTGCTCGACTGATGGGGGCAATGGTGCGCGAATTCTACCTGGATACCAAGTTCTGATTGATCTTGGTCCGACCCCAAGACTGAGAGGCAACGAGCGAACTGAACGTCCGCTTCGTCCCCCAAAGCCGTCGTTCAACCCGAGCGAACGGCCAAGACGTTATAGGCCCAGCTTGTCCGGCGGAGGCCCCGGGAAGCGGGCGTAGTCCGGTGCGCCTTCGGGGGTGCCGAGAAGGTCGCGCATCGCCCGCACCGCCTGGTCGATGGCGGAATGGGCGTAGGCGTAGGCGGCGCTGTCGCTGTTGGCGATGCTGATGCGGCCCCAGGGTTTGCGGGCTGCCTCGATCGGCAGGGGGCCGTCGGGCCAGAACGTATCCCACGGGCGCATGTATTCGTAGGCGTAGCCGTGGCTCCAGCGGTTGCAGGTGATGGCCTCGATGTCGGTCGCGGGGTCGAAGCTGGTGCCGGCGAGGGCTTTTGACAGAAGCTCGCGGATCGAGCGTTCCATGTCTTCGAAGGTCAGGGTCATCATTGCCCGTTTGCCCGCAAGGGCCTGCTCACGCGAGGAGAGGCCCGGTTCGATCATGACCTTCGAGAGGTGCAGGATCACCGGGTCTTCGGGGGTATCGGCAAACTTGTAGTCGCCCATGGATACCGGGAAATCGATTTCGAACCCGCTCCAGAAGTTGCCGCGGGCGCGGGCGCCGTCGATCTTGATCTCGTCCAGCGCCTTCCAGTTCCGGAGGAGCACGTTGGTGTAGATGAGCGGCACTTTCTGCTGGTCGTTCAGCGCGGTGACCTGATCGGCGGGAAGTTCGTCGGTGAGGTAGGGGATCACCCGGTGCCAGCAGGCAAGGATCACGTGCCCGGCCTTGACCGAGGCGAGGCCATTCGGCGCGGCATAGGTGACGGTGACGGTCGTGGCCGAGGCTGGATCGCCGTCATGGGCGACCTTGACCACGGTGGAATTGAGCCTGATCCGGACCGGGTTGTCGGGGAGGTCCAGCTGGGCGTAGTCCACCGTTGCGGTGACCTGATCCTCCATCGTCGAACCCGGCAAAGCGGCGGGGACAAGGGCGCGGACGAGGTGGCGGGCGATCCCGGCGTTGCCGTCGGGGAAGTGATAGATGTAGGCGTCGGGGTCGGTGAAGGCCAGGCGGCCCGAGGGGCTGTGGTACTTCGAGACCGCCTCGCCCAGGTCCATCCCGTCGAAGCCGGGGTTCCAGTTGCCGCGGGCATCCAAAGCCGTGGTCGCATCGATGCCGACGCCGAAGTAGCCGGTGGTCGAGGTCTGGAAGTAGTCGACGAGCTGCGGGTCGGCTTTCACGTAGTCGAGAAGGAAGTCCTTGTAGGTGATCTCGGACAGCTTCTGCAGCCGTTCTTCGGGGGTCATGTCGGGGAGGTAGTCGCCGGGCGTGTCGAGAAATGCGATGAGATCGGCCTTGGCCTTGTCGTTCATAGGGGTCTGGGCGACCCAGTCGGCGGTCTCGCCCGATTGCACCACCAGCTTGTCGGTGCCCCATTTGGCGGCATCGAAGAAGACCGCGCCGTTCAGGCCGCGCTCTTCGGCCCATTTCTGGTTGTAGTAGGTTTCGAACTTGGCGGGCTCGATGCCGATGTCGGCCAGAAGCTGGTTTACAGCCGGACTGAAGTAGCTGGGCGTCTGCATCGACTGCGAGCCGCCGTAGCCGATGAGTTTCCTGCCGTTCGAGGCGGTGAATTCGTTGCGCTTGGCATGGCCGCCGAAGTCGTCCAGCGGGTCGATCAGCAGGACCTTCGCGTCGGGGTTTTGCTGGCGGTAAAGGAAGGCCGCCGCGAGGCCCGAGATCCCGGCGCCGACGACGACCAGGTCGTAGCTTTCGCCGGTGTCGGAGATCGCGGGGTTTGACGTCCAGAAGCTGCCGTCGCGGATGGCATGCATCACGTTCTGCGAGGCATCGGTCTGGCCGCGGAGGCCGGCGAGGGAAGGGGGGTAGGCGGCTGTCTGGGCCTGGGCCGGTCGGGCGCCCCATCCGCCAAGCGCGGTCGCTCCGATGGCCAGCGCCACCCCATCAAGGAAATCGCGCCGGGTGATCCCGCGATCCATCCCAAGGCGCTTGTCGTTTTCGGACCAGGACATGACTTCACCCCCTGTGGCTTTTGAAAACCACAGGCTGGAGCGCGACTTGCCCTTAGGTCAACGATTCGTCGTGTCAGCTGTCGATCTGCGCGCCCATGATGGCGATGGCCTGCTGGTAGACCGTGGCCGCGTTCCATTGCTTGATCACGGCAAAGTTCGGCTCGCCTTCCTGATAGCCCTTGCCGGGCTTCCAGCCCTTCTGGCGCAGGAAGTTTGCAGTCGAGGCCAGGGCGTCCGCCATGTTGTTCAGATCGACCGCGCCGTCGCCGTTGCCGTCGACGCCATACTTGAAGGCGTTGCCGGGGAGGAACTGGGTATGGCCAAGCTCGCCATGCTTGGCGCCGATGGTCTTGGCCGAGATCATGCCGCGGTCGACCATCATCAGCGCGCCGATCAGGTGCGGACGGAAGAAGTCGGACCGGCGGCAGTCATAGGTCAGCGTGGCGATGGCCGAGATTACATTGCTGTCGCCCATGAACCCGCCAAAACCTGTCTCCATCCCGTGGATCGCGATCAGGACACCGGCGGGCACACCGTAGGCCGATTCCAGGCTGGCGTAGAAGTCGGCGTTCTTGGCCTTGCGGCTGCGGCCCTGCGAGACGATCGTGTCCGCCCCGCGGACCTGAAGGAACTTCTCGAGGCTGTACTTGAAGCTTTTCTGGTTCCGGTCGGCCGATATCGTGGCCTTGGAATACGAGGTCGCCATGAGCGCCGCTATGCCGCGTTCGCCCACGCCCTCGGCCGCGGCCTCGGCGGCCATGTCGGATTTCCAGGCCTCGTACTTTCCTCCGGTATCACTGCAGCCCGCGGCATTGGCGGCGAGCGGCAGAAGTGCAAAGAGTGCGGGGGCAGCAAAGCGGGCAAGATGTGTCACGGGTCACCTATGCATTTGTTTCCGCCATCGAAACGGGCGTTTCTCATGCATCAGACACACCAGGCTAAGGGGTCGTGTCAAGGTGCGATATTCCGGATAAGTGGCAGCCCGTAGGGCTGCATAACCACCTCGTCACGCCGTCTCGTACTGTTGCAAAATACTGTTTTCTGTCATATGCTTAAGCCTATATTGAGACTTCATCTGTCTCAGTCGATTTCACTCTGTCCCACCATTTCTCATGCCGAGTGGTGGGACAAATGGCGGGACAGAAGTTTAGGCCGGTGGGGTCGGAAGGATGGGAAAGCTGTCGGTCAAGCGTGTTGCCGCAACCCGCGAGTCGGGGATGTATGGTGACGGCGATGGCCTCTATCTTCGCGTCGGCCCCAGCGGCGCGAAATCGTGGATCCTGCGCACCCTCGTTCACGGTCGGCGGCGAGAGCTGGGTCTGGGCAGCCTGGCCTGGATGAGTTTGGCCGCGGCCCGCGAGGAGGCGCGCAAGCTGCGTACCGAAGCACGGTCGGGGCGCGACCCAGACCTGCTAAGGAACCGCGAGGAACTCACCTTCGAGGCGGCGGCCAAGCGTCATCACGCGTCGCTCGCTCGCACCCTGAAGAGCGACCGTCACGCGGACCTGTGGCTGCGCTCGCTTGAGATCTACGCCTTCCCGAAGATCGGCAGGCGTCCGGTCAACACCATCACCTCGGCCGACATCCTGAGCATTCTGAACCCGATCTGGGCCAAGAAGCACGACACCGCGCGCCGCGTGAAGCAGCGCATCGCCGCGGTCTTCGACTGGGCGAAGGGTGCCGGGCATTATCCGCATGAAAATCCCGTAACGGGCCTCAAGAAGGCGCTGCCGGTGGTCAAGCGCAGGGCCGAGCACATGGCAGCACTTCCCTGGCGAGAGCTGCCCGTGTTCATGGCACAGCTCGCTGCGCGCGACGCCGTTTCGGCCCGCTGTCTCGAGTTCCTGATCCTGACCGCCCTGCGCAGCGGCGAAGTGCGCGGCGCGCAATGGTCCGAGATCGACCTGGATGCAGCTGTCTGGCTTGTTCCCGATGCGCGCATGAAGCGAGGTGTGCCCCATCGCGTGCCCTTGTCGACCGAAGCGATGGCGGTGTTGGAAAAGGTCCGCGGCCTCAACCCGGTCCACGTTTTCCCGAGCCCGCTGCGAGGCAAGACGCGTAAGGTGCAGCCCCTTTCCGTCATGGCCTTCAAGCCGCTGCTCGGTCGCATGGGTGCTGAGGGCTTCACGGTCCATGGGTTCCGCTCGACGTTCCGGGACTGGTGCAGCGAGAGCGCGCATGCGGATCGCGAGGTGGCGGAAGCGGCGCTGTCGCATGCGACGGGCAATGAGGTGGAGCGGGCGTATGCGCGTTCCGATCTTTTCGAGCGGCGCCGGGCGCTGATGGAGGCTTGGGCGCGGTTTGCGACCGGCTCCGGCTCCGGCGAGGTCGTGGCTCTTGTACGGGCGTGAGCGATACACGTGGGGTTGGCCAAAACCTAGAGGTTTCCTCACCGATCAGAAGGCACTTTGCCCTTGCGATCTGCCGCGAACGCCTGCTTGCCCCTCGCCGTCCAGACCTCGCGTGCGTGTTCGGCTTGGGCACTTTGGAGCTTCTCGGCCATCCAGATGAGCGCGCCGTAGATCGTCGCACGGTCATCGCCGGCGATGTCGACGATCCTGGCCTTGACGACCAGTCCGCCGAGTTCGATCAGGTGCCGGGTGCGCTTGCGGCGTTCGACTTGCCAGCTGCGCATGTTATGCCGCGCCCGTGCCGCGTGATGCCGGTTGCGCGCCGCCCGGTTGCGCCATAGCGCGGTCAGTGTTTGGCGCAGATGCCGGAGCAGCTCGCCGCGATCTGCCGCGAAAGAACGCAGCTCCGCGCTTCGCCCAAGCCTCCTTCTTGCCAGTGTCCTTCGTCTCGGCCAGCACGACCAGTGCGCCTGCCAGTTCCTCGGCGCTGAGAGCATCGGCGCCGGTGGCGATGACCAGTTCGCCAAGCCCAAGCACCTTGCGCAGTTTGAGGTCTCGCGCCTTGTCCTCCAGCACCTTCAGCTCCGCGTCGAAATCCCTGGGCTTACGCATCGCCATCTCCTTAAGCCGTTGATGCAGCAATGATAGCCGGACACTTGCCGAAACGCTGTAGGCTCGCCGGAACGGGGCGGGACGCTCTGGTCCGGCCCGAGATTTTATCGAGGGAGGGCGCGCTTATACGTCGTTCCGACGTCGCCTGCCTCGTGCCAATGATCTGATCGCGATGGCGATCTAT
>NZ_JBOFBI010000158.1:0-3853 GCF_051645465.1 Tabrizicola sp. | reverse complement strand
TGAAGCAGAAGCGGTTGGCCAAGACCGCGCCGATCCCCTGCATCGTGCGAGATGCGGCGTCGGAGATTCTCGCCGAGGACGACTCGCTGGCGGAGAACATGCAGCGCGTCGCCCTGCACCCGCTGGACCAGTTCCGCGCGTTTCAGGCCTTGCGTGAAAAGGGTCAGGGCGAAGAAGCGATCGCGGCCGCGTTCTTCGTCACGCCCCAAATCGTGAAGCAACGCCTGAAGCTCGCCTCCGTGGCCCCTGCCCTGCTCGATGTCTATGCAGAGGATGGCATGACGCTGGAACAGCTAATGGCGTTTACCGTGAACCCGGATCACACGCGTCAGGAGCAGGTCTGGGAGGCGATCAGGAACTCCTGGAGCAAGGAGCCCTATGCCATCCGGCGCATGCTGACCGAGACCTCGGTTCGGGCCTCGGATCGTCGCGCAGTTTTCGTCGGTGTCGATGCCTATGATGCGGCAGGCGGTGTCGTCCTTCGCGATCTCTTCCAAGGTGATGACGGCGGCTGGCTCGAGGACCCTGCCCTGCTCGACCGGCTGGTCAAAGAGAAGCTCCAGGCCGAAGCCGAGGCGCTGGCCTCCGAGGGCTGGAAGTGGATCGAGGTCGCGACCGACCTGCCCTATGGCTACAGCCACGGTCTGCGGCGTCTCGCTGGTGATCCTGCTCCGATGACCGACGAGGAAAGCGCGGCCCACGCTTCGCTCCTCGCCGAGTATCGTGCGCTGGAAGAGGAATTCTCCGGCCAGGACGAATACCCCGAGGAGATCGACGCCCGGCTCGGGCAGCTCGAGGTGGCGATGGAAGCGCTTGAGCAGAGGCCCTTGATCTACGACCCGGTCGAGGTTGGGCGCGCGGGTGTCTTCGTCACGCTGGATCGCGACGGCAGCCTCGCGGTCTACCGTGGCTATGTCCGGCCCGAGGACGAGCCGCGCGAGGAGACCGCGGTCCAGGATGGCGATGGCGCGGATGCCATGGGGCAGGGGGGTAGCGTCGATGGTTCTGGCTGGCAGCACTCCAGGACTTCGGTCGGGGGCACCGTCATCACGACGGGCGGGCAGCCGATCGGTGCCGATCCGACCGAGGAGGACGATGACGGCGCGATGAAGCCGTTGCCTGAGCGGCTTGTCATGGAACTGACCGCCCACAGGACCCTCGCACTGCGTGAGGCCATCGGGCGTTCGCCGGAGGTCGCGCTGACGCTCCTGCTCCTGAAACTGGTGACGGACACCTTCCGCACCTCCTCCGCCTCAGGCAGCTGTCTCGAAGCCTCGGTGCGCCATGTCTACATGTCCGCGCAGGCGCCCGATCTGAAGGAAAGCGTCGTGGCGAAGCTGGTCGATGAGCGTCACGCCGCCTGGGAGGCGGATCTGCCCCTCGGCGACGATGCCGCGCTCTGGGACTATCTGTCAGTTCTCGACCAAGGCAGCCGTCTGGCTCTGCTGGCGCATTGCCTCAGCTTCGGGATCAACGCACTCCATGAAAAGGTAAACCCCTATAAGGCGGGCATCTCCGCCAGCGGTCTGACCCGCCGCATTGCGCATGCCGATCTCGTGGCCCGCGCAGTCGAACTTGACATGGTGGAGGCAGGTTGGGAGCCGACGGTCGACGGCTACCTCAACCGTGTGCCCAAGGCCCGGATCCTCGAGGCCGTGCGCGAGGCGAAGGGGGAGGGGACTGCGCAGCTTCTCGATCACCTGAAGAAGGGCGAGATGGCGACCGAAGCCGAGCGACTCCTCAAGGGAAGCGGGTGGTTGCCCGAGGTCCTGCGGCGCGCCGATCTGGTGGTGTCCGACGGCGAGGCGGTCGTAGAAGGGCAGGGGGAGGACGCGTGCGAGCCCGAGGATGTCGATCTCCCGGCCTTCCTGACGGCCGATTTGCCGGACAGCGCCGCGTCGATGATGGCAGCGGAGTGATCTGAGCCATCCGGGGGGGGGCGGGGAAACCCGCCCTCATCTCAGCAAAACACAGCAATATCAATATGATGAATGCGAACGCTCGCATTCAGGATGAGGAATCATGTCCGCAAAAACCATCATCGACACAGCCCCTCTCGGAGCTCTGATCCGCTACACCGACGGCAGTCCCAAGCCACCGGCACGTTTCACCAAGAAGCTTGCCGCCTGGGAGCGATCGAACGGCGTGGGTCGTCTCGTGAAGAAGGAGCCGCCCCGGGTCTATCCGACTTGGACGGCACCTGCCTCTTTCACGCTGCATGAAGGGAACTTCTCCTCGGACGGGGTGATCCTCGTCACCATCATGCGCAGTCATTCGGCGGACAGCCGACTGATCTTCGAAGAGGCCGAGGTACCGAAGGCCGGGCAGGTGCGTGTGCTCCTCGACTTCGGGGGCAACACTGAATTGCTGCATCTGGCGGAGTCCGTCACCGCGGCCGAGCTATGGATTGCGCGGGAGGGCTATCGCAACGCGCGGCTCGAGATCGTCGGTGCCGAGGACGGCGATAGGGCAGGGGAGGCGGATCTGGCCGCCTGAGCCCAGAGAATGCGTGAGAGGCCTGCCCATGGGCGGGCCTCTCGCCGATCACACCTTCGTCCCGCGATGCCGCGGGGCACCATAGTATCCATCCCCGGCCTGGAAGACGGAGGCCTTCAACCAAGAGCCTGGCCGGGAGGCTGGCGGCGTTCCAAGCATCAGCGGGTCAATTTGCTCCAATCGTCAGGGCACCATCCCCCGCTCGCCATTCCCTTCCTTGCCCCGAATCCCGTCTTCGAGATCAACCCGCGAGGGGTCGGACTACGGGCGAGCCCGTGCCGCCGGCTGGATTCGGGCAAGCCGAACGCACCCGGTGATGTCAGCCAGTCTTCGGGCCTGCGGGGTCCTGTCGCGCGGGAGATGGTCCCCCGCCTCCCAGACAGGAGCCAAACAGATGTCCCGCAAAGATGCTCACGCCTTCGCCGCCTCCCTCGCCGCCACGCTCATGGTCTCGATCGTCGTCTTCCAGGCTGGGGATGGAACCTTCGGCGCCGTCCCCGCCGATGAAATCGACGGCGACGAGGTGCAAGTGGTCGCCGAGATCGATCCGTGGGCGTAAGGCCCACGGATTCTCCTGAGGCTCGGAGGCGGAGCGAAGGCTCCGATCCGGGCCTTTCGCCTGTCTGCCATCCCGGGCCGACCGGCAGAATGAGCCGACGGTGGTCGGCACGCCAAATGGGTGATCACCGCTGCTCCTGGGAAGTTGCGATCAGCTGACTGCCGCCGCCGAATTGGCCGTTCCCATTTCGCTGTCCTTAGACCGCGAGCGCGCTCGGGTCTCTGCCCGCATTGATATGATCCGCGAACCATTGCGGTTTCCGGCCGCGGCCGGACCAGGTGAGAGCCGCGTTCTCAGGGTGACGGTATTTCGCCACGGCGGGCGCACGAGAGGTTTTCCCCTCGACCCCAATCAGGTCGGTGAGGGAGTAGCCCATCTCTTTGGCGATCGCATCCAGCTTGGCACGGGCTTCGGCCTTGTGACGGTCCTCGTAGGTAGAAATCGCCTTGGCGAGGTCTTTCTGCAATTGTCGCAGTTCCTTGAGCGACATCGCCTCGAGATTGAAATCAGCCATTTGACCCTCGTGTCCGGAATGATGCATCCGGGATAGCCGTCAGGTCGCAACATCGCAACTCCCAAGGGGGTTACCGCGATAGGGCAGGGGGATGAGGTTGGCTTGAGCCGCCGGGTCGATGCTCTCGAAGATGCCTCAACCCCGTTGCCTTGGCCATGAAGGCCGAGTTCTGCGAGAGCCCCAGGTCGCCCCTATCCCCGGTGCCATCCCTTCGACTGACAATCCCCTAAGCCTGTTCGGCCTCTGGCGCGCAACCCCGCGTCAGTCCGGGCCGTGTTGCCCCT
>NZ_JBOFBI010000157.1:0-24186 GCF_051645465.1 Tabrizicola sp. | reverse complement strand
GCCTGGCCGGGACGAAGATCTGCAAACCTGCAGACTGGAGCACCTTCCCGCTTGAAGAAGTAGGCCTGACCGAGCCGATGGTGACGATGGTTCGCCTCAAGACCCCGCTCGAATGCGCCGAGGCGCTGCTTGCGGGCGAGGTGGACATCTTCTCGATCGAGCTTGAAACCGCAAACGACGTGTTCGCGCAACTTGACGCGTTCGACAAGGTCACCAGCAACCCTTCGCTTGTGCGCTTCCTGTCGTTCCACTTTGTAACCGCGAAGACCAACCCGCGCGGGCGCATCTATATTGCGATGCTGAACAAAGGCCTGACAGAAATGCGGGAATCGGGCGAGTGGTACGATATCGTGTCCACGGGCCTTGCCGAGTACAACAGTCAGAGCCAGTAAGACCTGCTTTGACCAGGCTATCCGACAGGACCCCGACGAGAGTCGGGGTCCTTTCATCTTTAATGCGGCGGGTTTGCTGAGGCTTCGGCTGGTGCACCCGGGAGTCGGGCTGAAGCCCGACCTATGATCGGGCCAACGTCAGGAGGGTGTTGCAGTCGACGTGTTCGGCCAGGTGGTCGGCCAGCGCATCGAGCGTCTCTTCGACGTTGGCGTCATAGCTGGTGCTGCCGGGGGTGGCGCCGAGGCCCGCAAGGAAAGCGCGGCGGAAGGGGTCTTGCGTGAACATGCCGTGGAGGTAGCTGCCCATCACCCTTCCGTCCGGGCGCTGGGCGCCTTCGGGGTGGCCGTGGACGGTGAAGAGGGGGCGGGTGCGGTCGGGGCCTTCGGTGCGGCCGAGGTGGATTTCGTAGCCTTTGGCTTCGGTGCCTGAGGCGGGGTGGAGGGCGGTGGTCTCGGTCACTCGTTTATCCGGGGTCATCGTGGTGGTGACGTCGAGAAGGCCCAAGCCGGGGACGGAGGCGGGGTTGCCTTCGATGCCGTCGGGGTCGGCGATTTCCTTCCCAAGCATCTGGTAGCCGCCGCAGAGGCCGAGGATGTGGGCGCCCCTTCGCAGGGCGGCGGCAAGGTCGATGTCCCAGCCTTGGGCGCGGAAATGGGCAAGGTCGGCGATGGTGGCCTTCGAGCCGGGGAGGATGATGAGGTCGGCCTCGACGGGCAGGGGTTGGCCGGGGGGGACGATCTTCAGGGTGACGCCCGGTTCCTGGGCGAGGGGGTCGAGGTCGTCAAAATTGGCGATGCGGTTCAGGTGGGGGACGGCGATGAGGAATTTGCCGGTGCCTTTGGTGCCTCCGAGGTCGGCGGCGTCCTCAGCCGGGAGGCGGTGGGCGTGGGGGAACCAGGGGATGACGCCGAGGCCTTGCCAGCCCGTGCGTTGTTGGATCAGGCGGTAGCCGTCGTCGAAGAGGCTCGGGTCGCCGCGGAATTTGTTGATGAGGAAGCCTTTGATCATCGCGGCGTCTTGCGGTTCCAGGACCGTTTGCGTGCCGACCAGCTGGGCGATGACACCGCCTCGGTCGATGTCTCCGGTCAGGATCACGGGGGTCTGCGAGGCACGGGCGAAGCCCATGTTGGCGATGTCGTTTTTGCGGAGGTTGACCTCGGCTGGGCTGCCGGCGCCCTCGACGATGACGAGGTCGGCTTCGGCCTGGAGGCGGTGGAAGCTGTCGAGCACCGGGGTGATGAGTTGGGGTTTGAGGGCGGCGTAGTCTTTCGCGCGGACGGTGGTCAGGCGCTTGCCCTGGACGATGACCTGGGCTCCGGTTTCGGACTCGGGCTTCAGGAGGACGGGATTCATGTGGACGGTGGGTTGGGTCTTGCAGGCGCGGGCTTGAAGGGCCTGGGCGCGACCGATTTCTCCACCTTCAGCCACGGCGGCGTTGTTGGACATGTTCTGGGGTTTGAAGGGGCGGACTGTCAGGCCCTGGCGGGTGAAGAGGCGGCAGAGGCCGGCGACGAGGAGGGACTTGCCGACGTTGGAGCCGGCGCCCTGGATCATGATCCTCATGCTCTTCGGGCCATCAGGTAGAGGAAGAACACTCCGCCGACGAGGCCGGTGACGACGCCGATCGGCATGTCCTCGGGGGCCATGACCACGCGGGCGAGGGTGTCGGCGAGGACCAGGAAGATCGCGCCGAAGAGGGCGGAAAGGGGCAGGACGCGGGTGTTGTCGCCACCTGTGAGGAGGCGGACGAGGTGGGGCATCATGAGGCCGACAAAGCCGATGATGCCGGAGAAGGCGACCATGACGCCGGTGATGAGGGCCCCGGCGACGAAGACGGACAGGCGGAAGCGGGCGACGGGGATGCCGAGGGAGGCGGCGGTTTCGTCGCCAAGGGACATGGCGTTGAGGGCGGCGCTTTGGGTCCAGAGCCAGAGGCCCGCGGGGAGGAGGACGGCGAGGGGGTAGAGGAGGTGCGACCATTGGGCGAGGCCGAGGCCGCCGAGCATCCAGAAGACCACGGTATGGGTGGCCTTGGGGTCGCCGAGGAAGATCAGGATGTTGGCCCCGGCCATGATGATGAAGCTGATGGCGACGCCTGCTAGGACGAGGCGGTCGGCGGAAGTGGCTCCGGTCAGGCGGGCGGCGGCGAGGACCATCAGCGTGGCGGTGAGGGCCCCGCCGAAGGCCATCAAGGGGACGGTGAGGAGGCCGAGGAAGAGGCCGGTGTGGAGAAGGGCGGCGATGGCCCCGAAAGCTCCGCCCGAGGAGATGCCGAGGAGGTGGGGGTCGGCGAGGGGGTTTCTTGTCACCGATTGAAGGGCGGCTCCGGTGATCCCGAGGCCCGCGCCGACGAGGGCTGCGAGAAGCGCGCGGGGGAAGCGGATGTCCCAGACGATGGCCTCGCGCCCCGGGGTCCAGTCGGGGGTGACGAGGCCTGGGATCAGGTGGTTGGCGAGGACGCCCCAGACGGTGGAGAGGGGGACGGCGACGGCTCCGACCGAGACGGCGATGAGGATAGAGAAGAGGAGGGCCCCGGCCCCGCCAAGCGTGATCCCGGCACGGCGGGTGAGGCGCAGGGCGGGGCTGAGGGGCGTGGCGAGGGGGGTTTCGGTCATGTTCGACCCTCGGCAGAGGCTCGTCGACGCACTTCGTGCACTCCTCGCAGGGGTGCCTGCTGCCGCAAAAGCGAAGAGCGGCGAAGCCATGCGATGAGCGATGGGTTCGGGGGGCGAGGCAGGGTCATCCGGTGCTCTCCAGGATCGTGCAGGCGGCGGTCTGGCCGGAGAGGCAGGCGCCCTGGGCGGTGGCGGCGTGGTCGGGCTCGGTGGCTTCGCCTGCGAAGATGAGGCGGCCGTTCCGGTCGGCCCCAGCGAGCGCGCGGCGGGGGTTGGGTGTCGTGCCGGTGGCGAGGAAGGAGTAGCCGAGGGCGAAGGGGTTTTGCGACCAGCGGGTCACTCCTTCTCGCAGGGGTAAGGGCTGCCGCAAAAGCGAAGAGCGGCGAAGCCATGCGATGAGCGATGGGTCGGGGGGGCGAGGCAGGGTCATCCGGTGCTCTCCAGGATCGTGCGGGCGGCGGTCTGGCCGGAGAGGCAGGCGCCGTGGGCGGTGGAGGCGTGGTCGGGCTCGGTGGCTTCGCCGGCGAAGACGAGGCGGCCGTCCCAGTCGGCCCCGGCGAGCGCGCGGCGGGTGTCGGGCGAGGTGCCGGTGGTGATGAACGAGTAGCTGCCGAGGGCGAAGGGGTCTTGCGACCAGCGGGTCACTTGTGCGGCGACAGGGGCAGGGAAATCGGTGCCGAACATGGCGCGAAGGGCTTCGCTGGCGGCGGAAAGGGTGGCGTTGTCGTCAAGGGCCTCAAGCTCTCGCGCCTGCGCCCCGCCGTGGAAGGCGACGAGCGCTGGCGCGCCGGTTGCGCGGGCCAGGCTGACCCATTGCGACCAGAACCCGTCGCGAGGGGAGAGCCACTCGATCCAGTCGACCTTGGCGTCCCAGGCGGTGCTGTCGAAGCGGAGCCAGCATTTGTTGAAAAGACCCATGCCAAGGGTGTCGATTGCGGTGACACGGGCTGGGGCCAGCGGTTCGCCAAAGGCGACGCGGCCGGATTTCAGGACGCCAAGCGGAAGGGTGACGACGGCGTGGTCCGTAGTCAGCGTGCTGCCGTCGGCGAGGGTGACGGCGACTCCGGTCGGGGTGGGGGCAAGGGCGGTGACAACCTGGCCCATGCGCAGGGTAAGGCCCTGGGAAAGGCGGGTCGGGATGGCGTCGTAGCCATCGGGGAAAAGGACATCGGGGCCTGGGAAGAAGTCACCCTGATCAAAATTCCAGGCGGAAATCTCGGACCAGTCGCCGGCGTATTCCAGTTCGACGGTCGCGTTGACGTAGTGCCGGATCATCCGGCGGGTCAGGGCATCGCCGTCTTGCCAGGCGGGGGAGGACTGGATCGCCTCGGCCAGCGACACGTCGGACGGCAGGCGTTCGGCGGCTGTGCGGGCATCGGCGACCAGCTTCCCCGCGTCGTCCATTGCCGAGGTCAGATCGACCTTGGAGCCGTCGGGCCGGAGCGAGAAGCCCCGTTCATACCGGGTGTCGACCCGTCGGGCTCCGACCTCATCCGCCAGCGCGGTCAGGGGGTTGCCATCGGTGCCGTGGATCCAGCTGGCCCCAAGATCGACGGGCAGGCCGGGCCAGAGGCGAGAGGTGTGAATGCGCCCGCCGATCCGGTTTCGCGCCTCGACAACCGTGACCTTTGCTCCGGCGGACTGCAGGTCGCGCGCGGCGGCAAGGCCCGCCATCCCGGCCCCGATCACCACGACGCTGCGGCCGGTCTGGGCATGGCCGAAGCGCGGAGCAAGAAGGGCTCCGGGCAGAAGGGCTAAGGCCTCGCGGCGTTGGATCATGTTGCGGGGTCCCCTGTCCGCATTGACCTTTTCAGAGCGTCTAATCTGCGGCAAACCCGGCGACCAGCTTTTCCACCGCGCGGATGTTGCGGGGGCCGGGCGTGGCCTCGACGTATTCGAGGACCACATAACGGTCGTTCTTTACGGCGTCGATGTTCGCGAAGGCAGGGTTGCCTTCAAGGAAGGCGATCTTCTGTTCGGCGGTCACGTCACCATAGTTCACGATGACGATGACTTCGGGGTTGCGGTCCACCACCGGCTCCCAGGCGATGGTGGCCCAGCTTTTGTCGAGGTCGTCCATGATGTTCACGCCGCCTGCCGCCTCGATCAACGCGGTCGGCATGGCGTAGGCCCCGGCGGTGAAGGGGGTTTCCTCGCCGCTGTCATAGACGAAGACGCGAAGGGGGGTGGCGCGGTTGACGCCGGTGGTGAGTTCGGCAAGCCTGGCTTCGTAGCCCGCGACCAGTTCCTTCGCCCTGTCCTCGACCCCGAAGATACGGCCAAGGTTCAGAAGGTCTGCGTACATGTCCTGCATCGAGCTTTTCGCTTTCGGCCCGACGAAGATGCAGCTTTCGGTCAGCTCGTAAGTCTTGATGCCAAGTGGCTCCAGCGTCTCGGGTGTGACCTCGCCGCCGACCTTCATGCCGTAGTTCCAGCCTGCGAAGAAGAAGTCGGGCTCGGCCCCGGCAAGGACCTCGCGGGTCGGGTATTGGGCGGAAAGCTCGGGCAGTTCGGCGATGTCCTTCCGGAGTTCCTCGTCCAGCGTCTTCCAGCCAGAGACGCCGGTGTAGCCGACCATGCGGTCGCGGAGGCCAAGGGCCAGCATCATCTCGACCAGGTTGACGTCGTTGGCGATGGCGCGGGCGGGGGGGGCGTCGAAGGTGACCTCGCGGTTGCAGCTTTGCACGGTGACCGGGAACGCAAGGGCAGGGGTGGCAGACAGAAGAAGGGCAAGGCAGGCAAGGCGCATCTAGTGGTCCTGAAGCTGGAAGGAAAAGCGGGGTGCGAGACCGGTACGGTCCACGCGGGCGGTGACGTTGAAGGCGCTGGCGATGGTCGCTTCGCTCAGGGCCTGGTCGGGGCGGGCGTCGGCGAGGATGCGGCCTTCGGACAGGACCAGAACGCGGTCGGCGAATTCGGCGGCAAGCGTCAGGTCGTGGAGCGTGGAGATCACGGTCAGGCCAAGCCCGCGCAGAAGTGCTAGGAGTTCCAGCTGATGCCGGATGTCGAGGTGGTTGGTCGGTTCGTCCAGGATGAGGACCCGAGGCTCTTGCGCCAGGGCACGCGCCACCATGACCCGCTGCCGCTCACCGCCCGAGAGGGTGCCAAAGGCGCGATCGGCCAGATGGGCGAGGTCCATCCGGTAAAGCGATGCCTGCACTATGGCGTTGTCGTGAGGGCTCGGGCCAAAGCCCTTGCGGTGTGGCAGACGGCCGAGGGCCACGATCTCGCGCACGGTGAGGGCGAAGTCGGTTGGTTGTTCCTGCAGAACGGCGGCGACGATGCGGGCGGCTTCGGGCGCGCCCATCAGCCAGATGTCGCGCCCCATCAGCCGGACGGTGCCCTTGCGCGGGGCCTGGTGGCGATAGAGGAGCCGGAGGAGCGAGGACTTCCCCGCGCCGTTCGCGCCGCAGATCGCCATGACCTCGCCTTCCGCCAGGCTGAACCCGATGTCATGCAGGATGTCGAGATGACGGCGCGGTCCCCAGAAGACGCCGGATAGCTCGACGGCTGGAGGTATGGGGGCGGGGGTCATTGGATGGCGCCCTTGGCGGTCACGACGATGCCAGGCTTGCAGGCCTTGCAGACCAGAATCCGGTGCGGCGCGGATTGCGCCACGGCGTGGGGGGGTGAGGCCACGGGCCTCTGGTGATTGCCGTCCATCGAATACTCCTTCCGGGGCACCCCGCCCGGTGGTTGACTGCTTCGATGGCAGGTCTCCTGACTTCGCGGGTCGGTGCTTCCCCCGCCTTCCCGGCCTTTCGGCCAGTGGCATCGGGGGTCGCTCGCCGCTTACAGTTGCGGGGGCAGTCGGGGATTTGGCGGCTGATGCCTACACCTCACCCCATTCCCTTTTCACCCGGCGTTGCTTGGCTTCTGCCGGGAACCATCGCTTTCAGGTGTGCGCCGGATCTTGGCGGGGATCAAGACGGAAAGCGACGGATCGGGACCTGGCAGCGAAGCGGGGGCATCGTGGTCCGGCCCTTGACCCAAGGGAACCACATCGGAACAGTGATGGCAGGTGGAGGTGCCCCATGTCCGACTTCGAAATCATCGACCCGGTCTTCGGGTCCTATGTGCTGCACAACGCGCCGGTGAAGAAGCTGGCCGAGGGGTTCGACTGGGCCGAGGGGCCGGTGTGGTTTGGCGATATGGGTTGTCTTCTCTTCTCGGACATCCCGAACAACCGCATCCTGCGCTGGGGCGAGGAGGGGCTGACGACGTTCCGCGCGCCGTCGAACTATGCCAACGGGCATACGCGCGACCGTGAGGGGCGGTTGATCTCGTGTGAGCATGGAACGCGCCGGGTGACGCGGACGGAGTGGGACGGGTCGGTGACGGTGATCGCGGATGGATATGGGGGCAAGCGGCTGAACAGCCCGAATGACGTGGTCGTGGCGCGGGATGGGGGCATCTGGTTCACCGATCCGCACTACGGGATCGTGACTGACTACGAAGGCTTCAAGGCCGAGGCGGAGCTTCCGTGCTCGGTCTACCGGGTGGACCCTTCGGGCGCGATTGAGGCGGTGATCACCGATATGGCCTGCCCGAACGGTCTGGCCTTCAGCCCGGATGAGGGCCTGCTGTACGTGGCCGACACTGGCCGGGCGTTCACGGACGATCCGCAGCATATCCTGGTCTTCGACATGGGGTCTGGGCGGCCGAAGGGTGGGCGGCTTTTCCACAAGATCGCCCCCGGCTGCGCCGATGGGGTGCGGGTGGACAGCGAGGGGAACCTTTGGTCATCGGCTGGGGACGGGGTACATTGCATCGCGCCGGACGGGCATCTTATGGGGAAGGTGCTGGTGCCCGAGGTGGTGTCGAACCTCTGCTTCGGGGGGCGGGCGAAGCACCGGCTGTTCATCACGGCGACGACGGGGCTTTATTCGATCGTCCTGAACCGGCGGGGCGCGCAGTGGCCGTGATGGCGCCGGTGGAGTTGTTGCCTGAAGGGGCTGTCAACCGAAGAAGGCGGCGAACTCGGCTGCGACTGCGTCGGGCAGTTCTTCGGCCAGGTAGTGACCGCCGGGAAGGCTGTGGCCCCTGACATCTGCCGCCCGCAAACGCCAGAGCGCGAGCGCGTCGAAGCAGCGCTCGATCACACCCATGGCGCCCCAGAGCACAAGAAGCGGGCTTTCGACCTTGCGTCCACCGTCTGCGTCGTCTTGGGCGATGTCGATGGTTGCTGCGGCCCGATAGTCCTCGCAGCTGGCGGACACGACATCGGGGTCGCGGAAGGTCTGGAGATATTCCTCCAGAGCCTTGGCGTGGAAGGGTTTCAAGCCTGCCGAGCCCGCGCCGCATTTTGCGAGCCAGTAGGCATCCGGATCGGTCAGGATCATCCTCTCCGGGAAGGGCGGTGGCGTGATCAGGAAGAACCAGTGCCAGTATGCCCGCGCGAAAGCGTCGGTCGTGTGCGTGTACATTTCCCGCGTGGGCGCGATGTCGAGGATGGCAAGCCTTTGCACCGCTGCGGGGTGGTCGAGCGCCATCCGATGCGCGACCCGCGCGCCACGGTCATGGGCGCCGACGAACCAGTTTTCATGCCCGAGCGCCCGCATCGCCGCGACAAGATCAGCGGCCATGGCGCGTTTGGAGTGCGGCGCGTGGTCTGACGCCACGGGGGGTCTGAAACTTGACCCGTATCCCGGAAGATCGGCGCAGACGAGGGTGAAACGGTCCTTCAGGCGCGCCGCCACTGCATGCCACATCGCGCTGGTTTGCGGATAGCCGTGGAGGAGGAGGAGCGGTGGACCCTTGCCGCCGATCCGCGCGCGGATGGGGCCGCGGGGCGTGTCGACGTCTACCGTCTGGAAGCCGGGGAAAAGGCCGGTCTCATCCGGAACGGGCCGTATTGCCACGGGTGTCACCTTTCCTTCGGGTGGGTCCACGACGTCGAGAGGGCCACAGCGGACCAGCCGCGTCAACCGGGCGGACCGTCCTTCTATACAAGCGCCGAAGTTTCTTCCAAGATCGCCGGATTGCGCAGCTGACGGGGGGAGGCAAGCGTGTTCGGCAATCGCCGCAGGATGGTGATCGTTTCGCTGATCGGCCTGGCCGCCCTTGCGCTTGTCGCGGCGGTGGACCGCCTGTCGGCGCGGTTCTACCTGAGCGAAGGCGAGGCGCGGGCCGAGACGGCGCTGCAGCTGACGGTGAACGCGCTGGACGGCTATCTGAAACGCTACGAAACCCTGCCCGGCGTCTTGGCGGAGGACCCCAGGGTGCGGGGCCTTTTCGCGGTGGACGCGGGCGCCGTAGACCGGCTTGCGATGAGCCGCTGGATGAAATGGGCGAACACGGCGCTTGAGGCTTCGGACATCTATGTGATGGACCGCGACGGGAATACGATCGCGGCCAGCAATTTCGATCTGACCGACAGTTTCATGGGCAAGAACTTTGCCTATCGGCCGTACTTCACCGAAGCGCTTGCCGGGGGCACGGGACGCTTCTTTGCCATCGGGACGACTTCGGGCATCCGGGGCTATTTCTTCGGGGCGCCTGTGCGCGATGCAGCGGGAGATGTGGCCGGGGTCATCGCCGTCAAGATCGGCGTCGATGCGATCGAGAGCAGTTGGAATTCGGCCGAGCATGAGATCATCGTGACCGACCCGGCGGGCATCGTCTTCATGTCGTCCGATCCGGGTTGGCTTTACAAGGCCACGCTGCCGCTGACGCCTGAACGGCAGGCCGAAACCGAAGACTCGCGGCGCTATGCCGAAATGCCGATCGGGGTTCTGTACCAGAGCCGGGATGACGCCTTCGGGGTGCCGCTGATCGCGTTGACCACGCAAGACGGCGCGGGGCGGGAGTACCTGGAGGCGTCTGAGACCATGGCGGGCGCGGGCTGGACGGTGCATGTCCTTCTCGACACCGCCTATCTGCGGGGCCAGGCACGGCTGGCCACGGCGGCGTTTGTCCTGGCTTTGGGGGTTGGGTTGCTGATCGGCCTTCTGGTCTTTCAGGGGCGCAGGCGGATGGCCGAGCGGATCGCGATGCAGGCCGGGGCGCAGGCGGAGCTGGAGCATCGGGTCGAGGAACGGACCGCCGATCTGGCGCGTGTCAACCGCCTGATCGAGGCGGAAATCGCCGAACGGCGCGAGACCGAGCAGGAATTGCGGCGGACTCAGGCTGATCTGGTGCAGGCGGGGAAGCTGGCGGCGCTGGGACAGATGTCGGCGGCCCTGTCGCACGAGATCAACCAGCCGCTTGCGGCGGCACGGAACTTTGCCGACAGCGCGGCGATTTTCATTGAACGCGGCGATCCGGTCCGTGCGAAGGAAAACGTGCGCGAGATCGTGTCGCTGATCGACCGGATGGCCGCGATCGGGCGGCACTTGCGGAACGTGGCAAGAAAACCGAACCAGGCCTTGAGCGAGATCGCGCTGGGGCCGGTGGTCACCGATGCGCTGCGGATCGCCGAGGCGCGGCTGGCGGCTGCCGGGGTCGCGGTCGAGACGGATATCCCGGCCGATCTTCCGGCGGTGATCGGCGGGGCTGTCCGGCTGCAGCAGGTTCTGGTCAACATCCTGTCGAACGCCGCCGACGCGGTGGAAGGTGCTGCTGACCGGCGGATCACGCTTGGCGCGGTCGAAGAGGATGGCAAGGTCGTGATCCGCATCCGCGACCATGGACCCGGGGTCCCTGCGG
The DNA here is from genome assembly GCF_051645465.1 of Tabrizicola sp. GTDB lineage: Bacteria > Pseudomonadota > Alphaproteobacteria > Rhodobacterales > Rhodobacteraceae > Tabrizicola. The sequence continues at coordinate 13,531 of NZ_JBOFBI010000157.1, read as the reverse complement.
CCATTGCCGACCGCATCTTCGACCCGTTCTTCACGACGAAGCAGGTGGGGTCGGGGCTGGGGCTCGGGCTGTCGATTTCGTACAACATCGTGAAGGATTTTGGCGGCGACCTGCGGGTTGCGAACCATCCGGAAGGCGGTGCCGTCTTCACGGTCGAGCTTCGGGCGGCGCGGTCAGATCGTATGGCGGCCGAGTGATGGCCGGTGCGCCGGTTCTTCTTGTCGACGACGATGATCAGATGCGCCGCTCGACCGCGCAGGCGCTGGAGCTTGCGGGCTTCGCGGTGACGGCGCTTGCCACCGCACAGGAAGCGCTTGAGCGCGCGGGGCCGGCCTTTGGCGGGGCGGTGATCACCGACATCCGTATGCCAGGCATGGACGGGATCACGCTTCTGGAACGGCTGCGCGAGATCGACGCCGAGGTCCCGGTGATCCTGATCACGGGGCATGCCGAGGTGCAGCTGGCCGTCGATGCAATGCGGCGCGGGGCCTATGACTTCATCGAAAAGCCGTTCACGACGCAGACGCTGGTTTCGGCGCTCCGCCGGGCGCTGGAACGGCGGGGTCTGGTGCTTGAGAACCGCCGGCTTCGGGCGGTGGCGGGGCAGAAGGACGATCTGGAGGCGCGGATGCCGGGCCGCAGCGCTGTGATCATCGACCTGCGGTTCCGGCTGCGCGCGATCGGGCCGAGCGATGCGGACGCGCTGATCCTGGGGCCGACGGGCGCGGGGAAAGAGGTCGCCGCTCGGGCGATGCACGATCTGTCGCGGCGGGCGGATCGGCCATTCATCGCGATCAATTGTGCTGCACTGCCCGCGACGCTGATCGAAAGCGAGCTTTTCGGGCATGAGGCGGGGGCGTTTCCCGGTGCGCTTCGTGCCCGCTACGGGAGGTTCGAGCATGCGCGGGGCGGCACGATCCTGTTGGACGAGATCGGGTCGATGCCGCTGGACTTGCAGGCAAAGCTGCTGCGTGTCCTGCAGGAGCGGACGATCACCCGGCTTGGCTCGAACGAGCCGGTTCCGCTGGACGTGCGGTTCCTGGCGTCAAGCCGGGCCGATCTGGCCGAAGAAGTCGCGGCGGGGCGGTTCCGGGAGGACCTGTTCTACCGGCTGAACGTGGCCCTGGTGCGTGTGCCGCCGCTGGCTGCGCGGCGTGAGGATATTCCGATCCTGTTCCTGCAGCTTTTGCGCGAGGCGGCGGCGCGGCACAACGTGGCCGAGCCTACGGCCCCACCCGAGCTTCTGGCGGCGCTTGCGGCGCGGGACTGGCCGGGCAACGCGCGCGAACTTCGGAACGCGGCGGAGCGGTTTACGCTGGGGCTCGACTGGATGGACCCCGCCGAGGGTGCGGGTGCCGCGCCGTTCCTTGCGGACAGGGTCGCGGCGTTCGAGCGCAGCGTGATCGCTGCGGCGATTGCGGCGCATGGCGGGCGGCTGAAGCCGGTGTACGAACTCCTCGGCATCTCGCGCAAGACGCTTTACGAGAAGATGCAGAAGCATGGGCTGGACCGGAAGCTGATCGTCGACGGGGGTGACTCGGACGGCTGACGGCCGGGATGGGTGGAAATCCACCCGCGTGCTTTGGCGGTTCGGGTGGATTCCGACCCATCCAGTACTCTCGAAGCCCAGAAAGCCGAACGTTCCCCGGATTTGCGCTTTGCCGCGCGATCGAACCGGCTGTCTGATTTGGCGCATCGCGGCGGGGAGGAGAGTCCGGTCGCGGCCGGTTCAGTTCTTGGGAGGAACAGATGACCCGATCGAAGGGAATGGCCGCTGCATTTGCGGCAATGGCTTTGCTGACGGCGCAATCCGCCTTGGCGCAAGGATACCCCGAGCGCGAGATCACGATGATCGTGCCCTTCTCGGCCGGAGGCCCGACCGATACTGTCGGACGGCTGATCGCCGAGAAGATGTCGGCCGATCTGGGCCAGCAGATCATCGTCGAGAACGTGGGTGGCGCGGGCGGCACTGTAGGCGCGGCGCAGGCGGCCGGGGCGGAACCGGACGGTTACACGATCCTGCTGCACCACATCGGGATGGCCACCAGCGCGACGCTTTACCGCGAGCTGCCTTACGACACGCTGAATTCCTTCGAATACGTGGGCCTTGTGACCGAAGTGCCGATGACCATCGTCAGCCGGAAGGACCTGGAACCCACGGACTTCGCGTCGCTGCTGGCTTATGTGAAAGAGAACGCCGACACGATCACGATGGCCAACGCCGGGATCGGCGCGGCCTCGCATCTGTGCGGAATGCTGTTCATGCAGGCGACCGAGACGCCGCTGGTGACGGTGCCCTACAAGGGAACCGGCCCCGCGATGACCGAGCTTGTGGGCGGGCAGATCGACATTATGTGCGACCAGACGACCGGCACCGCCGAACAGATCAAGGGCGGCACGATCAAGGCCTACGCGGTGACGACGTCTGAGCGGCTTGAGATCTTCCCGGATCTGCCAACGGCCCAGGAAAGCGGCCTTGCCGACTTTGAAATCGGGGTCTGGCATGGGATCTACACGCCGAAGGGCACTCCGGCCGAGGTCAACGACCGTCTTGCCGCGGCCCTCCAGAAGGCGCTGGCCGATCCGGATGTGGTTGCGAAGATGGGTGAGCTTGGGACCAAGCCGTCGTCCGCCGAAGAGGCGACGCCCGCCGCGCTGAAGACAAAGCTTGAGGCTGAGATTGCCCGCTGGAAGCCGGTGATCGAAGCAGCCGGCGTTTACGCCGACTGAGCGAAGCGGTCCGGGTGCAAGCTCCCGCGCCCGGACCGTCCGGCTATCCGGCCAATCCATGGAGGACATCATGAACACCATCACACGGCTCGCCGTCGTTTTCGCTGCTGTCGTGACCGCCGCATCGGTTCAGGCCCAGACTTACCCGGAGAGGGAGATCACGATGATCGTGCCCTTCGCCGCCGGGGGGCCGACAGACACTGTCGGACGGCTGATTGCCGAGAAAATGGCGGAGGACCTGGGTCAGCCGATCGTGGTGGAGAACGTGGGCGGTGCGGGCGGTACCGTTGGTGCGGCACAGGCTGCGGCGGCTGCTCCGGATGGCTATACGATCCTGCTTTACAACATCAGCATGGCAAGTTCGGCGGCGCTTTACAAAGACCTGCCCTACGATACCGCGACTGCCTTCGACTATGTCGGGCTGATCACCGACGTGCCGATGACCGTCATCGCGCGCAAGGATTTTGAGCCGACGGACGTGCCCTCGCTGATCGCCTATGTGAAGGAGAACGCCGATACGATCACCATGGGCAATGCGGGGATCGGTGGTGCCTCGCATCTCTGTGGCATCCTCTTTCAGCAGGCCATCGACGCGCCCATCGTGCCGGTGCCCTACAAGGGGACGGGTCCTGCCATGACCGAGCTTCTGGGCGGGCAGATCGACATGATGTGCGACCAGACGACGAACACCGCCGAGCAGATCAAGGGCGGGGGCGTGAAGGTCTATGCAGTGACGTCGCCCGGGCGGCTGGAAATCCTGCCCGACGTTCCGACGACAGCCGAGGCCGGGCTTGAGGGCGTGTCGATCGTCGTCTGGCACGGGCTTTACACACCCGCTGGCACACCCGCCGAGGTGAACGAGCGGCTGTCGGCGGCGCTTCAGGTGGCGCTGGCCGATCCGGACGTCGCAGGGCGGCTGAACGAGCTTGGTACCGCGCCGTCGCCTGTCGACGACGCGACGCCTGCAGCGCTGAAGGCGCGGCACGAGGCGGAACTTGCGCGCTGGAAGCCGATCATCGAAGCGGCGGGCGTGTACGCGAACTGAAGGGTCGCAACGGGGGGGTGGCATGACAAACAGGTCCGATTTCGGCGCGGGCGCGATCTTCATCCTGTTCGGGGCCTTCTTCGGCATCCAGGCCATGGGGCTGGAACTGGGCAGGGCAATCAAGATGGGGCCGGGGTACTTCCCTCTCGTCCTGGCGGGCTTCCTTGTGGTGCTGGGCCTCGCCCTCTGCGTCCGGGCATTCCTGGCCGAAGGCGCGCCGTTCGGCGTCTTCGCCGGGCGTGGTGCGGTCTTCATTCTAGCCGCTCCGATCTTCTTCGGGCTTACCGTCCGAGGGCTTGGTTTTGTGCCGACCGTGTTCCTTACGGCGGTGATCGCCGCTTTCGCGTCCCGCAAGATGCGTCTTATCGAAATCCTGCTCATGGCGGTAGGCCTGACACTTTTCGCGACTTTGGTCTTCAGCTACGGGCTTGGCCTGCCGTTGCGGCGTTTCGGCCCCTGGCTGGGCTTCTGAAGGAACATCATGGACCTTCTGTCGAACCTCTCGCTTGGTTTCGCCACAGCCGCCACAGCTGAGAACTTCCTGTTTTGCCTGGTCGGTGTGATCCTTGGCACACTGATCGGCGTCCTGCCTGGCATCGGGGCAACGGCGACGATCGCGATGCTGTTGCCGATCACCTACCAGTTCGAACCCGTCTCCTCGCTCATCATGCTCGCTGGCATCTACTACGGCGCACAATATGGCGGATCGACGACCGCGATCCTGATCAACATGCCGGGCGAAAGCTCGTCGGCGGTGACTGCCATCGATGGCCACCAGATGGCGCGCAAGGGGAAGGCTGGAACCGCCCTGGCTGTTGCCGCGCTCGGGTCGTTCTTTGCCGGAACGGTGGCTACGTTCCTTGTCGCGCTTTTCGCGCTTCCGCTGAGCGCCCTTGGCCTTGAATTCGGCTCGCAGGAGAACTTCGCGCTTATGGTTCTTGGCCTTATCGCCTCTGTAGCGCTTGCCCACGGATCGGTGCTGAAGGCCGTCGCGATGATCGTTCTCGGCCTTCTTCTGGGTCTTGTCGGCGCTGACATATTCGAAGGTACGCCCCGCTTTACGCTGGGGGTCCGGGAATTCTACCAGGGGCTGAACTTCGTGGCCATCGCGGTCGGGCTGTTCGGCGTGGCCGAGATTCTGCGGAAACTTGAAGGCGAGCAGGACCGCACGGTTCTGGGGACGAAGCTCGGCTCGCTCTGGCCGTCGCGCGAAGACCTGCGCCGCATGGTCGCGCCGATGATCCGAGGGACGGCGCTCGGCTCGGCCTTGGGAGTTCTGCCCGGCGGCGGGGCGGTTCTCGCAGCCTTCGCCTCCTACACGATCGAGAAGCGGATTTCGAAGACGCCCGAGGAATTCGGCCACGGTGCGCTTGAAGGCGTGGCGGGGCCGGAATCGGCCAACAACGCAGCCGCCCAGACATCGTTCATCCCGCTTCTGACGCTGGGCATCCCCGCCAATCCGGTGATGGGCCTGATGTTCGGGGCGATGATCATCCAAGGGATCGTGCCGGGGCCTAACGTCGCTTCAGAACGGCCGGAACTGTTCTGGGGCCTTATCGCCTCGATGTGGATCGGGAATCTGTTGCTGATCCTGCTCAACCTGCCGCTTATCGGGCTGTGGGTGAAGCTGTTGAAGGTACCCTACCGGATCCTGTTCCCCATCATCATGGTTTTCTCGGCGATCGGGGTCTACAGCGTGAACTCGAACGTCTACGACCTCTACACCGTCGCGTTCTTCGGCTTTGTGGGCTACCTTCTTCTGAAGCTGGGCTGCGAGCCGGCACCGTTGCTGCTGGGTTTCGTGCTGGGTCCGATGCTGGAGGAAAACTTCCGCCGCGCGATGACGATCGGGCGGGGCGATCCGATGACGTTCCTCAATCGGCCGATCAGCCTGACGCTGCTGCTTCTGTCGGTGGCCGTGCTGCTGGTGGTCCTGATGCCGCAGATCCGGCGCAAGCGGGACGAGGTCTTCGTGGAGGGCGACTGAAGCAGGACCTAGCGGCTGAGGCTGAGCGCCTGTTCCTCGCCGTCGAACCCGACGAAACCGTTGGCCGTCGGTTCAAGGCGGATGCAGCGGTCGCCGCCAGGGCCGCCGAACAGGCAGAGCCCGTCTTCGGTCGGCTGCCAGGTCATCTTCCGGCTCATCATGCCCATCTTCACCGTCACTCTGCCGTCGGGAAAGAACGTGATCGTCACATCGCGCCCGTTTGGCATGGTAGCTGCCCAGGGGTTTCCGTCGGCGACAAGAGCGGCAGGGCTTTCGGCCAGCGCGCCGGACGGCAGTGCCAGCAGCAAAGCTGCGGCGAGCATTCTGAGGACTGGGAACCGGTTCATGCTGTGCTCCTTCGTTTCCAAAGGCCGGACCTGAAGCGCGCCGAGGGGGCGGGCCGTCCTGGCCATGCTGTCACTATGCCTGATGGGATTCACATGAAGGGTGTTGAAATGTCTCGAAATTTGTCCTTGCGGTCGAGGCCTGAAGGTTCGATGCGGGCGGTGTCCGGGTTTTGGACCCTGGGCGTGACACAGCGCAGATGGTGGCTCTACCAGACAAGATTTGACAAATACGCGCTGGTGACTTCGGGCCGGGTCGGCGCGAAAAGGGGGGCATGAGCGCGCTGACACACATCCTTCTTGTCGAAGACGACCCGGCCATCGGTTCCCTTGTCTGCGGGTTCCTGGAGCGGTCGGGTTTTCGCACCACACATCTGATGGACGGCAAGGGCGTAGACCGGGTCATGACGGAGGACCCGCCAAATCTGGTGCTCCTCGATCTGCTCTTGCCCGGCGAGGACGGCCTTTCGATCGCCCGGCGCATCAGGACCTCGCACCCGACCCCGATCATCATGCTGACCGCGATGAGCGAAGAGCGCGACCGGATCAGCGGGCTCGACCTGGGGGCGGACGACTATGTGACGAAGCCTTTCAGCACGCGCGAGCTGGTGTCGCGGATCCGGGCGGTGCTGCGGCGAAGCGAAGGCCTGGTGAACGGGCGGAAGCTGACGCCGGTGTCGTTCAGCTTTGCGGGCTGGGAGCTCGACACGCAGTCGCGCGAGCTTTTCGATCCAGGCGGTGTCCGGGTCGAGCTGACCAGCCTGGAGTTCGAATGCCTGCGGATCTTCTGCGAACATCCGGGCAAGGTGATGGGCCGTGACGTGCTGATGAAGCTTGCGCAGGGGCGCCGGGTAGAGCCCTACGACCGCAGCGTCGACACGCTTGTCTCGCGGCTGCGGTCGAAGATCGAGCCCGAGGCCAGCTCGCCCTCGCTGATCAAGACCGTGCGGCACAGCGGCTATGTCTTCACTGCGTCCGTGGTCGTGACCGAGCAATGAGCCGGTTCAACCCCACCCGCTGGCCGGTTCGGTGGCAGATCGCCGTGCTGCTGATCTTCACCCAGATCGTCGCGCATATCAGCACCATCATAATGATTGACCAGTCGCTGGCCAGAGCGGGCGACGGCCGGGTCGATCTTGCGATGAGCATCTCGGAGCCGATGCTGACGGCGCTTCGAATGACCGATGTGACGGATGTCGGGGGCATGACCAGCCGGTTCTCCGACCTTGTCGAAAATGACGATCGGTTCCGGCTGGAGGACGATCTGTCGTTTTCTCCAGGGGCGCTGGATGAGGTATTCGGAACCGCGCTGATCAGTATAGCTCCGCCCGACTGGCAGTCCCGGATGCGGGTCTTCAGCACCGACGATCGCGGTCTGACATCGATGTTGCCGATGCGATCCTTCGCCGTCGCGGCGCAGTTGCCGACGGGTGGATGGCTGGTGTTCGAGGCACGGGGCGACTCGTTTATCCAGAGGGTGCCGCGGACGATCGCCCTGCTGGGGCTGTTCATACTGTCCCTGACCATAATGTTCCTGTCGGTCTGGGCGGGATCGGCACTGGTCGCGCCGATCGGCGATCTGGCGCGGGGGGTGGAGCGGTTTGCCGGGGATGCCGATGCGAAGGATATACCCGAACGTGGCCCGGTAGAGGTCCGCCGGGCAACGCGTGCCTTCAACAAGATGCGGCAGCGGATCAGGAAGCTGATCAGCGACCGGTCGCAGACCCTTGCCTCGATCGGGCATGACATGCGCACGCCCCTGACGCGGCTGCGCCTGCGGCTGGAGCTTCTGGAGCAGAACCCGACGACAGCGGCCATCGAACAGGACGTGCACGTGCTGGAGCGCATGATCGACGACGCGCTGAGTTTTCTGCGGTCCGAAGGCCGTCCGCTGCGGCTGGAGCTTCTGGACATCGCGATTTTGGCAAAGACGGTCGTCGACGACTATGCGGATCAGGGGCACCGGATCGAGTATCAGGGGCCACAGCGGCTGGTCCTGCGGTGCGACCGGGACCTGATCCGGCGGGTGCTGGACAATCTGGTCGGCAACGCCGCGAAGTTCGCGAAGGAAGCGCATGTGATCCTGTCCAGCCCGACGCCCGATGCAGTGAAGATCGAGGTGCGGGACAACGGGCCGGGCATTCCTCTCGACCATCGGGACAGGGTGCTGGAGCCGTTCGCGCGGGTTGAGGCGGTGCGGTCGGGGACAGCGCAGAAGTCCGAGGGCTTCGGGCTTGGCCTCGCGATTGCCCGCGATCTGGTCGAGCGCCATGGCGGCAAGCTTGCCCTGACGGACAACCAGCCGAAAGGGCTGGTCGTCACGCTGACCTTGCCGAAGACCGCGGGACTGACCGATGCGGAGCCGGATCATGACTGAAACAGCAGCAACCAAGCCACCCGCCGGGCGCAAGAAACGGTCACGCCGGTGGATCATCCTTGCCATCGTCCTGATCCTGGGCGGAGGCGGATATTTCTTCGGCCTGCCCCTTCTTCGGGAACTGGAAGCGGAACGCACCGCCGCCGAAGCGCCGGTTGTCGTTGCGTCCCGCAACATCACTGCCCTGGGCGAGGTCTTGCCCGTCAGCAATCGGGTGACCGTGGCGGCCCCGACCGGCCAGGATGCGGGTCGCATCTACGAGATCAGGGTGGCAGAGGGCGAGGCCGTGACCAAAGGCCAGGTGCTGGCCGTGCTGGATTCCGAGCCGCTCTTGAAGGCGGCCCTGGCGCAAGCGGTTGCGAACGAGGCCTTGAAGCGCGTCGCGCTGGCTGCGCGCGCCGCCGATCTTGACGCGACCGAGGCGCAGCTTGCAGCACAGGTCGACCAGTTGCGCGTGGCATTGGAAAAGGCGCAGGTCGAGCTTGACCGCAGGACCCGGCTTCGGGATTCCGGCATCTACGAGGATACGGCGCTGGTGGACCTGCGTCTTGACGTCCAGTCGGCCACCTACAACCTGCGCAACACCGAGATTCAGCTGGAACGCAACCGGCTGCGCGACCCAAGCGGGCTTCGGATCGATCAGGCGAGCGCGCAGGCCGAACTGGACTCGGCGATCGCCGAGCGGGCCAAGGCCGAGGCGGACTATGCGAAGTCGTCGGTCGTGGCGCCGATCGATGGGCGTATCCTCGCGCTTTATGGCCGGATCGGCCAGCAGATCGGCGATTCGGGTTTTGCCGAGATCGGCGACACCGGTCAGATGATGGTCCGGGCCGAGGTCTACGAGACCGACATCTCGGGTGTGTCGGTGGGGCAGGGCGCGACCGTCACCTCCCGCGCACTGGCGGCCGAGCTGACCGGCAAGGTCACGCGGCTGGGTGTGCGCATTTCGGATCAGTCCATCATGTCGACCGATCCGGCCGCAATCGTCGACGCCCGCGTAGTCGAGGTCTGGATCGAGCTTGACCAGGCCTCGTCGGCGGCCACCCGCGATCTTTCGGGGCTGCAGGTCCTGGTGACCTTTGCCGCGCCGGAGGGCGACGATGCTTAGGGGCAGGACACCGCTGGGCTGGCTGCAGCTGACGCAAAGCAAGTCGCGGTTCATCGTGGCTTCATCCGGCGTCGGGTTCGCGGTGCTTCTGGTCTTCATGCAGCTTGGCTTCATGAACATGCTCTTCGACGCGACGACGGTCGTTCACGAGCAGTTCGCCACCGATCTCGTGATCATGAGCGCGGATGCCGAAGGGATCGTGCCGGATTCAGGCTCGTTCTCGCGCCGGAGGCTTGTTCAGGCGGCGGGCGTTCCGGGCATCAGCGACTGGGCAGAAATCTACATCGGAACGATGAGCTGGACAAAGCCGTCGGACGGAACCGTCGGACAGATCGTCGTCTTCGGCGTGCCGACCGATGTCCGGGTCTTTGCCAACCCCAAGATCGACGCCCAGATACCGTCTTTGCGCACCGCAGGCACGTTCCTGATCGACGAAGGCACGCGTGGCGATTTCACCGCCTTCTTTGCCCGGATTGCCGCCGGCGAAGAGCCGCAAGTGAAGTTTGCCGGTGAAACGATGACGGCAATCGGAACCTTCAACATCGGCGCAAGCTTCGGTGCCGAGGGTTACGCAATCGTGTCGCGCGAAACGTTCCTGCAGCTCGATCCGTCGCGGCATCCGGGCGTCATCAATATGGGCCTCCTGACCGTCGAGCCGGGACGCAATCTGAATGCGATGGCCGATGCTGCGACCAAAGCCATCGGCGCGACCGAAGTGAAAGTCTGGACGATGCCCGACTTCATCGAAGTCACCCGCAACTTCATTCGCACGAACAGCCCGATCTCGACCATCTTCACCTTCGGCGTCCTCGTTGGTCTGTTCGTCGGCGCGGTGATCGTCGTCCAGATCCTGACCAGCGATGTGCAGGATCACCTGAGCGAGTATGCCACCTTCAAGGCGATGGGATTCAGGAACCGCTACCTTCTGGCCATCGTCTACGAGCAGTCCGCCATCCTGACGGTCTTCGGGTTCGTCCCAGCGCTTCTCTTGTCGTTTCTGCTCTACCGGCTGGTCGGGGCCGCCGTGGCGATGGACATGATCATGACGTGGAGCCGGGTCTTCTGGGTCTTCCTCCTTACCGTCGCGATGTGCGTCACCGCGGGGACCATCGCGATGCGCCGCATCTACAGCGCCGACCCAGCAGAGGTGTTCTGATGAACGCCCCGACCCCTCCGACCCGCTTCGCGGTCGAGATATCGCACCTGAACCACTGGTTCGGCGACGGCGACCTTCGCCGCCTGGTCCTGCGTGACCTGTCGCTGAACGTCGAGCGCGGCAAGACGACCTTCCTCATGGGGCCTTCGGGTTGCGGCAAGACCACGCTTCTGACCCTCGTCGGCGCCCTGAGGTCGGTGTTGGAGGGCTCGGTCAAGGTTCTGGGGCGCGAGCTTCTTGGGGCGGACGAGGCGGTGATGGTCGAAACCCGCCGCCGGGCCGGGTTCGTCTTTCAGCACCACAACCTCCACCGCAGCCTGACCGTGCTGCAGAACGTGCGGATGGGGCTTGAGGTGAAGGGCGAGGCTGGGGCAGGGGACGCCAAGGAACGGTGCATGGAAGTCATCTCGGCTGTCGGGCTGGCCGATCATGCGCACAAGTATCAGGACCAGATCTCGGGCGGCCAGAAACAGCGCGCCGCGGTCGCCCGTGCCCTGGTCGGTAAGCCGGAACTACTGCTGGCCGACGAGCCGACAGCGGCCCTGGACAGCAAGACCGGCCGGGATGTGATCGAGCTCATGCAGCGGCTGGCGGTCGAACGGGGCATGACCGTGCTGATGGTGACCCACGACAACCGCATTCTCGACATCGCGGACCGCATCGTCGAGATGGAGGACGGGCGCATCCTGCCCGAGAGCGGTTCGCAGGCCGAAGTCGTTGTCCACCCGGCCCGCAAGCAGGCGTTGCAGTCCGGCTCATGAAGCGGACGACGATTGGCGCGCCTGAACCCTGGCCGACATTGCCCTGAACCAGGCCGGAGGCAGCTGCTGCCGAATGCCTTGTGTCATTGGCTGATCATGTAAGGAAATGTGGTGGCGAGGGGGGCCGCTGAACTATCATCCAGCCTAGTCTCACGTAAACTCATATCGTCCCTATTTCATTGATACACAGCTTGGTCCCCTACGTTAATGTGTACGACGGTGCTTCATCCAATCCCACCGAAACTGGTAGAAAAATCTGTGGGATGGAGACGACGGGAACCTTTGCTGACAGGGGCGCAAAGGGAGAGCTGGCGCTTGGCGTGCATGTGGATGGCGCGGCAGCTTTATGCCAAAGAGGAACCCACATGGGCCAAGAGCCATTCCAAGCGCTGGCTGTCCAGCCTTGAAGCCTACGCCTTCCCCAAGATCGGCAACCGCCCGATTGAGGACATTCGCAGACCCGATGTGGTCGAGGTTCTTGAGCCGCTTTGGCGCAGTCGGCACGAGACCGCCCGCAAGCTAAAAGTCCGGATGGCGCAGGTGATCGACTATGCCACTGACCGGGGCCAGTACCACGACGCGAACCCGGCGCGCGGCACGATCCGCTCACTTGAGACATTCCACCGCGAGCCGCTTCACATGGCTGCCCTGCCCTGGCGCGACCTGCCCAACTTCATGGCACAACTCTCCGAGCGCGAAAGCGTCTCGGCCCGCGCCCTGGAGTTCGCCATCCTGACGTGCGCGCGCAGCGGCGAAATCCGGGGCGCGGCGTGGGAAGAAATCGATGACAAGGCCGGGGTCTGGACCGTGTCGGCCGAACGGATGAAGGCTCGCCGGGCGCACCGTGTGCCCCTCTCCAAGGCAGCGCTTGCCGTGCTGGCCAAGGTCCGGGGGCTCGACGCGCACCTCATCTTTCCGAGCGTCCAGCGCGACAAGGACGGCAACGCAAAGATCATGTCCGACATGGCCTTCAAGGCGCTCTACGGGCGGATGAAGGTCGAGGGGATAACCACCCACGGGTTCCGGTCGACCTTCCGGGACTGGTGCAGCGAAAGCGCCCGCGCCGACTTCGAGATTGCCGAGGCTGCCCTTGCCCATTCTGTGGGAACCACTGTCGCACGGGCCTATTCGCGCTCTGACCTGTTCGAACGGCGACGGGTGTTGATGGAGGCCTGGGCGCGCTATGCGACCGGTGGAAGCGGTGAGGTCGTGGTGCTTGCGCGGGCGTGACATTCGCTGGTTTAAGTGAAACCCGCCGGATTCCCCGCCGGATCAGCGGGCGCGTTGCCCTTGCGATCCGCCTCGAACGTGTGCTTGCCCTTCGCGGTCCAGACCGCGCGCGCATGCTCGGCTTGCGCGCTCTGGAGCTTCTCGGCCATCCAGATGAGTGCGCCGTAGATCAGGGCGCGATCATCATCTGTGAGGTCCAAGATCCCGGCCTTGACGACCAGTCCGCCGAGTTCGATCAGGTGCCGGGTGCGCTTGCGACGTTCGACCTGCCAGCTGCGCATGTCATGCCGCGCGTGTTCCGCCTGAAGCCGGTTGCGTGCCGCCCGATGGCGCCGGAGAGCGGTCAGTGTTTGGCACAGACGCCGGAGGAGATCGGGGCGAACGGCCGCGAAAGAACGCCGCCCCGCGCTTGGCCCATGCCTCCCTCTTGCCAGTGTGCGTCGTCTCGGCCAGCACGATCAACGCGCCGGTCAGTTCGTTTGCAGTGAGGACGTCGGCGCCGGTGGCGATGACCAGTTCACCGAGCTGCTGCACCTTGCGGGTCTTGAGGTCTCGCGCCTTGTCCTCCAGCGCCTTCAGTTCCGCGTCGAAATCCCGTGGCTTTCGCATCGCGATCTCCCTAAGCTGTTGATGCTGCGATGATAGATGAGCGCCTGCCGAAACGCTGTAGGCTCGCCGGAACGGGGCGGGACGCTCTGGTCCGGCCCGAGATTTTATCGAGGGAGGGCGCGCTTATACGTCGTTCCGACGTCGCCTGCCTCGTGCCAATGATCTGATCGCGATGGCGATCTAT
>NZ_JBOFBI010000156.1:0-2029 GCF_051645465.1 Tabrizicola sp. | reverse complement strand
AAGGGAGTGGGCCTCGTGACGCTGCTGCTTTATCTCTACGCGGGCCAGATGGGCTGGGTCGGCGGCGTGCCGGTGTCGATCCATGTTTTGCAGTTCCTGATCGCCATCCCGGCGCTGGCAGGCCTGCGTCTGACGGCGCGGCACAGAGAGTTGGTGCGTCGGCTGCGTGTGAAGACGCGCGCCGAGGCCCGCAGCCCGGTGCTGCTGGTGGGAACCGGACCCAATGCTGATCTTTTCGTACGCTCGTTACGGACGCCGGGGGCAAGTTTCACCCTGATGGGAATCATCGACGACGTGCGGGATACGCGCGGCCTGTTCTTCCACGATGTCGAGATCCTTGGTTCGGTGCTGGAACCCGACCGGGTGATCGAGGGCCTCAGGCTTGGCAACCTGTTGCCGCAACGGGTGTTTCTGTCCGAGCCCTTGACCCACTTCGACAGCCTCGGTATCGGCAAGATCGTCGCCTGGGCCGAGGCACATGGCATCCCGGTGTCCCCGCTGCCCCGGATCAGCGACAGCGAACCCCTCGGTACGGTTGCAGGCGGCAGGCCGCGCTCTGTTGATCCCGAAGAGATTCTCGACCGGCCGCAAAAGGCAGTCGAACGCTCGATGCTGCGCAATTTGATACAGGGGCAGCGCGTCTTGGTCACCGGCGCTGGCGGTTCCATCGGAAGTGAGTTGACCCGGCAGATCGCCTCGTTCGACCCATCCGAATTCATCTTGATCGAACACAGCGAACTGAACGCCTACACCATAGACATGGATCTGGCGCGGCACTTCCCCGGCGTGCCCCGTCGCATCTACGTAGCCTGCATCCGCGATGCTGCCCGGGTCGACGCAATCTTCGACCGGCACCAGCCCGAGTTGGTGTTCCACGCCGCCGCGCTGAAGCATGTGCCGATGGTCGAGGCGAACCCGTGCGAGGGGGTGCTGACCAACATCGTCGGCACGCGCAACATCGCCGACGCGGCCCGCCGCGTCAGGGCGATTGCGATGGTGCAGATCTCCACCGACAAGGCCGTGAATGCCACCAGCGTCATGGGTGCGACCAAGCGCGTGGCCGAATTCTATGTGCAGGCGCAGGACCGCATCACCTCGGAAACCGACGAGCGCACGCGCTTCTTCTCGGTCCGGTTCGGCAATGTGTTGGGCTCTTCGGGCTCGCTAGTGCCGCTGTTCCAGCAACAGATCCAGCACGGTGGGCCGCTGACCGTGACCGACGCGCGTATGACCCGCTTTTTCATGACAATCCGCGAGGCGGTGCAGCTATCGCTGGTGGCAGCCGCCAAAGGGCTGGCCAACCGCGTCGGCCACGGCGAGATCTTCGTCTTTGACATGGGCGAGCCGGTGGCGATTGTAGATGTCGCCCGGCGGATGATCCGGCTTGCCGGGCTGGAACCTGGCAAGGATATCGAAATCAGGTTCATCGGCATCCGCCCGGGCGAAAAGCTGTTTGAGGAGCTATTTGACCGGGCCGAACCGCACAAGGATAGCGGCATCCCCGGCGTGCAATCAGCGGTTCCAGTTGGCGTGGCGATGCCAAAGCTGCGGGCGGCGATCCGGCGGATCGAGATCGCGGCGCGCGCGGGTGACGAGGCTGCGGTTAAGGCATCGCTCAGGGAACTGGTGCCCGGCTATCTGTCCGGGAACGAAATTCAGGGGGACAAACTTGCGGGCGACGACCCCGCCATCTCACACCCTTCCGATGTTAAGCAGCCCGAGATGACGCTCGCGTCCGATCCAATAAGGGACACAGTCGCCCGGCGACAGATGGCGGGGTCGCTATGACCTTGCTGTCCGATCACCTGATGACCCAGCCGCGCGCCGAGCATGGTCCGCGCCGGGATCGCCTCTTCGCCGTGCCGGGCGAGCAGGGACGCAAGGTGGTGTTGATCGGCAGCCTGGCCTGGTCGCTCGTGAATTTCCGGCTGGACCTGATGCGGCGGATGATCGCCTTGGGCCATTCCGTCATCGCCGTTGCCCCTGACATCGACGCCGATACCCGCAGCCGGCTGGATTCAGAAGGCAT
>NZ_JBOFBI010000155.1:0-4531 GCF_051645465.1 Tabrizicola sp. | reverse complement strand
GAATACATCCTTGGCCAAATCGAGGCCGACTGTTTTAACTGTCATCGGGTGGCTCCTTTCCTCGCAGTCCATGACAACTGCACTATGGCGCATCTAACGCCGGGGGAGCAGGAGCCATCCACCTCATCCGGCAGGGCCGGTGCTTCGACCGATCCGGGTTCGGAAGCGTGATTGCAGTCAGCAAGCAGATGTCGATCAGTGTCTTGGATCGGTCTGTTGCGAACGTGAGGTTCGTCATTACGCCTCTTCATCACAGATCGGCCGCCGCGGGATGATGAATTAGCGCCACGGAACGTGCCTGGAGCATGTTGTGACGGGGCGGGCGGGGGGTCGTTTGCGCGCACCGCCAGGCGAGTGCGCGGCATTCCGCACGGCGACTTCCGCTCTCCATGCTGGCTCCACAGTCTTTCGCGAAAAGCCGGAGCGACATGCGTTGCCATCGTGGAAGGATCATCTCCGTGACAACCGCCAGCCATTTCACCCCCATTTCGTTGTCCGCCGCGGTTTGCGCCACCTTTGCTTCAGGCGCGGTTGCGCAGGAGGCGAGCTTCACGCTGGGTCCCGCGGCCACGACCAACCCCGGTCTGATCGATTGCGGCTCAGGCTCGCGGGTCAGCGCCGTGGGTGAGATTGCCTCGGAGGACGGGCAGGTCTGGACTGTCCCGGCGGCCACGAACTCTGAAACCGGCCCCAAGGCCCCCGACCTATACAACGACTGCAGCGGGACTACCCGTTCCGCGCTGGCTGACCTCGACCTTGCCAGCATCCCCGTCGCCGATGCGGGCGGCACCGAAGAGTTCACCGCCTATGTCTTCGCCGACAACTACTTCGAGCTTTATGTCAACGGCACCCTCGTCGCCGTGGACCCGGTGCCCTTCACCCCCTTCAACTCAAACGTCATCCGCTTTTCCGCCACACGGCCAGTGACCCTTGCCATCATGGGCGTCGATTGGGAGGAGAACCTGGGTCTCGGTTCGGAGGAGGGGCGCGGCGCGGCCTATACTCTGGGTGATGCGGGGATCGTCTTGCATGTACAAGATGCCTCTGGCCAGACGGTTGCCCTCAGCGACGAAAGCTGGAAGGCGCAGACCTTCTACACCAGCCCGCTTGCCGACCCGGCCTGCCTGAAGGTCCACGGCGCAACCCGCGACAGTTCGGCCTGCAGCACCGAGGCGGCAACCGATGGTTCGGGCTTTTCCGCCGCGCATTGGGCGCTGCCCGAAGACTGGATGCAGCCGGGTTATGATGACAGCGGCTGGCCGGACGCGCTGAGCTACAGCAACGACACGGTCGGGGTGGACGGCAAACCGGCATTCACGAACTTCCCGGACGTCTTCGACGTCGAGGGGGCAGATGCAGCCTTCATCTGGTCATCGAACCTGATCTTGGACAACCTCGTCCTCCTCCGCAAAACGATCGACTGAACCAACCGGGACTGCCCGGTGTCACCCTCTGACGCCGTTCCATGACAAAGGAAATGACATGCGCTCTGCTTCGACAATTCTCCTGACCGCCCTCGCCCTGACCTTGGGTTCGACCGCCCATGCCGAGACGGTCGAGATCACTCTTACCGATGACCTCGACGGCATTCTGAACGGATATTGCATTGATATCGCAGGAGGAAACGAGAACGTCGATATCACGAGAGGCCTGCAAGGCCACACCTGCTATAGCTATCAGGGCGACCTCGGCACCGATCAGAAGTTCGAGACCGAGAAGTTTGCCGAGAACCGGCTTTACATGACCGACTTCGACGTCTGCGCCACGCTGTCCTCGCTGGATGCGGGCGCGACGGTTGGGCTGGCGGCGTGCGACGGCAGCGATGTGCAGAACTTCGCCTTCACTGGCGAAGGCACGATCACCCCCGTCGCCGCGCCAGAGATGTGCCTGACGCTTGCTGAAGAGACCCGGTTGGGCAGGGGTTCGCAGCATCAAATCAAAGACATGACGCTTGCCGCCTGTGACGACGCGCAAAGCGCCTATCAGACCTGGCGCGTGCGGAGCACGGACGACTGATCGAACGCGGCTACTGGCCAATCAGGAAGGAGCACCATCATGACCCGTCACTTGATCCGTCTCATCCCGTTTCTTGCGGCCGTCCCCGGTGTCGCGGTGGCGCAAGACGAGGCGGAGCGTCTTGTGCAGATCAAGGCGATGTTCGACCCCGCCGCCATCGTCAGCGGGCCGGACCTCGTTGACTGCACCCTGTCGGGCGGGACGGAGACGACATGTTTCAGCATAACCGTGAAATCGTCGCTGGCTGAGAACGAGATGGGCCCCTGGTGCCCGCGAAACATCACTGACGGGCCAGAGGTTTCGGGCATCTGGCCGCACGAAGGCAAAGTCCAGGACGCTGACGGGGCTTTCGTGAAAAACCTTTCCACCTTCTACGACGATCCCAACTGGCAGCTTTTCGATCCCGCGACGGGCGAGGTGAATGTCACCGAAGGCAAGGAAGCCTGCGAATTGGCGGCGCGGCCCAATGTCGATCCCGCCTATCAGAACCACTGTGTCGAATGCCAGACAAGCTATATGGAGCAGGAGGCGGTGCTAACCTACGTGATCCCCATGCAGCCTGTAGACTTGGACAGGCCGGAAAGACCAGGCCCGTTTGTCGGGATCGGCCTGGCCTTCAACGGCATCAAATATGATGCGCCCGCGCCGGTCGACAGAATCCTCGGGGCCTACACGCTGGCCCCCTTTGACGATTGCGGTGGTCATGTGAACCCGCATGCCGGCTACCACTATCACGCGGTCACCGGCTGCAGCCCGGAGATTGCGGTTATCGAGGATCATGCCCCGACGATCGGCATCGCGATGGACGGCTATCCGCTGTTCGCCCAGCTCGACCCGGATGGCACGGAGCCTTCCGATCTCGACGAATGCCGGGGCCATGTGACCGAGGGGATCGGTTATCACTACCACGTCGCAGACGCGGGCGCGAACCAGACGATCGGCTGCTTCAAGGCCGAATACGGTTGCTCTCTGGACGACCCGTCCCAGACCTGCGACGCGACCAAGCGGCCACCCCCACCCTGACCGACTTTTCCAATGATATCCCGACGAACCCGGTGCAGCGGACCTTCCGTCGCGCCTTTGGAGAGGAGTTCGACATGCATCTTCGCCTCATGCTTTGTGCCGCCATGGTGTTTGCGACGCCCGCAGCGGCCCAGGAAACGCCGAACATCCTTTTGATCATCGCCGACGACTTCGGGCTCGATGCCTCAAGTTGCTACGATGTCAGGGGCAACCAGGCCACGATGCCGAACATCGACGCGCTTTGCGCTGCGGGGATGGTGTTCGAGAACGCCTATGCCGCGCCCACCTGTTCACCCACCCGGGCGACGATCATGACCGGCCGCTACGGGTTCCGCACCGGGGTCGGCACCGCCATCCCGCGCGATGGTGGGGTGGGCCTGTCGGCGGATGAGGTCAGTCTATTCGATGTGCTCAACGAGACCGGCTATGCCAGCGCGGTGATCGGGAAATGGCATCTCGCCGGGTCGGACGCCGGGATGGATCACCCCGCCGATCTTGGGGTGACGGACTACTTCGGCCTCTATTCCGGGGCCATCCCGGACTATTATTCCTGGAGCGGGATCGAGAACGGCAAGACGGTCAAAGTCGAAGGCTACGCGACCACGGTGCTGACCGACCGGGCCGTCGACTGGGTTGCCGCGCAGCAAAGCCCCTGGTTTCTGTGGTTGGCCTACAACGCCCCCCACGCCCCCTTCCACGTGCCGCCCGCCGACCTGCACAGCGCGGACGATTTGGCCGACGACAAGGCCTCGATCGACGCAAACCCGCTCCCTTACTACAACGCCGCCCTTGAGGCGCTGGATGACGAAATCGGGCGCCTGCTTGCTTCCATGCCAGAAGACGTGCGCGACAACACGGTGATCATATTCATCGGCGACAACGGCACACCCGGTCAGGTGACGGGAGACTTTTATGGCGACCGCGGCGCCAAGGGCGGCATCTTCGAAGGCGGCACCCATGTGCCCTTCATCGTTCAGGGACCGGGGGTTGCAGCAGGCCGCAGCGAGGCGCTGGTCAACACCGCCGACCTTCACGCCACGATTGCGGCGCTGGCTGGAGCGGCGACCGATACCGGCGACTCCTACGACATCGGGCCGGCCCTCACCGGGGGCGAAGGCGCAAGGGCGTTTGCCTATGTCGAGCACTTCCTTGGCGGCGGGCAGGCCGAAGGGCGCGGCGAGTTCGGCTGGGCCATTCGCGACAAGCAGTACAAGCTTGTTGCCGTCGATGGGCAGGATCAGATGCTGTTCGATCTGGCGGCCGATCCGCTGGAGCAGACCGATCTCTTGGCGGGCGAGCCGTCGGCAGAGGTGCAGGCCAAGGTCACCGAACTACAGGCGGCCTACGACGCTGTCCACAAATAGCTGCCAAGGATCGAGAAAAACCGTGCGGTCAAGATTGGCCGCACGGTTTGGCATTCATCTGGATCGCCCTTACTGCGTCGCAAAGCAATAGAACAACCCATCCCCACCCGTGCCTTGCAACCCGGCCA
>NZ_JBOFBI010000154.1:0-7920 GCF_051645465.1 Tabrizicola sp. | reverse complement strand
CGCCCGCAAGCAGCGCCTCGGCGCATTCGAGCGGGGTCTTGAGGCGAACCATCGTCACCATCGGCTCGGTCAGGCCTACTTCTTCAAGCGGGAAGGTGCTCCAGTCTGCAGGTTTGCAGATCTTCGTCCCGGCCAGGCTCTCATAAGTCGTGACGGTCGCATACTCGCTGTCCGCCAGCGTCCACAGCGTGTCAGCCACTTCGTAAACGGGCAGTGTTGCATCAAATTCGGTGCAACGCTTCACGCCGTCCTCGCCCAGAAGGTCGATCTTCTTGCAGTCTGGCATGCTCCAGGCGATCGAAAGGTCGAACGCCCCGGTCGGAAGCAGAACGTCCGCATGCGAACCCCAGTCGTCGACCCACGACATCGTGCTTTCACGGTCGTTGCCGCCGCGCTGCATCGCCGTCGTCGCGATCCGCACCAGAATGCCGCCACCGGCCAGGCTTTCATCCGTGAACGGCTTCCAGCCATTTCCCGAGACGAACTTGAGCGGGGGCTCATAGACCGAATTCGCCTTGGGCTTCGAGGCCTGCTTCTCTTCTTCCTGCGCGATGACCTCGCTGAACTCGGCATCGGCAGTCAACCGCCCATCCTCGCAAGGAAGGAAAAGCTCAGTGCCAGCGGGAAGCGAGTTGATGCTGGCGGCGAGCTTGTCGCGGTTGGCGTTAAAGATCATCTGGTAGTCGTAGCTGCCGTAAGCCGCCTGGGCGATGTTGGAAAGCGTGTCGCCTTCCTTCACAACGTAGGTCGTGCAAGCCTCCTGTGCGGCAGCCATGGTTGGCAGTGCGAGAAGCACTGCGACGATTTGTGTTTTGAGGCGCGCGCCAGACACGAACTTCATACGGTATTCCTAGCTTACTTTGTTGATGCGATGGATTTTATCGCGAATCGGAAACAATTCGACGCGTGCGGTAAAACCGTGTTCGCGTGGCGCAATTGTGGCCAATTCCGGGTACAATTGGCTCATCTAGCAGTTGAACCCGGTCCAAGGCGCGATCCGTAGAAGTACCGGTGGTTTCGCAAGCCAACTGGGCAGGCGCCCACAGAGTCGGCGTAGGGCGGGGCCAATCCACCGCCCCCCGCAGCGGCGGTCGTCTGGCACGATCTCACCGCTTAACAGATCCCTAACGCCCATCTAACGCATTGGAATCTCTAGCCGTCAGCAGTTGACCCACCGTGGGACACCTGTTTTCTCACCCTCCGGCGCAATCCGCGATCGTCTGGGCGATCCCCTTCAGCAGCGCCCCGTAGGCCTCTGGCCCGGCCTCCAGCGACGACCCCACCGGATCGAGCGCGCCCCCGACCTTGACCCCCGTCCCCTCGGCCATCTGGCTCACCAGGGCCGGGTCATGCTGGACCTCCGGGAAGATGCAAAGCACCCCTCCCCCCTCGATCTCCGCCCTCAGCTCCACCAGCCTCGCGGCCCCTGGAGAGGACGCATCCCCCAGAGCAATGCTCCCTTCAAAGTCCAGCCCATAGTGATCCCCGAAGTACCCATATGCATCGTGGAAGGTGACCAGCGGCTTCCCCTTCACCGGCTCCAGGATCGCCGCAATCTCGGCATCCAGCGCCGCGATCTTCTCGCCTGCCGCCGCCGCATTGGCCTCGTAGGTCGCTGCGTTCTCGGGGTCGAGCCGCGAAAGCTCCACCGCGATCAGACCAAGCCAGGCTTTGGCATTGTGGGGGTCCAGCCAGGCGTGGGGGTCGGCGCCATCATGGTCGTGACCCTCGTGTCCCGCTTCGGCATGGTCTTTGCCTTCTTCTTCGTGGGCATGGTCATGGCCTTCCTCGGCGTGCGCTTCCTCAGTGTGAGCTTCCTCCGCCTTCCCTTCCTTTGCGTGGTCATCATGACCCGCTTCCTCGGCATGGCCATGCTCGCCTTCGCTTGCGTCAGCATAAGCCCGGCGCTCGGTCACTTCGGCGTCGAGCAGCGACAGCGACAAAGCCCCCTCGGGCCGCGCGTCCATTGCGCCTTCCAGCCAGGGCGTCAGCCCCGGCCCGATCCAGACCACGAGGTCCGCATCCGCCACCGCCCCGGCCTGGCTGGGCCGCAACTGGAAGTCGTGCTCATCCGCCCCATTGGCAAGCAACAACTCTGGCTGGCCTAGATCCCCCATCACCTGAGCAACCAGGGCATGAACCGGCGGGATGTCGGTCACGACCGACGGAACTTCTGCGAAAGCGGGGGTGCTGGCCAAGGCGGCAGTTATGATATAACGCATGGATTGGGCCTTTCCTGAGATTGGATGGGTCTATAATGTAATATCATAACAGGTCAAGGCTCTGCCATGCCGACTGAGCACAATCCGACCGACTGCCCCGGCTGTCTGGCGCCGGACCTTGCTTTTGCCACGCACGATCATGCGCATTGCACCGAAGATGCGCTGGCCCGGGCAGAGGCTCTGACAACGGCAACAGGGGCCAAGCTGACGCCCGTCCGCCGCCGGGTGCTGGAGATCCTGCTGGAAGAACACAAAGCCCTTGGCGCCTACGATGTACTGGCGCGCCTCGCCTCGGACGGGTTCGGCAATCAACCCCCGGTCGCCTACCGCGCACTGGAATTCCTTGTGGAACAGGGGCTTGTCCACCGCATCCAGCGGCTGAACGCCTTTACCGCCTGCGTCCACCCCGGTGAAGATCACGCCCCCGCCTTCCTGATCTGCCGCGACTGCCATACGGTCGCCGAGGCCGAGGCCGGCGCCGCAAGGGCCTCGCTTGAGGCCGAGGCCGCACGCGCCGGGTTCCTCGTCGAACGCACCACCATCGAAGCCCTGGGCCTCTGCCCCGCCTGCCAGAGCACACCCGCATGAGCCTGATAGCCGCCGATCACGTCTGCGTCCGTTTCGGCGAAGACGAAGTCCTGCACGACGTCAGCCTGCAGATCGCGGCGGGTGAGATCGTGACGATCCTCGGCCCGAACGGTTCCGGCAAGTCGACGCTTCTGCGCGCGCTTCTGGGCATCGTGCCGGTGGCCGAAGGGCGCATCCTGCGGCAGGCGGGCCTTCGCATCGGCTATGTGCCACAGAAGCTGACGATCGACCGCACCATGCCCATCACCGTCCGCCGGTTCCTGTCGCTGCCCGCGCGCGTCAGCGACAGCACCGCCGACGATGCCTTGCACCGGGTCGGGATGGCGGACCATGCGCAGGACCAGATGACAACGCTTTCGGGCGGGCAGCAGCAACGGGTGCTTCTGGCACGCGCGCTTCTGGGCCAGCCTCAGGTCCTGATGCTGGACGAACCGACGCAGGGTCTCGACCAGCAGGGCGAGGCTGCCTTCTACCGGCTGATCGAGGAGGTCAGGGCGGCAACCGGTGCTGCAGTCCTGATGATCAGCCATGACCTCCACGTGGTGATGGCGGCAAGCGACCGCGTCATCTGCCTGAACGGCCATATCTGCTGCGAGGGGACGCCGCGCGTCGTGTCGAACGCGCCGGAGTACCGGGCGCTATTCGGGCTGGGGACGCAAGGCGCGCTGGCGCTTTACCGGCACGAGCACGACCACGAACACCGGCCCGAGGACGGGCACCCGCATCACCACCACGAGCACACCCACGATCATGCTTGACGATTTCCTGGTTCGCGCCGGACTTGCGGCCGTGGGCCTAAGCCTTGCGACTGGCCCTCTGGGCGCCTTCGTCGTCTGGCGGCGGATGGCCTATTTCGGCGATGCGACGGCGCACGCCGCGGTCCTTGGCGTAGCGCTGGCGCTGGCGACAGACCTGCCGATCGGGCTTGGCACGCTGGTCGTGGCGCTGGCCATGGCGGTGACGGTGGCCGGGCTTTCGGCCCGGGGCTGGGCGATGGATACCACGCTGGGCGTCCTTGCCCACTCGGCGCTCGCCTTCGGTCTTGTCGCGGTCAGCTTCTTTCCCGCCGTCCGCACCGATCTGTCCAGCTACCTTTTCGGCGACATCCTGGCTGTCAGCCGGGGCGAGCTTGGCCTCGTCTGGCTTGGCGCGCTCGCGGTCCTGGCCCTTCTGGCCTGGCGCTGGCAGGCGCTTCTGACCTCGACGCTCAGCGAAGACCTTGCCCATGCCGCGGGCATCCGGCCCGACCGTGAGCGGCTGGTGCTGGTCATCGCACTGGCCCTTGTCGTGGCGGTAGCGCTGAAGGTGGTCGGCGCGCTCCTGATCGCAGCGATGCTGATCATCCCCGCTGCCACGGCACGCGGCTTTTCCCGCACGCCCGAGATGATGGCCGGACTGGCGGTTGTGGTCGGCGCGCTCTCTGGACTTGGCGGGCTTCTGCTGTCGCTCTGGCAGGACACGCCGACGGGTCCGTCGATCATCGTGGTCGCCGCTACTGTCTTCGCGCTTGCATCGTTTCGCCGATCGGCGTGATTGCATGATTCCGCAGCTTTGCCCGAAGCTTGCCAGAATCTGCCGGTATCAGCGCATTTGAACGACAAGGATCTGACCGTGGTACGACTGATTGGCTTTCTCGTCTTGTCCGCCATCACCGCTGGCGGCGCCTTGTATTTCGACTACCAGACGGCCTCCCGGTCAGCCCGTGAGTCGGAGTCGAAGGAGCTGACGGTCGTTGAGTACCTGGGCGACCTTCCGGGCCGGATCGGGGGGCTTGCCGGAACATCGTCCGCGTCGGGCCTGCCTCGGGAACTGGCCGACATGTTGCCCGCGGCCCCGAAAGGCTGGACCGTCCGTCCGACAGTGCCCGAGGACGTCGAAGGTTTCCTCCCGAAGAACGCCAACAAGGCAGACAAGGCCGCGCTGGCCTATGTCGGGAAGATGAGTGCGGCTGACGGCGGAAGCGGGGTCGAGGCCATTGCCCTGACCTATGAGCGGGGCGAGCGGAAGGTCCTGATCAAGGCAACCCGCTACCCGAACGGCATCTTCACTGGCTCTGAGGCTCATGAGCAGCGGTTCGGGCTGCAGATGACGGGCCCGGAATATCGCGGGACCGAGTTCATGTCGGTGCGGGGGCTGGACGTAGCCGAGGACCTGCTGCCGGAAGGCTTCCGCGGCCGCTACTTCATGGCCGATGTGGGCGGGCAGATTCATCTGCGGGTGCTGGCGCCGAAGCGGATGGCGGACTCCGATCTGCTTCCCTTCTTCGAGACGCTGCATGTCAAAGCCATGAACGCCAGTGTCGTCGACAAAAGCGGGGGTCTGGGGGAAGTCCCCGTGATCGTGCTGGCTTCGGCGCTGGATGGAGAGGCGCGCGATGCCTATGTCGCCGACGTGGCCGCACGCGCGTCCGCAGAACGACGCAAGTACGAGGCGTCGTTTGAAGAGGCCAAGGCAAAGGTCGCCGAAACCTCCGAAGCGGAAACGGGCGGCGGGCTGTTCGGCCAAAGCGCCGAGGCTCCACCGGAAGAGCCCGCTCGTGCCGAGAAGTCGATCGAATGCGACAGCGGCAACGACGGGGTCAAGCGCTGCAAGGTCGTGTCCGTCCCGGCCGAGTGACCGGCGTCAAACCCTAGAACTGAAGACCCGAGAAGCGTGAAGGGTTCTGCGGCACGCCGGGCAGGACGCACAGCATTTCGTAAAGCAGGTTCGCCCCGATCAGCGCCGTGTTGCCCGAGGGGTCATAGGGCGGCGAAACCTCGACCAGATCGCCACCGACAAGGTTCAGCCCGGCGCAGCCCCGGATGATCTCCAAGGCCTGCCAGGTGGAAAGCCCCCCAGGCTCGACTGTCCCGGTGCCGGGAGCGAAGGCGGGGTCCAGGCTGTCGATATCGTAGGTAAGGTACACCGGCGCATCGCCGATCCGGTCGCGGACCTGTGTCATCAGACCGGTCAGGGACTTGTGCCAGCACTCCTCGGCCTGCACGACCGTCCAGCCCTTGTCGCGGGCCCAGTTGAAATCGTCCGCAGCATAGCCAGTGGCGCGAAGGCCGATCTGGAAGACCTTGTCGTTGATCAGGCACCCGTCCTCCCAGGCGCGGCGGAAGGGGCAGCCATGGGCGACGGTTTCGCCGAACATCGTGTCGTTGATGTCGGCGTGGGCATCGACATGGATCAGCGCGACCGGCCCGTGACGCTCCTTGATCGCGCGCAGGATCGGCCAGGTCAGCGTGTGATCGCCGCCAAGGGTCAGGGGGATCGTGCCGTGTCCAAGGACCTCGCGGTAATGCGCGGTGATGATGTCGACGGTCTTCTTAAGGTCGAAGGTGTTGATCGCGACATCACCCAGATCGGCGACCTGCAGATGATCAAAGGGGGCCGCACCCGTGGCCATGTTGTAGGGCCGGATCATCCGGGACTCGTCCCTGATCTGCCGGGGACCAAGCCTGGTGCCGGGACGGTTCGAGGTGCCATGGTCCATCGGCACGCCGATGAAGGCCACGTCCAACCCTTCGGCGCTGGTTGCGGAAGGCAGCCGCATCATCGTCGCCGGGCCGCCGAAACGGGGCATCTCGTTGCCGCCAAGGGGCTGGTTCTTGCCGCTCATCTGTCCTGCCTTCCGAAGCATCGCGCTTTGGCAGGCTTGCAGGGAAACCGGTCCGCGGGCAAGCGGCCTTACCCACCCGATGCCGAGCGTAACGCCAGAAGCCGGTCAAGCACCGCACCGATTTCCGCGCCTTCGCTCATCTGCGGCAGGCTCTGCTTCAGATCGTCGGCCTTTTCCTTGCGCTCGACATCCGCCGCCGCAACCGCAAAGGCCTTGCGCGGGTCGGGTTCGGCCCGCAAGGCAAGGTCGAAGAACGACTGGCCGAACTCGGTCCACTCCGCCCCGTCCCGGCACCCGAACGAGGTGCGGTCGGCCCGGGCGGCGGTGATGATCAGACGGTCCGGCGCCTCGATATCGTCGACGAACGACCCCGAGTGGCAGGCAGACACCACAATGACCGCAGGCCCGATCCCGCTTCGCTCCAGCATGGCCGCGAACTCGGCGGCGGTCAGGTCCGTCGTGCCCGCCTCATAGAAATCGAGCGAGAAGGTATCCTCCTTCCCGTGCGAGGTCAGGAACAGGAAAGCGACATCCTCCGGCCCCTGCAACTTGCCGATCTCGGCCAGGGCCCGGTCCAGATTGGCGCGATTGGCCAGCGGATAGCGGTTAGGGTGCCTGTTGCTGTTGGCCAGCCGGATGCTGCGAGACCCCGAGCCGTAGAGGTCATCCAGGATACCCGACACGCTCTCCACCTCGGTCAGGAACACCGACTGGTTCGAGGTGCCCCCCAGGAACAGCCCGAAGACCTCGGGCGTACCGGGCGTGCCGGGCGCAATCCCCGACAGCTGCCGCGTCATCAGCCGGTCCTGCGCCGCATAAAGCGCCTCGACATCGACCGGTTGGTAATCGCCGTCCGCAACGTCATCGGGCAGATAGTAAAGCCCCTCGACAGGAAAGTGCCGCGCCACCAGCTCCTGCGTGCCAAGGAAAACCACCGCCATCGCCACGCCCGACACAACCCACCGGCGCAAGGGTGCCCGCAGAAGCCAGACCAGAAGCGCCAACTGCGGCAAAAGCAGCAGGTTCTGCAGCGCCCGCCACCCCTCCGGCGAGGCAAAGGACCCCCCACGTGAAATCCACGACCAGACCAGCAGATTGAGGCAGGTCCCCAGCAGGAACACCAGCGTGATGCTGCGGAATACCAGATCGACGCGGCGAACAACCACCAGCCCCAGAAACAGCCCGACCGTGATGACCGCGCTTTGCGCCAGGGCCGACTGGATACCCCAGACGCCAATCTCGCCGCCGGGACCGTAATGGCCCATCTGCGCAAGGATGTCCGCGACCCAATACAGCAGAACCGCCGCAAGGGCGACAAGCGCCGGCCGGGCAGAGATGCGAGATTCGGTCGTAGCTTCGGTCGTCATGGGCCTGCTCATGGTCATTCGCGCCCTTTAACCAAAAAAGCTGGCAAGACTGCGGCAGCACAAGGGGAATGTCGTTTTCTGACGCCAAAGGTCGGGTGGACTTGCCCGGTTTGGCACCCGTCTGGCAGATAGGGGCAAA
>NZ_JBOFBI010000153.1:0-8935 GCF_051645465.1 Tabrizicola sp. | reverse complement strand
GGCTTGGTCGTCGGCGAAGCCGTGACCTTCCAGAACGAGGATACTTCCTATCGAGTCGCTCTCGGCTACCGCGATGGAATCGAGCCAGCCCCGAATGCCTGGCACAAAACCGGCACGATCGACGTCATCCGCAAGGATGAGACAATTGAAGATCTGACCTGTGTGACAGACACCATCCGCCGCGTTCCCGACAGGGTCATGGAGCGGATGCGCAGCCTTGGGCGCGAGACGACGTCTGACGGCAAGCCATTTGTCTGGCGCGACGAGGGCGTTCCGCCACCGGCCTCCGAAGCACCGCCCTGCGAGAGGGACTGGAACGTCGACACTTGCTGGGGCCGCGGCGTCGATTATGAGAAACTGGGTGATCTCGCTGGCGCGCTGGCGCACTATGACATGTCCTGCGATGCCGAATTTCAGGCGGGCGGGTGCTACAATGCCGGAAAGATTTATCTGCATGACCGCGAACTGCGCGACTATGACCGCGCCTATGATCGTCTCTCACGCTCCTGCGACAACAATGAAATCGGCGAAGGGCCTTATGCCTGCAAATATCTGGGCTGGATGCATCAGACAGGCATTGGAGCCGAGAAGGACGCTGACAAGGCCTGGCAGCTCCTGAGGCGCGCCTGCTTTCCGCAAGATGACGGTGAGATGGTTCTCATAGTCGATTCTGAAGGCTGCCATTTCCTGGCAAAGGCGGCCCAGACCCTCTACCCGGTGTCGGTCGTACCAAATCAGACGGGTGCGTATGTTGCATTCCTCGCGCTGGCAATGGGTTGCGCCGAGGGGGCCGAGGGGATTTGCGAGGAGGCGAAAGCGTTCTTAGCAAGCGAAACCGCCGCGTCGGGCCTATGGATCGAGGAGTGCGGCAGCTATGGTGCCACCTGTGCAAGCCTTATCGAGCCCAGGAGCGATTATGAGGCTCAAACGGCGTTGATGGAGCAGATCTTCGTCCAGTTTATCGACGCACTGGGGTACCTGCCCTGACGCTTCCTAGGAAAACGTCCGGATAGGTGAGCCTTCTCAAGCAACCCTGTGGGCTAAACATGGGCGTCGAATTCCACCTTCGCGCGGCCCCACACCCCCCGGTCCAGCGCCCCAAGCGTCAGAAGCGAGGGCAACAGCTGGGCCGCATAGTCCTCGGACGACTCCACCGGCATCAGCGAGGGCAGGTTGTCGATCGCCGTCACATCCAGCGGTGGGCGGTCGTGAACCCGCAAGGCGGGCGCATCCCAATCCGTCGCCCGGTCATAGACCTTGATCGGCGAGAAGTCCGAGGTCGGATCACAGGCGATGTCGCCGATCACCGTCAGCTTGCGCGGGTCGGTCCTGGCGGAAGCAGGCACGAAGACCGGACAGCCGGGCCGGGCGAGGATGCAGTTGAGGAAAATCTCATGCTCCAGGACCTCCGGAAAAGGCCCGCCTGACGCCGTCTCCGCCATGTCCCACTTCGTCACCGCCACACCCATCGCAGTGCAAAGGTCCGCGGCTCCCGTCCCCACCCGGCCCAGGGCGCCGATGATGATCGCGCGCGGGCGGCCAAGGCCTGCTAGCTCGACCGCAAGCTCCTCCAGCAGCGCCGCCTTCGACGGCACCTTCCGCACCGGACCGGCGATCCCGCCGCGCTGCTGCGCCGCCCAGCATTTCAGCGACACCGCCGCCCCCGCATAGCCCGCCCAATAGCCGAAGGCCGCAACCCTGCGGCCGTCTTCGTTCACCAGATACTCCAGATCGTACAGCACTCCGCCCCCGGCCTCGAACCGCTGCAGAAGCACCTGCCCCGCAGGTTGGCCCTTGTAGGCGTGGCCGAACATGATGTGCCGATGCACCAGAGCCGTTCCGTCCTCCGGCAGCTCCTTCAGCCCGAAGATGATCGCGTCAGCCGGTGCCTTGGGCCAAAGGTTCTCGGCCACGATCTCGCAGCCCGCCTCACGGTAGCCGTCGATCCCAATCGCCCGGACCGACGACTCCTCCACCGTCACCCGGATCCCCGCCTTGACCAGCGCCGCCGCGCCCTCGGGCGTCAGGCCCACGCGCTCTTCGTTCGGCCGCTGCTCGGCCCGCACCCAGAGATGGGTCATGGGTCTTGTCTCCCCCCGTCCTTGCGCTCAGGAATAGCAGAACCGGCGGCAAGGAACAGGGTCCGCGCTTTTGTGCAAACACGCACAGATGGGGCGCACGGGCAGGGTTTTGCGTTTCTGCGCAAAGCCCCATCTATGGCGGCAAGCGGCGCATCCCGCGCCCCACTGAAAGGACCACGTGATGACCACACGCATCCCCGGCCTGCACCATGTCACGGCAATCTCTGGCCCCGCGCAGGCGAATGTCACCTTCTATACCGGCCCTCTGAAGCAGCGGCTGGTGAAGAAGACGGTGAACTTTGATGATCCGGGCACGTATCACCTCTACTACGGCGATCCGAAGGGCAGCCCCGGCACGATCCTGACCTTCTTCCCCTTTGCCGATGCCGGGCCGGGGCGGGCGGGGCCGGGCATGGCCAGCGCCTACGCCTACGCCGTACCTGCGGCGGACTTCGACGCCACCATCGACCGGCTGATGGAAGCCGGGGTGACCGTGCCACGCCTGACCGAACGCTTCGGCGCCAAGGTGATGACACTGCGCGATCCCGACAACGCGCCGGTGGAGCTGATCGAGGATGCCACGGCCACCGACATCCACGGGTTCCATTCGGTGACGCTGTGGGAGCGTGACCCGGACCGGACCGCCCGGCTGATCACCGATGTCTTCGGCTACCAGGCTGTCGGGACCGAGACCGAGGGTGGAGTGGAACGGCTGCGGCTGAAAGCGCCCGGCGACGCACGGGCGAACGTGATCGACATCATCCGCTCGGACGCCGAGACGACGGCGCGGCCGGGGGCGGGGACGATCCACCATATCGCCTTCCGGGCTCGGTCCCAGGACGAGCAGAACGCCTGGATCGAAACCCTCGCAAGCGCCGGGCACCGCACGACCCCGGTGATCGACCGGCAGTACTTCAACGCGATCTACTTCCGCGAACCGGGCGGAGTGCTCTTCGAGATCGCGACCGACCCGCCGGGCTTTGCGGTGGACGAGCCTGAGGCGACGATGGGCTCGCAACTCATGCTGCCGCCGCAGTATGAGCCGATGCGGGCCCGGATCGAGCAGGTCCTGCCGCCCATCCGGGTGGCATCATGAGGCGCGCAGGCCCGACCACCGGCGCCAGCATTGGGCTGGTGCTGGCGCATGGCCGGGGCGGAAGCTCGGCGGATATCCTCGGGCTTCTGGACCACGCCGGGTTGCCGGAGGTGGCGGCCATCGCACCCGATGCTCCGGGGGGAAGCTGGTGGCCGACCTCGTTCCTGGCACCCGAGGCGGTGATCGGTCCGCATGCGGAAAGCGCGGTGGCAACGATGGAAACGGCGATCGCCACGCTGGAGGCCGAGGGCATCCCGCGGGCCTCGATCTGGCTTGGCGGCTTCAGCCAGGGCGCGGTCTTGGCGCTGGAAACCTTCGCCCGGAAGGGCGAGGGGCTGGCGGGCGTCTTCGCCCTGTCGGGTGGGCTGATCGGCACCGGCGACGCCGAGGGCGATCCCGATCCCGGCCTTTATGGTCATGGGCCGAAGCGGTTCGGCTATCAGGGCCGCCGCGACAGGGCGAAGGTCTGGATGTCAGTCCATGAACGCGATCCGCATATCCCGCTGGCGCGGGTCCGCGACAGCGCAACCGTGCTGACGGGGATGGGGGCCGAGGTCATGACCCAGATCTATCCCGGCGCCGGCCACGCCGTGATGCGCGACGACATCGAGCAGCTGCGAAGGTGGCTAAACCGCTGACTCCGCAGGAAGGGGCTGTGACACGGGGCGATCCTGCGGTAATGCAGGGTAAACCTCTGAGCCTGCTGGTGAACGATGCAGATCGAACCGACCGCCCTGTCCGACGTCCTGATCCTGACGCCCCGCCGTTTCGGCGACGCGCGGGGCTGGTTCAGCGAAACCTGGAACGCCGCCCGGATGGCCGAGGCGGGCCTCGACCTGCCCTGGGTCCAGGACAACCACTCGTTCTCTGCCGCCAAAGGCACGCTACGTGGCCTGCACTTCCAATCCCCGCCCCGCGCACAGGACAAGCTTGTCCGCTGCTCGCGGGGCGCGATCCTTGATGTGGCGGTGGACATCCGCACCGGCTCGCCAACCTACGGCCAATGGGTGGCCGCAGAACTCACCGCCGAAAACGGCCGGCAGCTTTTCGTGCCGAAGGGCTTCCTGCACGGCTTCGTCACCCTGACCGATGACGCCGAAGTCCAGTACAAATGCACCGACCTTTACAGCCCCGAACATGACGGCGCCGTGCGCTGGAACGATCCGGCCATCGGCATCGACTGGGGCATCGCCGCCCCGATCCTGTCCGACAAGGACGCCAAGGCGCCGATGCTGGCCGACATCGGCACCCCCTTCCGCTGGGAGGGCGCGCTGTGAAACTTCTCGTCACCGGGGGTGCCGGTTTCATCGGCTCTGCCGTCGTCCGGCTGGCCGTCTCACGCGGGCATGAGGTGGTGAACCTCGACGCCATGACCTATGCCGCGAACGAGGCGAACGTGGCCTCCGTTGCCACCTCCAACCTCTACAGCTTCGAGCAGGCTGACATCCGCGACCGCGCCGCCCTGGACCAGGTCTTCGCGACCCACCGGCCCGACGCCGTCATGCACCTCGCCGCCGAAAGCCACGTCGACCGGTCGATCGACGGCCCCGCCGATTTCATCGAGACGAACATCACCGGCACCTTCAACCTCCTCGAAGCCGCCCGCGCCCACTGGACAAGGCAAGGCAAGCCAGCAAACTTCCGCTTCCACCACATCTCGACGGATGAGGTCTTCGGCTCCCTCGGCCCCGACGGCCAGTTCACCGAGGAAACCCCCTACGACCCCCGCAGCCCCTACTCCGCCTCGAAAGCCGCCTCCGACCACCTGGTCCGGGCCTGGCATGAGACCTACGGGCTCCCGGTCGTCCTCACCAACTGCTCCAACAACTACGGCCCCTATCACTTCCCCGAAAAGCTGATCCCGGTCGTGATCCTCAACGCCCTCCACGGCAAGCCCATCCCCGTCTACGGCAAGGGCGAGAACGTCCGCGACTGGCTTTATGTCGAAGACCATGCCGATGCCCTCCTCCTCGTTCTCCAGAAAGGCACCCTCGGCCGCAGCTACAACATCGGCGGCGAGAACGAACGGCGCAACATCGACCTCGTCCGCACCATCTGCGCGCTCCTCGACGAAATGGCCCCGAAAGCCACCCCCTACGCCGACCAGATCACCTTCGTCACCGACCGCCCCGGCCACGACGCC
This sequence comes from Tabrizicola sp., assembly GCF_051645465.1. Taxonomy (GTDB): domain Bacteria; phylum Pseudomonadota; class Alphaproteobacteria; order Rhodobacterales; family Rhodobacteraceae; genus Tabrizicola. The sequence continues at coordinate 3,615 of NZ_JBOFBI010000153.1, read as the reverse complement.
CGCTACGCCATCGACCCCACCCGCATCCGCGACGAGCTGGGCTGGCGGCCCTCAGTGACCGTCGAAGAGGGGCTAAGACGCACCGTCCGCTGGTATCTCGACAACGAAGCCTGGTGGCGCCCGCTTCTCGACCGGAAGGGCGTGGGCGAAAGGCTGGGGAAAGCCTGATGGAAACCCTCTTCTTCATCGCCTCCAAAACCCTCGGCATGGTCTCCCGGGTCGAGACCTGGGCGCTCCTCCTCATGGCGCTTGCTATTCTCGGCCTCTGGCGCGGCCGCACCCGACTTGCCGGCATCTCGCTCACCCTGCTCTTCACGGGCACGCTGGCCATCACCCTCCTGCCGCTTGGCGACCTCCTGCTGAAGCCCCTCGAAAGCGCCTTCCCAGCCCAACCCAACCTGACCCGCGTGGATGGCATCATCGTCCTCGGCGGGGCCGAACAGACCGCCGCCTATCGCGACTGGGGCGGGCCGCAGTTCAACGAGGCGGGCGAGCGGCTTGTCGAGGGCGCAATGCTGGCCGTAAGGTTCCCAGAGGCTCGGCTGATCTTCACCGGCGGCTCGGCCACGGTTGGGCGGACTGAGGACACGACCGACCCCTCGGTCATGGTCCGTGACATGTGGATCGCCCTTGGCATAGCGCCCGACCGCATCCTCCTCGAACAGAACTCCCGCAACACGACCGAGAACGCCAGCCTGACCCGCGATCTCGTCCAGCCAAAGCCTGGCGAGACCTGGGTCCTCGTGACCTCCGCCTTCCACATGCCCCGGGCGCATGAAACCTTTGTCCGGCAGGGGTGGGAGGGGATCGTGGCCTGGCCGGTCGACTTTCGTTCCGGCGACCTCGCAGGCATGCGCGGCATCTGGCGGCTTGACCGCAACCTTCTGGGCGTCAATCTGGCGCTGAAGGAATACTTCGGCAGCTTGGTCTATCGGATTACCGGAAAATGAAACTGCTTGTCTTCGGAAAAACCGGCCAGGTCGCCCGGGAACTTGCCCGCCGCCTGCCCGACGCTCGCTTCCTCGGGCGAGAGGAGGCTGACCTTACGGACCCTGCCGCCTGCGCCACCGCCATCACCGCCGCGGATGCCGAAGCCATCATCAACGCCGCCGCCTGGACCGCCGTTGACAAAGCCGAAGCCGAAGAGGCCGCTGCAACCGTGGTGAACGGCGACGCCCCCACCGCGATGGCCCGCGCAGCTGCGGCAAAGGGCGTGCCCTTCCTCCACATCTCGACCGACTATGTTTTTGACGGTCAGGGCGACCAGCCCTTTGCTCCGGACCACCCGACCGGGCCGCTTGGCGCCTACGGTCGCTCCAAACTGGTTGGTGAGGAAGGCGTCCGCGCCGCCGGAGGCAACCACCTGATCCTCCGCACCTCATGGGTTGTCTCGGCCCACGGCACGAACTTCGTGAAAACCATGCTCCGCCTTGGCCGCGAACGCGACACCCTACGCGTCGTCTCCGATCAGATCGGCGGCCCCACCCCCGCAGGCGCCATCGCCGAGGCGCTGATCACCGCAGCCAGTAAGATGATCGGCGGGGCGCAGGGCGCCACGCACCACTTCTCAGGCTCGCCCGACACCAGCTGGGCCGACTTCGCCCGTGAAATCATGCGCCAGGCCGGGCTTCAGTGCCACATCGAAGACATCCCGACCGCAGACTACCCCACCCCCGCGCGCCGTCCGTTGAATTCGCGTTTGAATTGTGACAGTTTTGTAAACGACTTTGGAGTATCGCGACCTGACTGGATCGACACGCTGCCGGTGATCTTGCGGGAGATCTTGATGGGATAGTTGGCGCTTGGGGATGACTGGATGCCTATCAGATTGATGCGCCACGCGCAGGGCTTTCCAGGCAGACTTGCAAAGAACCCCAAACACCGCTTCGCGATCAATCACTCCATGGCGCTCTATGGCAAAGACACCGTCTTCACATTCATTCCAAAGAACGGCTGTTCGTCGCTGCGCTACAGCGCGGCCCTGTCCAATCAGGTGATTGACGGGCCGGACGGCATTCACTGGATAGCCCAGAACAACGCCAGCTTCAGCCCATCCCTCGGCGAGCTTGTGACAGCCAAGTACACGTTCGTGGTCCTGCGGTGCCCGTTCCGCCGTGTAGTAAGCTGCTTTCTGAACTTGATCATTGACCACCCATGGGAAGCGCAAAAGCTGCGGGCCCACGCGTTGCAGCATCGGCTCGGCTTTCCGACGCTCGTTGAGCGAGGTCTGCGCAGGCTCACGAGATCGCTTACGAAAGCTGGTCTGACGTCGGTAGAGAGCCTGACCTTCGCCGACTTCGTGACCCTCCTGGAGGTGCCTGGCGCGCTGCAACTGGATATCCATTGGCGTCCCCAGGTCGATTTCCTGGTCTACCGCAACTACGACGACATCTTCCGGCTTGAAGAAATGGACGGCCTGGTTGCCCGGGTGAAGGAAAAGGCGGACTTCACGGTCCTGGATACAAGGGCGCTGACCCTGCACGGGAACGAGGGTCGCGAGCGTATCCACGACGGGTTCTTCGGTACCACTACCGTTGCCGCACACCGGAAGCTGAAGCAGGAGATGAAGGTACCGGCGTATGAGTCCCTCTATGATCCGGGTCTTTACGATCGCGTGGGGCGGCTTTACCGCGAGGACATAGAGCTTTATCTAAGTCACTTCGGGCGGTCTGCGCTGCTCCAACTGCAAGAGACGGGTCGTGACAATGACAGACCACCGCCGCAAAGGCATCCTCCTGGCCGGGGGGACCGGATCCCGGCTCTGGCCGATCACGCTGGGCACCTCGAAGCAGCTTCTGCCGATCTATGACAAGCCGATGGTCTACTACCCGATCTCGGTCCTGATGCTGGCGGGCATCCGCGAGATTGCCATCATCACCACGCCCGACGACCAGCCGCAGTTCCAGCGGCTTCTGGGCGACGGCAGCCAGTGGGGCCTGAGCTTCACCTGGATCATCCAGGAAAAGCCGGAAGGTCTGGCGCAGGCTTATCTGCTGACCCGCGACTTCCTGAACGGCGCGCCTTCGGCCATGGTCCTCGGCGACAACATCTTCTTCGGCCACGGCCTGCCCGAGATCCTCGCCCGCGCCTATGCTCAAGCGGCAGGCGGCACCGTCTTCGGTTACCACGTCTCGGACCCCGAGCGTTACGGCGTTGCCGCCTTCGACGCCAATGGCAAGGTCACGGCCATTGTCGAGAAACCCAAGGTTCCGCCCTCAAGCTTTGCGATCACCGGGCTTTACTTCCTTGACGGCCGCGCCCCCGATATTGCCGCCGGGATCAAGCCGTCGGACCGGGGCGAGCTGGAAATCGTCGACGTCCTCGAACACTACCGCGCCGAAGGCTCGCTGCAGGTCGAACGGATGGGCCGCGGGTTCGCCTGGCTCGATACCGGCACACCCGGCAGCCTTCTGGACGCCGGGAACTTTGTCCGAACGCTGCAGGACCGGCAGGGGATGCAGGTCGGCTCGCCGGACGAGATCGCCTTCCGCCAGGGCTGGATCGACCGTGACGGGATGGCTGAACGGGCGAAGGTCTTCGGCAAGTCGAGCTACGGCGTCCATCTTGAGGGCGTGCTGAAGGAGTAACGGTTTCCGCGAAGCGGCTGGCTTTACC
>NZ_JBOFBI010000152.1:0-3795 GCF_051645465.1 Tabrizicola sp. | reverse complement strand
TGACCGCCCGGCATTTCACCGAGGCGAACATGCATCAAAGCCGCGCGAACCTGCATCTCGACAGCATGTCGCGCAACAGCCAGATCATCAACGCGCTGGCGATGATCCCCGAAGCGGTGCGCATCTGGGGCAAGGACACCGCCGGTTCGCTGAAGTCGCAGGTGCTGGCCCAGGACCGCAACATCATCACCGCAAGCATCTCGCGCGGCGTGCGGCTCTTGACCCAGGTGGTGATCCTCGGCTGGGGCGCGCATCTGGCGATCAAGGGCGAGATCACCGGCGGGATGGTCATCATGGCCTCGATCATCGCAGGCCGCGCGCTGGCCCCGATCGAAGGCGCGATCGAGGGCTGGAACCAGTTCGCAATGGCGCAGTCGGCCTATGCCCGCATTTCGACCCTCTTGCGCAATTCGCCCTTGAACCAGGAACGCCTGCGCCTGCCGCGCCCCGAAGGCCGGCTGGACGTGGAACGCCTGCTCTATGTGCCGCAAGGCACCAAGACCGTCGTGCTGAACGGCATCAGTTTCAGCCTGCAGCCCGGTGAATCGCTGGCCGTGATCGGCAACAGCGGGGCGGGCAAGACCACGCTCGGCAAGATGCTGGTGGGGTCGCTTCTGCCGACCTCGGGGTCGGTCCGGCTTGACCTCATGGACCTGCGCAACTGGGATCAGCGGCAGTTCGGCGAAAACGTGGGCTACCTGCCGCAGGACGTGCAGCTCTTCCCCGGCACGATCAAGGAAAACATCGCGCGGATGCGCTCGGATGCCACCGACGCGCAGATCTTCGAGGCCGCCCGCCTGGCCGACGTCCATGACATGATCGCCAACCTGCCGCAGGGCTATGAAACCATCGTGGCCGCAGATGGCGCGCCCCTGTCGGGCGGCCAGAAGCAGCGCATCGCACTGGCCCGGGCGTTCTTTGGCGCGCCCCGGTTTCTGGTGCTGGACGAGCCGAACTCCAACCTCGACACCAGCGGCGATTTGGCGCTGGCACGGGCAGTGGAGCGGGCGAAGGCCAGCAAGATCACCGTCGTGGTGATCACGCAGAAGCCAAGCCTTCTGCAGCATGTCGACAAGATCATGCTTCTGGCGGACGGCTCAGTGGCCCTGTTCGGCACCCGCGCGCAGGTTCTGCAGGCGTTGGAAGACCGGCGGCGGAATGCGGGCGGTCGTCTGCAAGGCAATGGACAAGGGGTCTGACATGACGCTGCCGGTCATCTATCAGGAACTCGACTGGTACGAAGGCGTGCCCCGCTCAGTGCGCTGGCATACGGTCCTCGGGCTTCTGCTGTTGGTTGGCGCGGTGGGTGGCTTCGGCTACTGGGCATCCACAGCGCCGCTGTCCGCCGGGTTGATTTCGCAGGGCAGTTTCGTCGCGACCGGCAAGAACCAGATCGTGCAGCACCTGGAAGGTGGGATCATCGCCGAGATTCTGGTCAGCGAAGGCGACGAGGTCGTCACCGGCCAACCCTTGATGCGACTGGACCAGACCGCCGCCTATGCACGCGAGGAGGAGCTCTTCCTCCGCCGCGCGCGGCTGGAAGGGATCACCGCGCGGCTTGTAGCGATGGCTGAAGGCCGCGATGACATGCCATTGCCCGCGTTTCTGGTCGACAACGCCGGTCGGCCGCAGGTGGCCGAGATCATCACCAGCCAGCGCCATGCCTTTGATGTGGCTCAGCAAAAGCTGGAGATCGACATCACCGTTCTGGAAAACAACGCCGAAGCGCTCAAATTCCGTCTGGAAGGATTCACCGAACAAGCGGCCAAGTCGGAGGAGCTCATTGCCATCATCATCCAAGAGCTGGAGAACAAAGCCGCTCTCCTCGAGAAAGGGCTTTTGCGCGCGGACGCGGTAAGCGCCCTCAGGCGCGGTCTGGCCGAGGCCGAGGGGCAGCTTGCGCGGTTGCAGTCACAGATCAGCGAGACCCAGCTCATGCTGGACAAAAGCGTCGACCAGGTCGAACAGGCCCGCAGCGCCTATCTGAACGAGGCGCTGGAGGAACTGCAACTGATGCAGGCCGAGCTCGACTCGGTCCGCGAGCAGCACGCCAGCGCGCAAAGCGTGAGCCTTCGGTCGGAAATCGTGGCCCCGGTCGATGGTGTGGTGGTGCAGCTGAAATACAACACGCCCGGCGGAGTGATCGAGCCGGGCAAGCCGATTGCCGAGATTCTGCCGCTGGATGCGCCGCTGATTGTGGAAACCATGGTGGCCAGGGCCGACATCGACAGCATGCAGGTGGGCCAGGAGGCGATGATCCGGCTGGTCGCGCTGAACCAGCGGACGACGCCGGTGCTGAAGGGCGAGGTCTTCTACATCTCGGCCGACGCGATCCGCGATACGGCCGCCGGACAGGCCTCGCGGGACGTCTACGTGGCCCGCATCGAACTACCCGCCGACGAGATCGCCCGCGTTCCAGATGGCTTTCAGCCGCTGCCCGGGATGCCGGCAGAGATCATTATCGCCACCAGCGAACGCACCTTCCTGCAATATGTCATCAAGCCGATTGTCGACTCGATGGCCCGCGCATTCCGCGAGCAGTAGACCTGCTCTCGTCTCCAACAGAGCTTGACCATCCTGGTCGGGATTTTCGCTACGTTTTTCCAGCTTGGAGAAGTCCAGAATAGCCCGAAGGCATCAAAGTCACTGAGATTCAGGAAGGTGGCGTTGGTCGAATGGAAGCCAGCCTCGTTTCCTTGCCCTGTCTGAGCGCCGGGCAGCAGGTAGAGCGTCCCATGAGCGAACGCGGCGACCGCAGCCTTTTGAGTTGAAACCCGGGCTCAAGCCCACCCAGGCGCTTTCCCCAACGTTTGCATCAGTGCTTTCGTTCGCCTCCACCACACTCCTCCCGCGCCTCGACCGCCACCAGGGCTTCCATCGGACCGCGCGAGATCGCCCAACTGTCCGCCTCGACCGCCGAGTTTTCTCAGCGACCGCTTCGGGGAAACCGGCCCAAACTATTGCGCCTGCAGCGAACGGCGGCTTTCCCCCCAGTGCGACGGGATCACTGCGCTTGCGAATTACAACTGAGGACCCCCTGTGGATAACCGCAAGGTCCCATGCAGCAGGACTACGCATCGCTCCGCTTACTGCGCGGGATGGGAATGGCGGACGCGAGTGCGGCGGTGAAGGGCAACTGAGACGGATCGGAATGCGAGAATAATGCTGGCGGCGTTCGGCTCGACCGTCACGTGACGTCTCTCTCGGGAACATCATCCAGTCTTGCGTCCCAGCCGCCACCCGGCCGAGTCGTCGACCCAGCGGTCGATGTCGGACTCTCGCCAGCCAGCGCCGTGGATGCTGATCCTAAGCTGGGCGGGGAAGGTGCCTTCGGCGATCTTGCGGTAGATCGTGGACCGGGACAGGCCGGTCCGGGAGACGACGGTCTTGAGACGGATGATACGGTCTGGTGTGGGCATGGCTGTGCTGCCTTCTGTTGGCTGTTTCTGACGGCTGCTGAACCAGACAGACGAGTGCCACCCGGACGCGCAAGGGACTTCAAGACATCAAAGGGTCGTGGCGAAGAAAGAGCGGCAAATCGGACGGGTCATAATCCGATCCCGAGTCCTCTGACGAGGTCGAAGCGATGACTGAAGGCCAGTTGCTGCCCGAGCTTCATCCCTGGATCAAAATCCATGCTGATGCCGAGCGCGCGCTTGCGATTGGCAAGTAGCGACTCCATCTGCGGATCGCGCTCGAGGCTCCTGGCCATGTCGCCCATCGCCGACCGTGAGGCCCTGTAGCTGGAATAATTGCCTGCCGCATATTGGCGTTCGCCCGCCTGCCTGAGGTCCC
>NZ_JBOFBI010000151.1:0-21955 GCF_051645465.1 Tabrizicola sp. | reverse complement strand
TGCAGCAGCCGGTCCAGCACCCCCCAGGTGAACGCGCCATGCGCCCCGCCCCCCTGCAGCGCCAGATTGACACGCCAGGTCATAGCGCCGTCCACCCGCCGTCGACCGATATCGTCGTGCCGGTTATCTGGTCGGCCGCCGGACTGCACAGAAAGACCGTCGTGCCCCCAATCTGTTCGACCGTCGCAAACTCGCGTGAGGGCTGACGTTCAAGCATCACCTCGCGGATCACCGTCTCGCGCGTCATCTTGTGCACCTTCATCTGTTCCGGGATCTGCGCCTCTACCAACGGAGTCAGCACATATCCCGGACAGATCGCATTCGCCGTGATCCCCTGCCCCGCGGTTTCCAGCGCCACCACCTTGGTCAGGCCCACGACGGCATGTTTCGATGCGACATAGGCCGATTTGTACGGGCTGGCAGTCAACGCATGGGCAGAAGCGATGTCGACGATCCGGCCCCAGCCCTTGGCGCGCATCCCCGGCAAGGCGGCGGCGATGGTATGAAACGCCGAACTGAGGTTGATCGCCAGAATCGCATCCCACTTCTCGACCGGGAAGCTCTCGATCGGCTCGACGTGCTGGATGCCCGCGTTGTTCACCAGGATATCGCAGCCCCCCGCCTTTTCGACCAGCGCCCGGCATTCGGGACCCTTGGACATGTCGGCCGCGATGTAGCGGGCGGCGACCCCGTGCCTCGCGCCCAGATCGCGTGCAAGATCATGGTCCTCGGGCCGGTCGGTGAAGCTGTTCAGAATCACTTCCGCCCCGGCGGCGGCCAAAGCTTCGGCCACGCCAAGCCCGATGCCTGAATTTGATCCCGTGATGATCGCGCGCTTGCCTGCCAGCGACATGGTGGCCTCCCTGATGCTGCAATTGCACAATACTGACATGGCAATGCAGCATCCGGAAGCAAAGATGAGCCCCCGAGCCACAAAAGAAAAAAACGCCGGCACAAGGCCGGCGTTCAGTCATTGAGGCAGGTTTCATACAGGCAAGAAACCTATCGAGCAGTAAGCTCTGTATAATCCTGAGTCCGCCGATGGCCAAGCTAAAAGTTTGAATTGCCACGATGACCGTCCTAGTCTCTGGCCAACACAACCAGAGAGGACGGGGGGCAAAGGTCGATGATCACGGAACGCTACGGGGCTTTGCGCAAGCTGGGGCTGGCGGCTCTCCTTTCGGTCGGTGCGGGCATGGCCCTTGCCGAACCGCAGCACGGCATAGCTATGTATGGCGACCCCGCACTCCCCCCGGATTTTGTGTCCCTGCCCCAGGTCAACCCCGATGCACCCAAGGGCGGGACCTACCGCTGGGGTGAGCCGGGCAGCTTCGACAGCTTCAATCCCTTCGTGGCCAAAGGGCGCCCGGCGATCGGGATTTCGACCCTCACGGTTGAGACGCTGATGGGCCGGAGTTACGACGAGCCGTTCTCGCTTTACGGACTTCTGGCCGAATCGATTGATACTGATTCTGGGCGGACTTACGTCGAGTTCACCCTGCGCCCCGAAGCCCGGTTCTCGGACGGAAGCCCGGTCACCGTCGAAGATGTAATGTGGTCGATGGAGACCCTCGGGACGGTCGACATCGGCAACCCGCGCTACCACGCGGCCTGGAAAAAGATCGCGACGATGGAGAAGACGGGTGAGCGCAGCGTACGCTTCACTTTCAACGTCGACGACCGCGAGCTACCCTTGATCCTGGGCCTCCGCCCGATCCTGAAGAAAGCCCAGTGGGAGGGGAAGGACTTCGCCGAAGCCACGCTGGAGGCTCCCATCGGATCGGGGCCCTACGTGCTCGACAAGTCGGAAACCGGCGTCTTCGTCAGCTACAAGCGCAACCCCGACTGGTGGGGAAAGGACCTGCCCTTCAACCGCGGCCTCTGGAACTTCGACGAAATCCGCTACGACTACTACGCCAACCCGCAGGCGATCTTCGAGGCGTTCAAGGCAGGACAAGTGTCTGCCTACCGCGAGGCCAACGTCTCGAAGTGGCTGTCGTCCTATAACTTCCCGGCGGTCCAGTCGGGCGATGTGATCAAGGCCGAGATTCCGCATGGCCGCCCCTCGGGGATCGAAGGGCTGGTCTTCAACACCCGCAAGCCCATGTTCGCCGACTGGAGGGTCCGCGAAGCGCTGATCCTGGCTTTCAACTTTGAATTCATCAACAAGACGCTGAACGGGGGCCTTCCGCCCCGGATTCCGTCCTATTTCGGCAACTCGTTCCTTGGCATGGAACCCGGCAAGCCCGCCGAGGGCCGCGAGCTGGCGCTTCTGGAGCCCTTCAAGGCCGAGCTTCCCCCGGGCACGATCGAAGGCTACGCACTTCCGGTGTCGGACGGCAGCCAGACCAACCGCGCCAACCTGCGCAAGGCGGCGGCTTTGCTGGAAGAGGCGGGCTGGACTGTGGGCGAGGACGGGGTTCTGAAGAACGCCCAGGGCGAACCCTTTGCCTTTGAAATCCTGCTGGTGACCGGCCAGGACGAAATGGCCTCGGTCGTCGAAATGTTCATCGAAGAGCTGAAGCCGCTTGGCATCACCGCGACGCTGAACAAGATCGACGATGCCCAGTACAAGGAACGCACAAGCGCCTACGACTTCGACATGACCCACTACATCCGGTCTTTGACCCTGTCGCCGGGGAACGAGCAGCTTCTGTACTGGGGTGCTGCGGGCGTGACCGAGCCGGGGACACGGAACTGGATGGGCGCCAACTCGCCCGCCCTGGAAGCGATGATCGCAGCCATGCTGAAGGCGCCCGACACGGACGAGTTCACCGCCGCGACGCGCGCGCTTGACCGGGTGCTCACCTCGGGGCGCTATGTCATCCCGATCTGGTATTCCGACGTTTCCCGCTTGGCATACTCGGCCGATCTCAAGTATCCCGAAAAGATACCGCTTTATGGTGACTGGACGGGCTTCCTGCCGGACACCTGGTGGTACGAGGCAAACTAGAAACGAGGCAGAGAGCATGAAGAAACTGGTCCTATTTGCCGCCGTGCTTGCGACCCTTGCCGGGTGCAACACCATCGGCGGCGTCGGTGAGGATATTTCGGCCGGGGCCGAGACGGTCGAACAGATGCTCTGACCGCCCGTCAGTCCTCCCGCCGTTCCGGAACCCGGATCACGGTGACCGAGCAGTTCGCCTCGGCCACAACCTGCGCCGAGACCGACCCCAGATAGCGCCGCGTGGTCGAATGGCCGCGCGCGCCCATCAGGATATGGTCGACCTCGTTCGCCGTCGCATAGTCGATGATCGCCTGCCCAGGATCGGGCCCTTCCAGCACCGAATAGGTCAGGCGATGGTCCGGAAGCTCGATCCCCTCGGCCCAGCCTTTCAGCTGAACCAGCCGCATCACGTGAAGGTTGTTGCCCTGATCGTCCGTGCCCTGGTCGATCCCGATCCGCGCGGTCTTGATCACGTTCACGCAGGCGATCCGCGCGTCCGGCTCGATCAGCAACATCCGCTTCACCGCGCGGCGCAGGGCTTCCGCCAGCCGCTCGCCCTCGGGCGACAGGTCAACCGCCACGACGATGACCGGGACCGATGCCAGCTGCCCCGCCACCGAATCCGGCACGGTGAAGCGCCTGATCTTCCGGTTCACCCGCCAGCGGTCGAAGACCTGAAGCCAGCCGTCCCGCTTCAGCTTGTGCGCACGGGCGGTCAGCGTCACCTGCTGCGGATGGCCAAGGTCGAAGCCCATCTGCGCCGCCGACTGGTAGCGCCGCATCGGATCGACTGCCAAGGCCCGCAGGATGATCTCCTGCAGCCATTCAGGAATCTCGGGCCGGATCGCGCGCGGCGGCACAGGATCGCGCCAAAGCCGTTTGCGCACCCCGCGCAGCGTCTCAGGCGTGCCCCAGGGGTTCCGGCCCGTCGCCAGCGCGTAAAGCATGGCGCCAAGCGCGAAAAGGTCTGACCGCGGGTCGTCGCGGCACCGCAGGTACTGCTCGGGCGCGATATAGGGATAGGTCCCCATCGGAATGGTGAATTCCTCGGCCAGAAGGTCCGGCAGCTGATCGTGACGGCTAAGGCCAAAGTCGACCATCACCATCTCGCCAGTCTTTCTTTGCAGGAAGTTCTCGGGCTTCAGGTCCAGATGGATGACATGCTGGCGATGCAGGTCCGCCACCGCCTGCACCATCCGCGCGGCGATCTCGACCACGTCCGACAGCGGCAAAGGAGCCTTCTGGAAGACCGCAAGTAAACTGCCGCCATCGATCTTCTCGGTCACGATGTAGGGCATCACGTCGAAATCCCCGGTCCCGATGACCTTCGGGACATGGGGCCCCGAAAGCCGCGGCATGATCATCTGCTCGACCTCGAAGCCCACGATCGTCGGGGCGTCATAGCCGTCCAGGATCGTCGGGACCTTCATGACCATCGGCAACTGGTGATCGGGGTGCGTCACCTCCCAGATCGTCGCAAAGCCCCCTGTGTGGAGCTTCTCGCCCAAAGTGAAGCCGTCGATCTGAAGCCCGGTATGCGGACGTATCTGCATGGTCACGTCCCTATCAGAAGCCGGATCGCAAGTTCCTCGGGCAGGCCTGCCGCACGTATCCGACCGGCAGCCTTGGCCACGTCATAGGGCGTGCGACGGAAGGTCAGCTCGTTCCGCCCGGTATCGACCAGCGCCCAGGCCGCCTTGGGCACCCCGTCGCGCGGTTGACCGACCGACCCCACGACCGCAAGCCACCGCCGGCTTCGCAGAAGCGGGATCGGCAGGCCCTGGCGGAACGCCTGCTCCCGGACCACCCCGCCAATGTCGCAACTGGCCAGCAGCGGCACATGCACATGTCCGCAAAGGATGATCCGCGCTGTCGACGCCCGGAACGACGGCGTGGCACGGGTGTCCGAGGTGATGTAGCTCCAGGCCCCCGGTTCGTTGGCCGACGCATGGACGAAGAGAAGCTCGCCGTCCTCGACCTGCAGGGGGAGTGCTGCAAGAAAAGCCCGATGCGCGTCCCCAAGCCGCGTCCGCGTCCAGTCCATCGCGCTTCGGGCGAACTTCGACATCGCCTCCGGCCCCCCGATCGCCGCGCTGTCATGGTTGCCGCGCACGCAGACCGCTCCGGCCTCCACCAGCTCCGCCGCCTTTTCGCAGCACCACTCGGGGTCGCCCCCATAACCCACGATGTCTCCAAGGAGAGCGATCCGATCGATACCATGGCCCTCAAGGTCGGCCAGGACCGCCTCAAACGCCTCGCGATTGGCGTGGATGTCCGTCAGGACTGCTACCCTCATCCAGCCCCTCCCCCGGGCCGTGTTCCGCAAAAGACTAGCGAGGCATCGAAGCCAAGGCCATGAGGCAGATCAAGGGGCGTCAGACCAGCGAGGTCACCCAAAGGATCGTCGCGTCCTCGTCCGAGAGGCTGACCACATTGTGCCCCATCGCCGCGTCGTAATAGACGCTGTCGCCCCGGCGCAGTTCCACCGGCTCGTAGAACTCGGTGTAAAGCCGGATGACGCCGGTCAGGACGTAAAGGAACTCCTCGCCGTCATGGCGCACCCAGCCGTCGAACTCCTCGAAGCTCCGCGCCCGGATCGTGGCGCGGTAGGGCAGCATCTGCTTTTTCGTGAGGCTTCCGGCCAAAAGCTCGTGCTCATAGGTCGCCGTCGCCTGCGCCTGGCCCTCGCCCCCCTTCGTCACCGCCATCCGTCCGTTCACCTGGGCCTTTGACGGCGGCGTGAAAAGCTGCGGCACCGAGATTGACAGCCCCCCGGCGAGCTTCTTCAGCGCCTCATAAGTCGGGCTCATCTGCCCGTTCTCGATCTTCGACAGGGTGGATCGCGCCAGACCCGCCCGGACCGCCGCCTCTTCCAGCGTCCAGCCCCGGCTCCGGCGCAACTCTCGCACCCGCTCGCCGAGGTTCAGGGGCTCGACATGCGCCTCACCCCCGGCCTCACGCGCGACGCGGATCATGCTTTTCGGATCGGTCACCTTCATGCCCACCCCGATAGTGGAGCCGATCCGGCCTTGCAACAGCCGCGCGGGCTTTCTACGCATCAGCGATGCTGTCCGAAGTCGACACCCGCCCCTTCCCCGCCCCGCCCCCGGCCTTCAACCTCGCCGGGCACTTGCTGGCACGGGCGGCGGAGCTTGCCAACAAACCCGCGCTGGTCCTGCTCGGCGCGCAGGATGACGAAACCCTCGCCTACACCGATCTTCTCCGCCTGACCGAAGGCTGCGCCAGCGTCCTTCTGGGCCTCGGCCTTGAACCCGGCGACCGGGTGCTCATGCGGCTCGGCAATGGCCTCGCCTTCCCCATCCTCTACCTCAGCGCCATCTGGGCCGGGCTGGTGCCCGTGCCAACCTCCGCCGCCCTCACCGAAGGAGAGATCACCAAGCTCTCCGCCCTGGTCTCGCCCAAGCTGATCGTGGCCGAGCCGGACATCGCCCTCCCTGCCAGCGATACCCCGTTGATTGCACCAGACCTCAACGCCTGGGCACGCACTACCCCCGCCGCCCTCCACCTCGGCGACCCGCATCGCGAGGCCTACGTCGTCTTCACCTCGGGTACATCAGGCACGCCCATGGCCGTGGCCCACGCCCATCGTGCGATCCTGGCCCGTGCCCCGATGCACCAGGCATGGGAGGGTCTTGGTCCAGACGACCGCCTCCTCCATGCCGGCGCGCTCAACTGGACCTACACGCTCGGCACCGGCCTTCTCGACCCCTGGACGCTCGGAGCCACCGCCCTCGTGCCCGCCGCAGGCACCCCACCCGCGGCCCTGCCCCCACTCATGGAACGCTCCAAAGCCACGATCTTCGCCGCCGCCCCCGGCCTGTTCCGCCAGATGCTCCGCGCACCCTTCCCCGCCACTCCGCACCTTCGCCACGGCCTCTCGGCGGGAGAAACCCTGCCCGCCGCACTCCGGCAGGACTGGCAACGCATCACCCGCACCGACCTTCACGAAGCGCTCGGCATGTCCGAGGTGTCGACCTATATCTCCGGCAACCCCACCCGCCCCGCCCCCCTTGGCGCCGCAGGCTACGTCCAGCCCGGCCGCAATATCGCGATCCTTGGCCCCGACGACCAGCCCGTCCCGCGCGGCACGGAAGGCGAGCTGGCCGTTTCAACCGCCGACCCCGGCCTCATGCGGGGATACGTCGGCCATCCGACGCCAGAAGGCCTCTGGTTCCGAACCGGCGACGCCGCCACGATGGCCGAAGACGGAGCAGTCACCCACCTCGGCCGCAAAGACGACCTGGTGAACGCGGGCGGATTCCGCGTTTCTCCGGCCGAAGTGGAAGCGGCCTTCCACGACATCCCCTACCTCACCGCCTGCGCGGCCACCGAGGTCGAAGTTGCCCCAGGCACCAGGATCATCGCCCTCTTCTATGAGGCGTCTTGCCCCCTGGACCCCGCCCATCTGCACCAAACAGCCGAAATCGCCCTTGCCCGCTGGAAGCAACCGCGGCACTACCAGCGCCTTAGCACCCTGCCCCGCACCGGCACCGGCAAGATTGTCCGCCGCGCTCTGACGGCGCACTATAGGAAGGACGAAACATGATCCGCCTCGACATCTTCTCCGACCCCGTCTGCCCCTGGTGCTATGTCGGCAAGGCAAACCTCGACCGGGCGCTTGTCGACAACCCCGGCCACCCGTTCGGGGTCCAGTGGCATCCGTTCCAGCTCAACCCCGACATGCCGCGCGAAGGAGTGCAGAAGCGCGCCTACCTTGAGCAGAAGTTCAACGGCAAGGCGCGGGTCGATGCCATCCACGAACGCCTGCGCGAGGTCGCCCGCGCGGCGGGAGTGGACTTGGACCCCGACAAGCCCGCCAAGATGCCGAACACGCTTAATGCCCACCGTCTGATCCACTGGGCCGGGATCGAGGGCCGCCAGGCCGACGTCGTCGATCGCCTGATGCGCGGCTACTGGACCGACGGGCGCGACATCGGCGATGCGGAAACCCTCGCTACCATCGCCGGAGAGGCCGGGATGGACGCCAAGGCGACCCTGCGCCTCCTCCACTCGGACGCCGACGCCGACGATATCCGGGCCCGCGACGAAGATGCCCGCCGCAAGGGGGTGACCGCCGTCCCCACTTTCCTCATCGCGCAGCAATATGTCGTCGCGGGCGCGCAACCGCCTGATGTCTGGGCCAATGTGATTGCCGAACTCGCGGCCCTGAAGCCCGAGGCCTAGCCCTTCCGGGCGGCCTTCACCACTTCGGCGAGGTCGCGGGCGATGTTGAACGCACCCTTGATCCGGTCCGCTTCCGTCTTCATCTCGCCCGTCAGCACGATCCTGTTGCCGTTCACCCGCGCCGCCGCCCCTTGCGCTTTCAGGAAATCGACCAGCCCCCCCGGGTTCGCGAACTTGTCGTTGTGGAAACTGACCGTCGCCCCCTTCGGCCCTGCATCCAGCTTTGAAATCCCCGCCCGCTTGCACATCGCCTTGATGCGCACGATCAGCATCAGCGTGTTCACTTCCTTCGGCAGCGCCCCGAACCGGTCGATCAGCTCGGCAGCGAAGCCCTCCAGCTCCACCTTCGTCCCAAGGCCCGACAGACGCCGGTAAAGGCCAAGCCGCACATCCAGATCGGGGATGTAGCTTTCGGGGATCATCACCGGAACCCCAAGGTTCAACTGTGGGCTCCAATCGTCTGAAATCGTTGACAAACCCTGCAGCTCTCCCGACTTTATCCGGGCAATCGTCTCTTCCAGCATCTGCTGGTAAAGCTCATATCCGACCTCTCTGATATGCCCCGACTGCTCTTCACCGAGCAGGTTCCCCGCCCCGCGCAAATCCAGATCGTGCGAGGCCAGATTGAACCCCGCGCCCAAGCTGTCGAGGCTCCCCAGCAGCCGCAGCCGCTTGGTCGCCTGTGGCGTCAGCGGCGCGCGCGGTTTCGTCGTGAGGTAGCAATACGCCCGCGTCTTCGACCGGCCCACCCGGCCCCGGATCTGATAAAGCTGCGCCAGACCGAACATGTCGGCCCGGTGGACGATCATCGTATTCGCAGTCGGGATATCGAGCCCGCTTTCGACAATCGAGGTCGCGAGCAACAGGTCATGCTTGCCGTCGTAGAACTGGTTCATCCGGTCATCCAGATCGCCCGCCGCAAGCTGCCCGTGCGCAATCACGTAGCTGGCTTCCGGCACATGGGTCTTCAGGAAATCCTCGATCTCCGGCAGATCGGCGATGCGCGGGACGACATAGAAGGTCTGCCCCCCGCGATAACGTTCGCGCAAAATCGCCTCACGGATCGTGATCGTGTCGAACTCGCTGACATAGGTGCGGATCGCCAGCCGGTCGACCGGCGGCGTGGCAATGATCGACAGATCCCGCACCCCCGCGAGGCTCAGCTGCAAGGTGCGCGGAATGGGCGTCGCAGTCAGGGTCAGGACGTGCACCTCCGACCGCATTTCCTTCAGCCGCTCCTTGTGGGCCACGCCAAAGTGCTGCTCTTCATCGATGATCAGCAGGCCAAGCTTCTTGAAGCTTACCCCCTTGGCCAGCAGCGCATGGGTGCCGACGACGATGTCGACCGACCCCTCAGCCATCGCCGAGCGGGTCGCGTTGGCATCCTTCGCTGAAACAAAGCGCGACAACGGTCTGACGGATATCGGAAATCCCCTAAATCGCTCGGCAAAACTGCGATAGTGCTGCCGCGCCAGCAGCGTTGTCGGGCAGACCACCGCCACCTGCATCCCCGCCAGGGCCGCGACAAAGGCCGCGCGCATCGCGACCTCGGTCTTGCCGAAGCCTACGTCGCCGACGATCAGCCGGTCCATGGGCGAGCCCTTTTCCAGGTCCGCCACCACGTCGGCAATCGCGGCCAGCTGGTCGTCCGTCTCCTGATAGGGGAACCGCGCCGCAAATGCCTCCCAGATCGAATGCGGCGCCTCCAGGATCGGCGCATGGCGCAGCGCCCGTTCGGCCGCGATCCGCATCAGGCGGTCCGCGATCTCCTTGATCCGTTCCTTGAGCTTCGCCTTCTTCGCCTGCCACGCTCCGCCGCCTAGCCGGTCCAGAAGCCCCTCTTCATGGCCGTAGCGGCTTAGAAGCTCGATATTCTCGACCGGCAGATAAAGCTTTGCATTGTCGGCATATTCCAGCGCCACGCAGGCATGGGGTGCGCCCAAAGCGGTGATCGTGTCGATCCCAAGGTACCGGCCCACACCATGTTCGACATGCACCACCAGATCGCCTGGGCTCAGCGTATCGACCTCGCGCAGGAAGTTATCGGCCTTCCGCTTCCGGCGCGGCTTGCCGACCAGCCGGTCGCCCAGCACGTCCTGCTCCGAGATGACGGCAAGGCCGGGCGCGACAAACCCCGCCTCCAGCGGCCAGACCACCAGGAAAAGACCGCCTTTCCCCTCCGGAACCTCCCGAAGATCGGCGATCTCGCGGGCACCCGTCAGTCCGTTGTCGGCCAGAAGCCCTTTCAGGCGCTCGCGCGCACCTTCCGACCAGCTGGCGACGACCACCTGCCGTTCGCTGGAAAGCGCCTGAACATGTTCGGTCAATGCACCGAAAAGATTTATCTTTTCCTGCTGGCGTTCCGGCGCGAAATTCCGCCCCGCCCGTGCGCCCGCATCCAGAACGCCCGGCCCTGGGCTCTGCGGCAAGGGCGAAAGCTGGGCCACCCGGTGCGATGCAACCGCAGCCTCCCAGTCGGCGTCGTTCAGATAAAGATCATGCGCAGGCACCGGCTTATAGACCGTGTCCATCCGTCCCTTCGCGCCCATCGCTTCATGCCGGGCATCATAGCTGTCCTCGATGCCCTCCCACCGCGACAACCGCGCTGCCGTCACCTGATCATCCAGGAACACGCTCGCGTCGGGCAGATAGTCGAAGAGCGTTTCCAGCTGGGCATGGAAGAACGGGAGCCAGTGCTCCATCCCCTGATGCTTCCGGCCAGCGCTGATCGCTTCATAGAGCGGATCATCCGTACCCGCCGCGCCGAAAGCGATCCGGTAATTCTGCCGGAACCGCGCGATCGAGGCCTCGTCCAGAATGATCTCGGACACCGCGGCGAATTCCACCCGCTTCAGCTTTTCGATCGTGCGCTGCGTCTCGGGATCGAACCGCCGCGCCCCATCCAGCACATCCCCGAACAAATCCAGCCGGATCGGTCCACCCGGCCCCGGCGGATAGATGTCGACGATGCCACCGCGAAGCGCATAGTCGCCCGGCTCGGCCACGGTCGAGACCGGCGAGAACCCCATCCGCGCGAGAAACCCCCGCAGGCGCTCTTCGTCCACCCGGTCCCCGACCGCGGCCTGAAACGACGCAAGGCGCACGACGTCGCGGCTGGGAACCCGCTGGGTCGCCGCGTTCAGCGTGGTGACCAGAACGAAAGGTGCCGAAAGCCCATCGGCCAGCGCCGAAAGCGCCGCCATCCGGCGGGCCGAAATCTCGGGGTTGGGGCTGACCCGGTCGTAGGGCAGGCAATCCCAGGCCGGAAAGTCCAGGACCGCCGTCTCCGGCGCAAAGACCGCCAGCGCCGCCCGCATCGCCTCGGCGCGCTTGTCGTCCCGCGCGACATGCACGACCGGTCGCCCGCGCGTAAGCTCGCGCAGAACCATGCGGGCGTCAAAGCCTTCGGGCGCTCCGCCCATCAAGATGCGTTCGGCTGTCATGCTGTCCGGTGGATAGGGTCAGTAAAGGATCGAGGCGCTGACGTTCTGCCAGGTTCCGTAAAAGGCGGTGACGGCGATGGCAAGCATCCCGATGACCTGAACCACCCGCCGATGGATGGTCAGTCGGCGAAAGAGCGCCTCTCCGGTGTTCTCGCCCGCTGCGATCTGGCGCCCCGCGCGCACGCTGACCCAGAGGACCAGCATCATCGGCGCCATGAGGAAGAACACGGCCTGCGCAAATTCGACATCATAGTAGAAGGCCAGCACCGCGAGCGATGAGAGCCAGAACCCCGCTATCCCAACCAGAAACAGCGCGCCGCTGTCCACCACATGCAAAAGGCGGTTGATGTTGATCCGGACCAGATCCTCCACATCCTGCTGCGCCTGGCCGCCCTCTTTCCTGGCGCGCTGGATCATGTCATGCGGCACGCCCAGCACCCAATGGCTGACGGATGACCACAGCACCGCGAGTGCAATCCAGTACCAGAGGTTTGAAAACGACCTCAGGTCGATGACTTCAAGCGCCGTATCCAGCACGTCCAACTTAACCGTTCCCCTTCACTAGCCTTGTTCGGCGACAGATTGCTTGAGGCCACTTTCATTCCATGGCAGGCAGTTAGGCAAGTCGCAAGCCCTTGCTTGAATTGGACAGAAGGAGCCAGCCATGCAGCCCATCCAGGCGCCCTACCCGCTCGGCCGGTTTCGTCGTCTCCGGCGGACGGGTGCGCTCAGGGCGTTGGTGCAAGAGACGCAGCTTACGGCGGGCGATCTGATCTGGCCGGTTTTCCTCTGCGACGGCTCGAAGCGCCGCGACCCGGTTGCCTCGATGCCGGGGGTCGACAGGCTGTCGCTCGATCTGGTTGTTGAAGCCGCAGCCCAGGCGGCAGACCTCGGCATCCCCGCGATCTGCCTCTTCCCCTATACCGACCCCAGCCTGAAGACCGCCGACTGCCGCGAGGCCTGGAACCCCGAGAACCTGACCAACCGCGCCATCCGCGCGATCAAGGCCGCGGTTCCCGACATCGCGGTGATGACCGATGTGGCGCTTGACCCCTACAACAGCCATGGACATGACGGCATTGTCGAAGACGGCGTGATCCTGAACGACGAAAGCATCGTCGCGCTGGTGAAGATGAGCCTCGCCCAGGCCGACGCGGGGGCCGATATCCTGGGCCCCTCGGACATGATGGACGGCCGGATCGGCGCGATGCGGGCGGCGCTGGAAGAGGCCGGGCATCGCGACGTGACGATCATGAGCTACGCCGCGAAATACGCCTCGGCCTTCTACGGGCCATTCCGTGACGCCGTGGGCGCGACGGGTGCGCTCAAGGGTGACAAGCGGACCTACCAGATGGACCCGGCCAACAGCGACGAGGCGCTGCGTCTGGTTGCCCGCGATCTTGCCGAAGGCGCCGACATGGTCATGGTCAAACCCGGGCTCGCCTATCTCGACATCTGCCGCCGGGTGAAGGACGCGTTCGGGGCGCCGACCTTCGCCTACCAGGTCTCGGGCGAATACGCGATGATCAAGGCCGCGGCTGCAAACGGCTGGATCGATGGCGAAAAGATCATGCTGGAAACCCTTGTGGCCTTCAAACGTGCCGGTTGCGACGGGATCCTCACCTACTTCGCCCCGGAAGTCGCCCGGCTTCTGGCCCGCTAGCAGCAATTCGGAACCGCTCGTCGATGCACCTTGTGCACTCCTCGCAGGTGGTCCGACGAGAAGACGAAGTCGAACGAGGAGGCTGCAGCGAGGCCAAGCGGCAGCCGTCATCGGCAGAGCGCTTCCGCCACACCCAATCCCGGTCTAGCCCAACAGCCCCTGCACCGTGTTCGTAAGCTCGTTCAGCGAGAACGGCTTTGGCAGGAACACCGAGTTCGGCACCCGTGCCTGGTCCTCCGCCAACCCATCCTCCGCATATCCCGACATGAAGATCACCTTCACGTTCGGCCGGTCCACATGCGCCCGACGCACCCAGGCGGGCCCGTCCATCCCCGGCATCACCACATCCGTCACGAAAAGATCGACGTGCAGCGACTTGTCCGCAAGCTTTGCCAGCGCCTCTTCCGCATTCGCGGCCTCCAGCACCGTATAGCCCCTCAGGCTGAGCGCCCGGCTTGCGAAGGCCCGGACCGAAGCCTCGTCCTCCACCAGCAGCACCACGCCTTCGCCCTGCTTCGAGGCGACCCGTTTCGGCTCAGCCACCGGGAGCGGGTGGTCGGCCCCCTCAAAGACCGGGAAGTACAGCGAGAACGTCGTGCCCTCGCCCACCGCCGAATCCACGAAGATGAAGCCACCGGACTGCTTTACGATACCGTAAGCCATTGAAAGGCCAAGGCCCGTTCCCTCGCCCAGGCGCTTCGTGGTGAAGAAGGGCTCAAAGATCTGCCGGAGCTGCAGTTCGGGAATGCCGACGCCCCGGTCGATCACCCGGATCACCGAATAGTCGCCCGCGGGCACAGTCGCCCGGTCCCGCTTCAGGTCTTCCGTCAGGGTCACCGGCTCGGTCTCGATCCGGACCGTGCCGCCGTCGGGCATGGCGTCGCGGGCATTGACCACCAGGTTCATGAGCACCTGTTCGATCTGCCGCTTGTCGGCCCTTATCCGGCCAAGGGGCTTGCTCTCCTCGCGCCCCAGATGGCCAAGCGTCATCTCCACACGCTCGACCAGAAGACGGTTCAGAAGATGCGTCAGGTCGGATAGCACGTCCTCCAGATCCAGAACCTCGGGGTTCAGCGTCTGCTTGCGTGAAAACGCCAGGAGCTGACCCACCAGCGAGGCCGCGCGGTTCGCGTTCTGCCGGATCTGCTCAAGATCGGCAAACTCCACGTCCTCGCGGCCATGACGCAGCAGCAATAGGTCGCAATGTCCCGAGATCGCGGTGAGAAGGTTGTTGAAGTCATGCGCAATGCCGCCCGCAAGCTGCCCGATTGCCTGCATTTTCTGGCTCTGGACGAACTGGGCTTCCAATGTCTTCAGCCGCGTCGCGTCGTTCAGAATGGCCAGCGCCGCCGGTCTCCCTGCATCGACATACCGGCGCAGCGTCACCTGCAGAAACCGTTCTTCATCGTTGCTGCGCACCCGCAGGACTTCCGCCCCCCCGGGATGGCGCCCGGCCACGACATCGGCCAGCCATTCCGAGACCGGTCGGCCCAGCCCCTCGAAAAGATCGTGGAACATGGCGGCACGGGTTTCGCCGTTCCACATCAGCTCCCGCGCCGCGTGGTTTGCAATCCGCATCACCCCATCGGGTCCGAACGTCATGATCGCAAGCGGCACCTCCTCCAGATCGGTGCTGCCCCCCGCAAGCGGGCCCCGGTCTGGCCGGTCCGCCCGCGCGATGTCGGCCTCGTCCGGCAGCGCCAGATCATCCGCCCGCCAGAACCAGCGCCCGCGGCCCGCGTAATGCGCCGTCAGCCGCAGGATCGAGGCGTGGCCGATGATGTCTTCCGTGGCAGCACCCGTCGCCTCCGCACCTCTCTGCAAGCGCATGAGACGACCGGCCGGGTCCACCACCCGCTCACTCAGCGCGTCATGCAGCGAACGAACATCCGCGCCAAAGCGCTTCTCGGCCGCCGTGTTGCGCAGGATAAGGCGACCTTCGGCGTCGGTCATGAAGCAGGCGGCGGGATCGTTGCCCATCAGCCGGAAAGCGCGCTGATCCTCGCGGTCGGCCATCCTGCCCTGCATGCTGGCGTAGACCGCAAGAGCGGCGGCGAGCATCAGAAGGACAAGGCCGTCCACCGCAAGAAAGAGCTTCGGCCTTGGAAACGCCACGACCGATAGCAGGACCAGCCCCAATCCCACGGTCGCAAGCGTGAGAAGGCCGCCCCTGCCCAAGGGCGTCCGATGTCCCCAAACCGTCAACCCTCTCCTCCGTCCATTCCCCCGTCCCCTCATTCCGGCGCTGGCTGAGCATCGACGGAAGGGGTTAACGGATGATTAACTGGGTCCGGAGTTCGCGTCTAGGTTGTGGCCCTGGGACTACGACCTAAGTACAAGGGCAAGATAGAACCCGTCACCACCGGATAGCGGTGTCAGCGACAGCTCTCGCTCCACGGTCCAGCCGGAGTGGCGGTCAAGAAACCCTGCGATCTGCTCGGCGTTTTCGCGCTTCAGGAGGGAACAGGTAACATAGGCCAGCCAGCCGCCGGCCCGGATCATCGGCGCCACTCGGTCCAGAATGGCGGCTTGTGTGGCGGTCAGCTCGTGAAGACGCTCCGGCGTCAGCCGCCATTTCCCCTCCGGGTCGCGCCGCCAGCTGCCCGAGCCGGAACAGGGCGCATCGATCAGCGCCAGATCGAAAGGTGTTGCAGCCTCGGGCCGGTCCGTGAGCGTGACCTTGACACCCGCGCGGTCCGCCCGCACCGGCAGATCCGCCATCCGCTTCATCGCGGCATCATGCGCGAAAAGCTTAAGCTTCGCCCGCGCCGCCATAGCCAGCGTCTTGCCCCCGCCCCCGGCACAATGGTCGAGAACCTTCATCCCATCCAGCAGCGGCAGCGCCGCAACCACCGCCTGCGATGATGCGTCCTGAAGCTCGACCAGACCCGACAGATAGGCTTCCGAGGTCTGCAGCTTCCGCGCATTCCCGGTGACTTCCAGGGCCGTTTCCACCAGGGGATGCGGCTCAGCGGTGATCGCCTCGGCTGCAAGCGCGGCAACGGCCCTGGCCCGGTCGCCTTTCCGCAGGTTCACCCGCACAAAGACCGGCGCCCGCTCCCGTAGCGCCATCGCCACCGGCTCGAACGCATCGCCAAGGCTCTCCCGCAGCTCGGGGATCAGCCAGCCCGGCAGGTCCAGCCGCTCCTCGGCATCGGGCTCCCGGCCGTTTTCGTCCGGCCCCGGCTCCGCTGGCGCATGCCCCTCGCCCGAGAACCAGGCCTCCTGCCCCGCCTCTCGGGCAAGCCCCAGGATCAGCCCCCGCCCCGTCATCCCGCCACCAAGCACCGCCGCCGACCGCCGCTTGCGCAAGGCATCAAAGACCAGATCCCGCACGGCCGCCCGGTCCCCCGACCCGGCATAGCGGTTCGCCCGCCCCCAGTTCGTCAGCGCCTTTTCGGCAGCCTCACCGCCCAGAACCCGGTCCAGCACCGCAATCGCCGCAGCAGCCCGCGCCGCCGGGGTCATGCTTCAAGTTTTTTCTGCAACTCGCTGCCTCACAACAGATATTCCAGATTCCGCATTCTCAGCCTTGCCGGTCAGGACTGCGTCAGGCTCAGCCCGTTGCCCTCGGGATCATCAAACCAGCATACCTTGACCGTCCCGCCGGGAGCCGTCCAGACGCCATCCGCATCCTGCCCGAACCCCGGATAGACGTTGAACGTCACACCCCTGGCCCGCAGATCCGCCATCGCCGCCCCGATATCCGGCACCTGCCAGCCCAGAACCGTATGCGGATGCGCCTTGTGCCCCTCGACCGACGTCAGCCGAAGCACCATCCCATGGCAATCGTAAACCGCAGCGAACCCATCCTCGAAGAGCAGCCTCAAGCCCAGAACCTCGCTGTAGAACGGCTTCGCCTTCCCGATATCCGCCGTCAGAACGAAGCCCACGGCCTTTGCTTCTTCCGGAATCCCCATGCCCCGCACTCCCGTGCTGATACGACCGGACAGAACATACCACGGCACTGCCGGATTCGCGCCGCATCACATCACCCGGTAGTTCGGGCTTTCCCGTGTGATCTGCACGTCATGCACATGGCTTTCCTTCAAGCCCGCCCCGGTGATCCGAACGAACTGGCACTTCGTCCGCATCTCGGCCACCGTCGCACAGCCCGTATACCCCATCGCGGCCCGCAGCCCCCCCACCATCTGGTGAATGACCGCCGCAGCCGAGCCCTTGTAGGGCACCTGCCCCTCGATCCCCTCCGGCACCAGCTTGTCGGACGCGGCATCCTTCTGGAAATACCGGTCCGCCGACCCCCGCGCCATCGCGCCCAAAGACCCCATCCCCCGGTAAGCCTTGAACGATCGCCCGTTCCACAGGATCACCTCGCCGGGAGACTCGTCGGTCCCCGCAATCGCCGACCCCACCATCGCGCAGGACGCCCCCGCCGCGATCGCCTTTGCGAAATCGCCGGAGAACTTGATCCCCCCGTCCGCGATCACCGGAACATCCCCCGCCGCGCGGCCTGCATCCATGATCGCCGTCAGCTGTGGCACACCCACGCCCGCGACGATCCGCGTCGTGCAGATCGAGCCAGGCCCGATCCCCACCTTCACCGCATCCGCCCCCGCCCCGATCAGCGCCCGCGTCGCCTCGGCCGTGGCCACGTTCCCCGCCACCACCTGCACCGCGTTCGACAAAGCCTTGATCCGCTCCACGGCCTTCGCCACACCCTCGGAATGCCCATGCGCCGTGTCGATCACCACCAGATCGACCCCCGCATCGATCAGCGCCTGAGACCGCTCGAACCCCGCATCGCCCACGGTCGAGGCCGCCGCCACCCGCAGCCGCCCAAGCTCATCCTTGCAGGCCTGCGGGTTCAAGACGGCCTTCTCCGTGTCCTTCAGCGTCAGAAGCCCCGTCAGCTTCCCCTGCCCGTCCGTCACCAGCAGCTTCTCGATCCGCCGCACTTTCATCAAGCTGATCGCCTCGGCCCGATCCACCGGCTCGCGCAGCACCGCCAGGTTCTCGGAACTCATCATCGCCCGCACCGGCGTCCTGTCGTCAGACGCAAACCGCATGTCGCGGTTGGTGACGATCCCCACAACGCGCCCCACCTCATCCACCACCGGAAACCCGGTGATCGAATACCGCTCCATCAGCACCTTCGCATCCGCCAGCGTCTGGTCGGGCGTCAGAGTGATCGGCTGATAGACCACCCCGCTCTCGAACCGCTTCACCCGCCGCACTTCCCGCGCCTGCGCCTCCGGGTCGAGGTTCCGGTGGATCACCCCGATCCCCCCCGCCTGCGCCATGGCAATCGCCATCCGCCCCTCGGTCACCGTATCCATCGCACTCGACAGAAGCGGAATGTTCATCCGGATCGCACGCGTGACAAAGGTCGAAGTATCGGCTTCCGACGGCAGAACGCTCGATGCCGCAGGCACCAGAAGCACATCGTCAAAGGTGAGAGCCTCACGAATCTCCATGGGATTTCCCTCCGGGAGCAAGCATCGTTTGGCGGTTCCCCTTTTCATGGCCGAGGCCCGGACGCAAGGGCAAACTGGCCTCTTGAGGGCCACCCCGACCCCATGCAGAGTAGCCGCGGAGCAAAGGACCCCCATATGCGCGTTGCCATCGTCGAAAACATGCCCGTCACCCACCATGGTCTCGTGGGCGTCGCCCTGCACGAGGCGGCCGCCCTGATCGACGTCTACAAACCCTGGTCAGGCCAGCCGCTCCCCGCCACCGTCAATGCCAACGCGATGGTGGTCTTCGGCGGCGAGCAGTCGGCGACCGACGACCACATCCACCCCTACCTGCCCGACCTCGCGCGCCTCATGGCGGACTACACCGCCATGGATCGCCCGGTCCTCGGCATCTGCCTTGGCAGCCAGCTCCTCGCCCGCGCCTTCGGGTCGGAAAACCACCTCGGCACCGCGCCCGAGTTCGGCTGGGTCGACGTTCAGCTGACCGACGAGGGCCGCGCCGATCCGGTACTCTCAGTCCTCCCCGAAATCTTCCCGATCTTCCAATGGCACTCCGACACCTTCACTCTGCCCGAAGGCGCCGTCCACCTCGCCACCAACCCCGCTGCCCGCTACCAGGCCTTCCGCATCGGTCGCGCAACCTACGGGACGCAGTTCCACTTCGAAGCCAGCCGCGCTGTCGTCGCCGACTGGCTCCGCCTCTTCCCCGAGGCTGCCGATCGGATGGCCCCCGGCTGGGCCTCCCGCCACGACGATCTCGCCGCAACCCTCGGGCAAAAGGCCGATGCCCACGGCCTCGCCCTCGCCCGCGCCTGGGTCGGCCTGATCCGCTGACCAACCAAGGCTTTCATCTTTGCCCAAATATCCCCGCCGGAGGCAACCCGAGCCGGTTGCGCGCACTCTTCGCGCGCAGAGGCGAGACAAAAGGCTCGCGCGTCAGCGCTCAATCTGAAAACCGCCGTCACTTTCTCTGACGCCAGCCCCAAGCGCCTCCCCTCCCCCTCGTGGGGAGGGGCCGGGGGTGGGGGCTCCCCGCCGCAGAGTGCTTCAAGCCTCCGCCGCGTTCGTCACCGCTGCAAGCTTGCCTCCAGGCCAGCGCTTCAGAACCCACCAAAGGATTGCCGGGATCGCGACCAGCCCAACCAGAACCAGCACCAGACCCGGAGCCTGCCAGACCCCGCCCGTCACCAGCATCGCCACAGCCAGGGCGGCGAGCGGAAAGGTGAAAGCGCCCCAAAGTGCTGTCACCCCCGCAGCGCCGATCCAGCCGGCCAGGACCAGAAGCATAAAGGCATAGACCGCCCCAGCGGTCACAAACCCCATGGCAAGCTCCGCCCTGCCCAGAAGGGCCGCCACCGTGGCCAAAAGCGCTGCAGGGGCGGCATGGATCGCAAGCAGCGGCCGCAGCGGCGCAGGCGGCACGTGGCGCAGGGCCTGAAGCCCGCTCATCGCCCAGATGCCCAGGGCAACCGGAAGTGTCGCCCAGAACAGCGTCTCGGCCAGTACGCTCCACCCAAGCGCCACCGCAGCAGGTGCTGCG
Source organism: Tabrizicola sp. (assembly GCF_051645465.1). Classification (GTDB taxonomy): domain Bacteria; phylum Pseudomonadota; class Alphaproteobacteria; order Rhodobacterales; family Rhodobacteraceae; genus Tabrizicola. The sequence continues at coordinate 1,722 of NZ_JBOFBI010000151.1, read as the reverse complement.
ACGATGAAGCCCACAAAGCTCAGATGCCAGGTCGGGTTCACCGCGCGACCGGCGGGCTCAAGCGACCACAGAAGCCGGACCAGAAGCCCGGCCAACACCGCATGGCCCGCCAGCGCCACCAGCATCAGACCCGCCGCCAGCCCCTGGGCATAGGCCGCGATCAACGTGGCCGAGGCCATGCCTCCCATCGTCATTGCAGCGAGCCCCGATCGGCCCGGCAAGACGCGAAGGTCGTCCAGAACGACGCCGGGACGGCGGGCGAGCTTGCCCAGATAAGCCGTCGTCGCAAAGACCCAGAGCGCGACCGCAACCCCCGCCAGAAGATCGCCCGGCCCGGCATCAAGCCCAAGCTCAAGCAACGCCAGCCGCACCGCGATTGCCAGCCCCAGAAGCCCGAGGATCGGCGGAAAGATCGCCGGAGGGGTCTTCGCGAACAGTGCGGGCCTCCGCGGCGGGAACTCCGGCGGCGGATAGCGCTTCGGGCGGGCGTCAGGGGGTGTCATGCGGGGCCTCCGTCCCCTCTCATACCGCGTGGGTCCGCCAAGTCCAATGCGACGCAGGTGAAAGGCCCGGCCAGCGAAGTCTTAAGGTCGGGTAAATGCCCACAGGCAAACCACTGATTCAGAACGATCCAAAGATCTGCCCACCGAGGGCACATCCTCACACCCCGCCCCGCAGTACCGGAAACCAGTCCTCCCTCAACCGCTCTCCCGGCATCATCCCATGCCCCGGAAAAGGCGGCGATGTCGGCCCCGGCCGCTCGACATAGCGGGCATCCTCCCCCACCAGCCGCAAGGAAAACGCCCGCCGCCGGGTCGCCGCGTGGTTGCCCCTCGTCCCGTGCAGAGTCCGGAAATGGAACGCCACCGCGTCCCCCGGCTCCATCTCCCATTCCCGGATATCCATCCCCTCGGCCTCCGGGTCCGGCACCGGGATATAGTCATGCTCGCCCGGATAGAAGTTCGTCTCCGCCATCCACCGCGTCTGCAGCACGTCCTTCGGCCAGCGATGCGACCCCGCTACACAGCGCAAGGAAGCCTGCTTCACCGGATCGAGCGGCGACCAGAAGCTCACCACCTGCCGCCCCTCGACAAAGTAGTAGGGCCCGTCCGTATGCCAGGGCGTGGGCTTTGTCGTGGCGGGTTCCTTCACCAGCACGTGGTCGTGGAAAAGCTGCACCCGCTCCGACCCCATCAACGCCGCCGCCACCTCGACCGCCGCCGACTGCCGGATGACCGCCGCGAACTCCGGGATCCGGGTCCAGTTGCAATAATCGTCGAAGAACCTTCCCGCCTCGCCGGGCTTCAGCGTCGGCATCTCCTGCGTCGGGCTTGCCATGTTCCGCGCCACCCCCGCCCGCAGCATCTCCACCCAGTCGGCCCAGAGCCCCTTGACCAGCACGACCCCGTCGCGCCGGTAGGTCTCGACCATCTCCTCCGTCACCGTCGCCATCCGCACCCCCGCTTTCTGCCACCCTGCCCCGGCGCCCATCTCAGGGCAAGACCAGCATCGTCGCCCCGAGCCGCCGCAAACCCGCCCCCGTCCCAAGCTTGAACCGCGCCAACCCTGGTGCTGCTTCCGTATCCACCGACCCAAGGTCCAGCCACCGCACCCCCTCCGCCGCCAAAGCCTCCGCCGCCCGAGTCAGCATCACCCCATGCACCCCCGCCGCCCGCGCCGCATCCGACGCCCATCCAAGGTGATAGCTCGCCGACTAACCAT
>NZ_JBOFBI010000150.1:0-2695 GCF_051645465.1 Tabrizicola sp. | reverse complement strand
GCTGCCTCGGCCAGCACATACCCGCCCTTGGCGACCATGTTCTGGTTGGTATGGACCTTGCGGACCGCCGTCAGGTTCTGGCGGCTGAGTGAGAGGACCGTGGGGGTCTTGGTCGCCATCAGCGCGACTTCCTATGCCTCGGCCACCTCCACCAGATCGGCGGGCCGGATAACCATGGTGTTGGGCGTCGCGCGGCTGATCGCCAGATGTTCGACCGGCTGGTGGGTCGGGCCATCCTCGCCGAGGCCGATGGAATCGTGCGTCATCACATAGACGACCGGCACGCCCATCAGCGCCGACAGCCGCATCGCGGGACGGGCATAGTCGGTAAAGCACATGAAGGTGCCGCCATAGGGTCGGATGCCCCCATGCAGCGCCATGCCGTTCATTGCCGCAGCCATACCATGCTCACGGATGCTGAAGTTCACATAGCGGCATTTGCGATTGCCGGGCTCGAATACGCCAAGGTCAGGCGTCTTGGTGTTGTTCGAGCCGGTCAGGTCCGCTGACCCGCCGATGGTTTCGGGCATGATCGGATTGATTGCGACCAGCACCTTTTCCGAAGCGGACCGGGTGGCGAGCTTGGGCATGTCCGCCACGGCCTGCTTTTTCACCGCGCGGATCGCGGCGGCGAGTTTGGCAGGTGGGGAACCGTGGAAGACGCGTTCAAATTCGGTTTTCTTCGCTGCCGGAAGCGCATCAAGCCGTGCATGCCACTCAACATGGGCCTTGGCCCCGCGCGCGCCCAGACCTTCCCACCAGCGCTTGATGTCCGCCGGGATTTCGAACGGCCCATGCGGCCAGCCATAGGCCTCTTTCGCCGCCTTCAGCCGTGCCGGGTCCGTCAGCGCCCCGTGCCCCTTGTTGGTGTCCTGCGCGGCATGCCCCAGCGCGATATGCGTCTTGCAGGCCACCATCGCAGGACCGGGGCTGGCTTTCGCCGCCGTCAGCGCGCGATCGATGTCGACAGGATCATGGCCGTCGCAAGCGAACACATCCCAGCCCGAGGAGGCAAAGCGCGCCTTCTGGTCGGTGACGTCCGCAATGGAAACCTTGCCGTCGATGGTGATGCCATTGTCATCCCAGAGGAAGATCAGGCGGCTCAGCTGCTGCTTGCCCGCCAGCGCCAAAGCTTCCTGGCTGACGCCTTCCATCAGGCAGCCGTCGCCCGCGATGACATAGGTGTGGTGATCCATGCTCTTGGCGCCGAACCGGGCGCGCAAGCTCTCCTCGGCAATCGCAAAGCCGACCGAATTGGCGATGCCCTGGCCCAGCGGACCCGTCGTCGTCTCCACCCCCGCGACATGGCCGTATTCCGGGTGGCCTGCCGTGATCGACCCCCATTGCCGAAAATCCTTGATCTGCTGCAGCGGTATGTCGGCATAGCCGGTCAGGTACAGAAGGCTGTAGATCAGCATCGAGCCATGCCCCGCCGACAGGATGAACCGGTCGCGGTCTGGCCAGCGCGGGGCGGCTGGATCAAACTTCAGGTGCTTTTCGAACAGGACCGTCGCCACATCCGCCATCCCCATCGGCATCCCCGAATGCCCCGAATTGGCCGCCGCTACGGCATCCAGGGTCAGCGTCCGGATCGCACAGGCGCGCATCCAATGGTCGGGGTGACGGGTGCGCAGGGCCTGGATATCCATTCTAGTTTGCCTTTGATGATCGCGTTGAATGATCTGCAACGGCTTTGCACTCGCAAGGCTGCCACAGCAAAATCGGCGTCAGCGCTGCGCTGCCGTCCAGTCAGACATGAACTTTGCCAACCCCGCATCGGTCAGGGGATGCCGTGTCAACCCACGCAACACGGCCGCCGGGGCAGTCACCGCATCGGCCCCGGCCTTGGCTGCCTCGCCCATATGATTAGCCGAGCGCATGGAAGCCGCGAGGATCTTGGTTGTGTAGCGCTGGACGTCATAGGCTTCCCGGATATCCCGGATCAGCCGCATCCCGTCGAGGTTGATATCGTCCAACCGGCCCACGAAAGGCGAGATGTAACTCGCCCCTGACTTCGCCGCTACAATCGCTTGCACCAGCGAAAAGCACAGCGTGACGTTTACCTTGATGCCGGACGCGACGAAGGCACGGCAGGCGGCTAGCCCGTCTTCAGTCAACGGGACCTTGACCACGACATTGGGGGCAATGGCTGCGAGCGCCTTGCCTTCGGCCACCACTGCCTCGGTCGCGGTGGAAACCACCTCGGCGCTGACCGGGCCAGACGTGATCGCGCAGATCTCGGCAATCACCTCAGCCATCTTCCGCCCCGATTTGGCAATCAGGCTCGGGTTTGTCGTCACGCCGTCCAAGAGGCCAAGGCCCGCCAGCTGTCGCAGTTCGGACACCTCGGCAGTGTCAGCAAAGAAATCCATCTCAGGGGGTCCTTCTAACGTTTCGAATGGCAGCGGCAGGCCTGGATCGGCCAATCGGATGAACCGACTGGGTCAGGCGCCCTGCGAAATCCGTGATCGGAAGTGGTCCAGAACGACGGCCATGACAATCACCAGACCGGTGATGATCTGCCGGACAAAGTCGCTGAGGCCCAAAAGGATCAATCCGTTCGCCAGAACCCCGATGATGCAGGCGCCGAAGAGGGTCCCAATGACCGATCCTTTGCCGCCCGCAAGCGAGGTGCCGCCAATGATGACCGCCGCAATGGCATCAAGCTCGAAAGCGACCCCGGCGATTGGCGACG